>CAXUEW010000066.1:6454-8520 GCA_964250115.1 uncultured Terriglobus sp.
ACGGATGTAGCGGCTGGCGAAGAAGCCAACCGAGGTCCAGGCTGTAACGTGCAGCACCGCACCCGCAAAATCCAGCCGCCAGAACTTCCACGCCCGCATGTTCAGGCTGCCCGCCAGGGGAGGTGCCATGCTGTTCAGGCCGGGGATGAAACGGGCCACCAGCAGAACGCGCGGGCCGCGTTCGTAAAAGAAGTCAGCCGAGCGGAAGATGCAGTTTTCCGGATCCATCGTCACCCGGCATAGCCGCGCCAGCAGCCACCAGCCGGTCACCCGGCCGCCGGTGTAGAGCAGCGAAGCACCCGCATTTTCCGCAAGCACAGCCGCGGGAATCAGCCAGTACAGGTGCAGCGAACCGCCGTGCGCGGCAGCCCCACCCAGGATGAGTGCAAGACCGGCGGGCATGGGCAAACCAAGCGCCGAGATGAAAAGAAGCAGACCAACGGAGAGGTATCCGTGCGCCGCAACCCATGCTGCCAAAGTCATACTGCTTCCCAACTCGCTGTTTCATCTGTTCTGATGCGTAAAACGTCTCCGCGTCGCGAAGGGGAGACGGTTCCTTGTGCAGCTAACGATGCGCTCGCTACTGCATCCAAACCGGTTTTGCAGGAGAGGTCGCGTGAGCCACGAACCAGGCAGCGAAAACACACCACAGGACGGCGCGGAGCCGGTCTACGGGCCGGCCTACACGGCGAAGCAAACCACGAATGCCAACGCACCGGCTGCCTCCGAGGTGCTCCGTGGGCCTGCGCCGCCTTACACCGCTCCCTATCCTCCTTACCCTTCTGACGTTCCGTACCCAATGCCCATTCCGTTGACCATAGCCTGTGGGCTCGCGTACCTGGTCGCGCCCGCGGTGCTTTTCCTGCTGCTGCCGGCCTACCGCTCGCACGCGCTGCTGCGATTCCACAGCTGGCAGGCCATCTTCTATTTCATCCTTGCGGTGGGTCTGCGTGAGGTGGAGCAGTTGCTGGTGTCCATGCTGCCGTCGGCTGTCGCCTTCACCATCAGCGGCCTGCTGCTGCTGGCTTTGACCGCAGGATGGATCGTGGCGGCGATCAAGGCGCTGCAGGGTGAAAAGTGGCTGATGCCGCTGGTCGGAACCTACGCGGAACACACCGCTAGCACGACCAGCGCGCGCGGCTAAGGTACGCTCGCTCTCCACCCGTGTAGACGCGCGTTTCAAAGTTTAGTGCGCTTGCCGGTCTCGCCTTCGAAAACGCATGGTGAAGCGAGCTTTCGGAAGGGCACAGCTTTAGCTGTGCCAAACAGAAGCCAATAGATCGGGCTTCAGCCCCTGAGGTCAACTTATAAGGAGGCCTCAGGGCTGAAGACGTGCCGAAAAAGCTGCCCTCGGTGGCTAAAACCACGTTGAACGGAAGCAATTACGGCACAGCTGAAGCTGTGCCCCTGCGAAGACAGACATTGCAGCACCCTGAAGCCGTGCCCTTTTCGGACGCAACGGTTCGGATTCATGTCTAAGGACTACCAATCCAGCCGTAAGCCAACCTGCAGCCGCCGTTCGCGCGTGGGGCTGTCCGCGGAACTGCTGGCGACGCCAAAGGCGCGGCTGGTCAGGCCTTCGGAAGCAATGGTTGCGGCGTCCTGAAAGACCAGCGGAACCACGCCAGCAGCGGCAGTGCCCGCCAGGAAGGCACGCTGCTCCACGGCGGTGACGTTGACATGGTTCAGCAGGTTGAAGGCTTCGGCGGAGAGGTGTACCTTCAGGGGCTCCCTGGCAAGGAACAGGCGTGAGATGCGCAGGTCCACATTCTGCGTCCACGGCAGGCGCAGCGTGTTGCGGCCCACGGACGGCAGCGCGGTCGATCCGCCGGAGCCGTTCAGGCTCTCGCGACCGCCCGGCAGCGACGTGCCGCCGGTGATCTGGTAGCTGTACGGCCTGCCGCTGCTGACCAGCACCACGGGCGAAAGGCTCCAGCTATTGACTATGGAGCGGGAAAAGCGATTGCCGCCTTCCAATTTCGGCTCCCACACCAGGGCGGCGACGATGCGATGAGGCCTGTCGAAGTTGGAGGGAGCGCGGTCGTAGAGCGGCTCCACAGGATCCA
>CAXUEW010000066.1:8530-9535 GCA_964250115.1 uncultured Terriglobus sp.
CCAGTTGCGCATTTTCATTCGGAACCGCCCCGGTCGTTCGCACGTTGTCGAGCGCCTTGCTGTACGTCCACGAAAGCCGCCCGCTCAGACCGTGGGCTGTGCGCTGCCGCACTTGAACGGCCAGAGCGTTGTAGGTGCCGTTGCCGTTGGACAGGATGGCCGTCACCGGGCCGTACGCGGCCGTGCGCCGAGCCGTGTAAAGCGGCACGTTGAACACTTCACCGCCACGCGCGCCCGCTTCGCCGCCATTTCGAACGATCTGGAAGGTGACCCGTGATGTGGATGGAGCGATATTCAGGTCGGTCGTGTTGGCCAGTTGCCGGTTCAGGCCGAGGACGTAGCTTGCGTCCAGCGTGGTGGTGCGCGTGAGTTCCTGCGTGATGGAGAACTCGCCCGTCTGGATGAACGGCATCTGGAAGCCGGTTGCAAAGACAGTTGCCGCACCTGAAGCCGCAACCGGACCAAACGGCGAACAGGCATACGTCGCTGGATAGCCGAAATTGGTGCCCGCAGACGCGCAGCTTGGGTCCAGCACGGTGCGTGGTGTCAGGCGCAACCTGGTCCGGCTGAGCGGCTGTGCCGTGTTCTCCAGCGCGGCCTGAATGGTGCGCCCGGCGACGCGGCCAAAGTGGACACCGTACCCTGCACTCACCACGGTGCGCGATCCCGGAGCGTAGGCAACGCCGGCGTGCGGTGCCAGATTGTTGGTGTCGGCGGGCAGGGTCGAGCTGCTGGCGAAGCCGTCCGTCAGCGATCGTAGCGCGGCATCGAGCGCCAGGTTGGGGCGCTGTGCGGGCGGCAGGCGGTTGTACTCGTAACGAACCCCGATAGAGAGCCGCAGGCGCGGCGTGGCACGCCAGGTGTCGCCGGCAAAGGCGCTCAACTCCGCCGTGTGGAAGCGCGTCTCAGGCACGGATCCGAAGGTCTGCGTAAAGCTGCGAAAGCAGAACAGGTGCACCGCCGCGTAGATGGATGGGCACCCGCCGTTGGGGTAGCTGGTGGCGG
>CAXUEW010000066.1:9545-13348 GCA_964250115.1 uncultured Terriglobus sp.
TAGGTGAAGTCTGTGATGAAGTCGACCAGCCCGCCTGCACGACCGTTGGTGGTGCCGCTGGTGAAGTCATACGCTCCGGCAGAAGCTTCACGGCTGCCGATGCGTTCGTCGACCCCGCTCACATCCGCACCGAGGCGAATGGTGTGGGAGCGGCCATTGAAGCTGGTCTCGGCAGCAACCTCAGTACGGCGCTCTTCCGGCAATCTGCGTGCTCCCAGGCTGGCCGCATTGCCGAAGGTAAAAGCACCGGCGATAGATACTTCCGGCGCGGCACCTCCCGGTCCGGTCTGCGGTTCTGACGTGAGCGGCGCAGGCGTCTCTGCAAAGGCTGCGTCACGGCTGTACTGTGCGCGGAGGCTGCCCAGCCAGCGCGCAGAAAATGCCACGTTGGCGTGCAGCATGGCAGAGTCAGTATGCGTGGTCACGTCGCCAAAGCTGGCCCGGCCACGCGGAACAACCGGTGCGCTGCGCTGCCCGCTTGGCGAGCGGAAACGCACGTGCGCCCATGTCGCCGTAACGGAGGTTCGCGCACCGGGCTGCCAGTCCAGGCGCGGAAACAGGGCCAGTTCGTCGGCACGCCGCGCCACCGGCCCGGTGAGCCCGTCGAGAAAGTTCAATGCCTTTGCCGTTGCCGCGGCGTTCACGCCACGGTTTGCCAGCAGCGCGGTTTGTACCGCCGAAAGGTTGTAGAAGTTTGGGTCGCTGGGCGATGAAATAGCAGGGAAGCTGCGGCGCTGCCCCTCCGCCGCGACGAAGCCAAAGACCCGTGTTGCCTGCGAGGTGCGAAGCAGTGGACCACCCACGGAGCCGCCAAACTGCTCGCGCAAATCTCGCGGCTTGACCAGCGTGGAAGTCGGCGAACCGTTGTTGTAGCGCGTGCTGACGGCGAACGGGTTTGCCGCACCCACGCCGCTGTTACGCAGCAGGAAAAACGCCGAGCCATGCACCGCAGCCTCGCCACGCCGCGTGACCGTGTTGACCGATCCGCCGGCATCGCGCCCGCGCGCGGTTCCCTCACCCACGGTGCGCACCTGGAACTCCTGCACGCCTTCTTCGGCCACAGTGAAAGGCAGGGTGCGCCCACCGCGCGGTTCGCCATCGAAGGCGCGCGTCAGGCTCAGGCCGTCCAAGGCGTACTGGTTATGCATGGGGTCCAGGCCGCGCACGGAGAGCCGCACATTGTCTGTGTCTGGAGCGGCATCACCGTCACCGGTGCCGTTACTATCCGCCGCATCCGCGGGTGCTGCGTCGTCTGCGGCTACCAGAGGCGTCAGCGGTGCAAGGCTCTGAAAGCGGCGCCCATCCAGCGGCAGCGTCTGCAATTCAGACGGCTGCAGGTTGCCGTTCACGGGCGAGTCAAACCCCGGCAGATCATCCGCCGCCTGAACACTTACGGCCTGGGAAATCCCGCCGATCCGCAGGGAGGGTGCGACCCGCAGCGTGCGTCCAAGCGGCACATCGGCGTCCGCGATGCGCAGCGCATCAAACCCGGTCGCATCGATGCGAACGCGATACGATCCCGGCGCAATGTTTGCGAACAGGAATTCGCCCAGCCGGTCTGTGGATGAGGTTGCCGTGGCTCCCGTGGCGAGGCTCTCGAGCCGGACTACAGCACCCGCAATCGACGCACCGGAAGGGTCGTGCACTACGCCTCCTAAAGCTCCGGTGGAGGACGTTTGCGCGTGCAGCACGGCTGTCCCACTCAGCAGGAGCAGAGGCAGCGACCGCGCGAAAAGACGAAAGCAGCGCAGACGCGCACACTCCAGGGCAAGCCACGCGAACGTGGCGGAACGGCACAGTTGCTGGGAAGGAACTGACATTACCGGCAATCGCATCTTGTAGTCCTGCGAATCCTGGCAAGCACGGGCAAAAACGGTGTAGGTGCAGCGTACTGGCTCTGCGCGGAACTTGCAAAGCGCCAGTCCGGCGTGCTCCCAACCGCCACAAAAACAAGGGGCGGCAGCCGAAGCCACCGCCCTTGCTACAGGACCGTTCCCTTAGAACTGCAGGCGCAGCGCGAACTGGAACTGCCGCGGAGCGTAAGCATACGTGCTGTTGGTTGCCGACACGGTACCGAAGCTGGTGACCGGTGCCAGCGTCGCGTTCGTTGAACTGCCCGCGCCCACCGTGTTGGCGAGTGTGTACGCATTCGAGTTGATGGTGGTGACGTTCTGGTGGTTCGCCAGGTTGAAGGCCTCTGCGATGACCTGCAGGGTGTAGTTTTCGTGAATGCGGAAATCCTTCTGCACGCGCGTGTCCACATTGATGGTGCGGGGGAAGTTGAAGGTGTTGCGGCCAAGCTGCGGGATGTAGCTGACGCTTGTGCCCTGCACGCCAGAGGTGCTGGCAGCCGACGTAGCAAGGCAACCTGCCACGTAGCACTGTTGCGGCGTGGAACCGCTGACGGTAGCCGAGTACGGCAGGCCTGACTGGATAGCAATCAGCGGCTTCACCGACCAGCCATTGACCAGGTACGAAGCCAGCGTGTCCTTGGCAGCAACGCCAGGGATGTTCAGAATGGCCCAGCCCACGGCGCGGTGCCGTGTGTCCAGGTTGCTGTTGCCATAGTTCGCGCGCTGATTGCCGAACGGGTCAATCCAGTTGTTCGTGGTCGTGCCGGTCGTCTGCAGTTGCGAGAAGTCCAGCGCATGCGCCCAGGTGTAGTTAGCGTCGAACGTCACCCATCGGTAGCTGCGGTTGGTCACATCGACCGACATCGCATGGTACGAGGAGTTGATGTTGCTGATCACACCCGTTATGCCGGCGTAGGTGGTGTTAGGCGTTACAGCCGTACCGTTGTACGTGTTGGCCAGCGTTCCGCCCGTGCAGGTCATAACGCCGTTGATTGGCGTCATAGCGGTGCAGTTGGTCTGGCGGCGTCCTCCATACACGCGCGATGTAATGGCTCCGCACGCATACGGACCGCAACTGCCTGTTGCGTTCGGCACCACGTTGTACGTCACGTTGTATGCGTTGGCAGGGTCAAGATTGGTGTTGATAAAATTCGGTAGTTCACGGCCAAGCGCGCCCAGGTACTGCACCGAAAGCACGTTGCTCTTGCCCAGGTCCTGCTGCACGGCAAAGTCGAACTGCTGCGTGTAGGGGTTCTGGAAGTTCCTATCGAAGTAGTAGATCGATGCTGGTGCGACGCCATTGCTCAGGTTGGCCTGGTTGCGAATGGTGGGCTGACCCGCCGTGCCCGGCGTAAACGTCACCGTGGTCTGGCTGGCGGCGGAACCGGTGTTCTGAAAGACATTCAGCAGGATCGAATTGGGGATGCGCCCGTAGTACAGGCCGTACCCGCCACGGACCACCATTTTGCCGAGTCCATACGGATCCCAAGCAAATCCAACGCGTGGCGAAATATTGTTCTTGTCGCTTGGTGCGTTCGAGGTGACCGGTATGGTGATCAGGTTCTGATATGGCGTGGGCAGCTTCTCGTAGTCGTACCGTGCGCCGGCGTTGAGCGTCACGCGCGACGAGATCGTCCAGTCGTCCTGCACGAAGAAGCCCATGTCCGTGGTGTTCAGCGTAAAGGACGAGGGGCCGGTTCCTTGCACGTACGTGTTGTAGCAGGGCAGCGTGCCCACGCCCGTCAGCGCCGTGTTACAGGTGCCGTTTGGGCGTGCGAGATCGGAAAGGAAGTTCGCAATGGACGTGCTGTACGTGAACGTGCCCGCAGCCTGGAAAAGCTGGTTCTGCACGTCGTTGTTGTGCACGATGTCAAAGCCCGCGCGGATGTTGTGCTTGCCCCGGCTGTAGCTCAGGGTGTCAGACACCTGCCATTTGCGCTCGTCAGGATA
>CAXUEW010000067.1:0-13163 GCA_964250115.1 uncultured Terriglobus sp.
GATGGCGACGTCGTACTGTTCGCCGCGCAGCGCATGCCGCAGCGACCGGATGCTGCGCAGGGTTTCCAGCGAGAAGGGGTGCTTCGACCACGCCTTTGCTTCGACCAGGTGCACGGTATGGACCAGCGGTTGGGATGCATGCCCGCTGGTGCTTCCCGATGCAACCAGCAGCGGAGCCCATCGCGGCTCAATGGCCCATCCGATGACCGCATGCGGCAAGGCAGCACGTAGGGCAGCAACTGCAGGCATGCCGTGCAACACGTCGCCCATCGCTCCGACACGCACGATGAGAATGCGTGGTGCGGCTGGATTGTGCAGCGCATTCTTGTGGGCGTTCATGCTTCCAGCCGCCGCCGCCATCCGGCTTTGATCAGCGCGAACATCTGCTCGATGCAGCGTGATTCCTCCTCCAACTGCACGGACACATCGCATACTGCCAGCGGTCCAGTTTGCAGCAGATCGCGCCGTATGGCGTCGTCGATCTTCACGGCGTCTTTTGCGGTCGTAACAAATCCATCTGCGTTCGCGCTCTTTGCCTGTTGGATAAGTTTACTAACCGCTTCCGCGTCGTACGGCTGGTGGTCACGCAGCCCCACAAAGCGAGGCGGCTCAATGCCGAGTTGCCGCAGCGAGGCTCGAAACCCATCGGGCCGGGCAATGCCGCAAAATGCTAACGGCCGCTGCGAAACCTGACCTTCGATGACGGCGTAACGGCGACGGATGTGCCAGATATGCGGACGGTCCCGGCCTGCGAAGATGCGGTCAAGCACTGGCTGCAAACCCTCCGCTTCCTCGTTGCGCAGAACGACCACGTCTGCGCGGCGGATGGCATGCAGCGGCTCTCGCAGGTTGCCTGCGGGCAGCAGGTTGTCGCGCGCATCTTCTGCGGTCAGCAGAACGATATCCACCGCACGCGCCAGTTGTCTGTGCTGAAATCCGTCGTCCAGCAGATGTAGCGAAAGATGCCGGTCATCGCGCCGCACTCTACGATCGCGCTCCGCCATTTCCCCGGCGCGGAAGCGCTCGCGGGCAACGTACACCGGGCAGGCGAGTCGCCGCGCCAGCAGCAGCGGTTCATCGCCGAACTCATCCGCGGTGCCGTCAGGACGTACGCGCAGATCGCCGGTCAAACTGCGGCCGTGCCCGCGCGTGAGCACGTCAACACCATAGCCCGCGCGCCGGATCGCCTCACCCAATGCGATGACAAACGGAGTCTTGCCCGCGCCACCTGCAGAGAGGCTGCCAATGCTGACGACCGGATCGGCAAGCCGCTTCGCACGCTCAGGATGCCGCGTGAACCTGCGGTCATTCCACGCGACGCCAGCCGCGTACAGCGGCAGCAGGGGCAGCAGCCATGGCCTACGCATCCCCATCATCTTTGCCCCTCTAACAGCGGCAGCAGTGCGGCGACGGTACGCTGCGTGGCTCCGGCATGCTGCTCGAACAGTGCGCGCGAACGCTGCCGCTGTTGCTCGGAGATTTCGCGAAAGAGTGATGCCTCCAGCGTCTCGCCCAGGTTCTTCACATTCACGATGGAGATCGCACCGGCCGCCTGCATGGCAGCAACGACACCGCGGAAGTTCTCATAAGATTCGCCCATGATCACCGGCACGCCGTATCGCGCAGGCTCCAGCGGATTCTGTCCGCCGTGCGGTATCAGGCTGCCTCCTGCAAACGCGGCGGTCGCCAGCGAGTACAGCGCGGACAGTTCTCCGACTGTATCCACCAGCAGCACAGCATCTGTTGCGAGCATTGTCGGCGAGAGTCTCCACGTACTCAGCCTCTGTGTGAATACCTTTTGTTCTGCGGCCAGTACTTCGACCTGAAAAATCCGCTCAGGATGTCGCGGAGCAAGAATCATGACCTGCTGACCCGGAAAGAACCCTCTGACGCAGTCAAGCAGCATTGCCTCTTCCCCTTCGTGCGTGCTGCCACACACAAGCACCTTTGCGGCACCCGGCAGATGCCTGCGGATCAACTCCGTCAGCGGCGTCTCCGCCGATCCCTGCACGTCATACTTCAAATTGCCAACGCACTGTACGCTTTCTTTTGCGGCTCCAATGGCGATCCATCGCCGTGCGTCTTCTTCACTCTGCGCCAGCAGCAACGAAACATGCTGTAAAAGAGGTTTCCATAGTGCCCGCAAAGCCATGTAGCGCGGCAGCGAACGGTCGCTGACGCGAGCATTCACCACCGCCACCGGCACGCCTCTGTGCTCGCAGTCGACCAGCAGGCGGGGCCACAGTTCGCTCTCCATGAGGATCAAGAGCTTCGGCTGCAGCACCCGTAGGTACGCCCGCACGGCAAAGGCAAAATCCAGCGGAAAGAAGAACACGCGATCCACGTCAAAGCGTTCGCGGGCGACCTGCTGGCCCGTCGGTGTGGTGGTCGAAATCACGACGACGTATCCAGGTAGTGCCGCCCGCAACTCTGTCACCAATCGGGTTGCAGCAATCAGTTCGCCCACAGAAACGGCATGGAGCCAGATGACAGGTTTACCTCGAACAGCCTCAGCAAGCCGCTCCGGAACCGATCCCAGACGCTCACGCAGGCCCTGGCGATAGCGGCCCTGCCGCAGCATGCGCCATCCCCACAAGGGGGCGCTTGCCGTCAGTGCCATCGTCAAAGCGAAGCTGTAGAGCAACATCATGCGCGTGCCGGCCTGAACCTTTCACACACCGCACGCGGGCGTACGGGCAAGCTCACTTTACCCTCTTCCCTGCCCGCATTGATAATGAGGACGTGCCGGCAGCGGGCTGTGCTCAATCTGCCGCGCAACTTCGTCTTACAGCTATGTTCCGTTCTTGCTTACACTCTGCGGTTTACCTTGCCTGTATGGCGGGCGTTGCGGCACCGCCTGCGGTGGCCGCGAAGAAGGCTGCTCCTCCTGCGCAAGCAGCTTCTGCCTACCCGGCAAAGGACACCCACGACAAAGAGCATGTCACCGTTGCAGCCGAGCCGTTCGACACCCGCGCCAAGGGCGAGTTCTTTCGCAACGACTATTCCGGCCATAGCATTCTGCCGGTGAGAGTCATCATTCAGAACGACGGCGACGCACCGCTGGACCTGAACCAGGCGCGCTTCCAGTTCGTCGCGGCCGATGGCACCAAGCTACCCGCGGCTACACCGGACGAACTGAACCGCCGCCTGTTCCGCTTCGCCGACATCAAGCAGAAACGCATTCCCGGCACGCCCATCACGTACAAACCTACGACAGTCGATAAAAAAATCATCGACGACGACAAGGACTTTTCCTTCTCGCAGACCGTTGTGCCACCCCATACTTCGGCTAGCGGTTTTCTCTTCTACGACATTAGAGATCTGGAAGACCCACCGCTGCGGGGCGCTGAACTCTACGTAAAAATGATCCATGCAAAGGACGCTGGCAAGGACAATGAACTGTTTGGCTTTAGCGTGCCCTTCGACAAGTACCTTGCCGTGGAAGACGCTGCGAAAAAGGCTGCCCGTGATGCAGCACGCACCAAGTCTGACGCCGATGAAGCGGCGGCTGAGAAGAAGTCCGCCGAGCCGAAGCCTTGACCGCACCACTCTCCTCTGATCTGCACATACGAGCGGCAGAGCCAAGCGATGTGCCAGAAATTGCGGCGCTGATCAGCGAACTCGCCATCTTCGAAAAGGAACCCGACGCTGCCATGGCCACCGAGGCCGATCTGCTGCGCGACGGCTTCGGGCCGGAGCCCTACTTCCGCTGCCTGATGGCCGAATGGCAGGGTGAGATTGCCGGATTCGCACTGTACTTCTTCCAGTACTCCACATGGGAGGGCCGACCGGCGCTGTATCTGGAAGACCTGTTCGTGCGCGAAGCGTTTCGCAAACGCGGCATCGGTGCCGCCTTGTTTACAGCTCTGGCGCGGACAGCCGTGGACCGCAACTGCACCCGCTTCCAATGGGAGTGCCTGGACTGGAACCTGCCAGCGTTGGAATTTACGAGAGCAACGGTGCGCAGGTTCTGCGCGAATGGCTGAACCTGCGCGTGATCGGCGATGCGCTGCAGCGGCTGGCCGGCGACAGGCTTTGGTAAGCGCGGGGACGATGAGCAGAACAAACCTGCATAGGTAGACGCCCGTTGGAGCCGGTTGGTTCTGCATGGCGTGCAGTCGCCTTCCAGGATGCTGCCAGGGGCGTAGAACGGGTAAAATGGTCTACGATGAAGTCGTCATCAAGCCCATCCATCCCGGAACTGCCTGCGGAGGAACTTGAGCGCCGTAAGCGTTCCCGCGTGATCCGCCGGGTGGTCAGCAAGGCACAGCAGGACGAAGAAACGCTGCTGTACTGGCAGGGCCGCACATCGGCAGAGCGGCTGGAGGCGGCCTTCCAAATGACGCGTGCCGTGTACATCGGGAAGGAACACGATGCCGCAAGTCTGGGACGATCAGAAAGACTTATTACGCGCGTTCAACGATAACGGCGTTGAGTACCTGGTAGTCGGCGGCCATGCGGTGAGTCATCATACGGAGCCACGCACCACAAAGGATTTGGACCTGCTGATCCGTAACAGCGAACCGAACAGCCACGCCGTATATCGCGCGCTTGCCGAGTTAGGCGCTCCTCTTGGAGAAATTTCGCCACAGGATTTCCGTGAACCGGATGCCATCTTTCAGGTCGGAGTTGAGCCTTCCCGAATTATTATTCAAAGCATTTAGGCGTGGATACTGAGCAGGCGTGGGAACGACGTGTGCCGTCGGAAATTACAGGCAGGCCGCAGGATCTGGCAGATGCTGCAAAGATCACAGCAACACAGCGCGCTTTAGAAAAGCAGCGATTGCAACGCTAAAACGGAGCAGGACAAAAGGATTGAAGATCAAGAAAGTTAAAGTCATCGGCGGCGGCCTGGCCGGCCCAGAGGCTGCATTGCAGGCCGCACGCGCAGGTTGCGAAGTCACGCTGTACGAGATGCGCCCGCACCGCTCCACCGAAGCGCACCAGACCAGCGACTTTGCAGAGTTGGTCTGCTCAAATTCACTCAAAAGTGAAAGCGAAAACACCGCGCCCTGGCTGCTGAAGCAGGAGATGCGCGCCGCCGGTTGCGTTCTGCTGGCAGAGGCTGACGCCTGCGCGGTGCCCGCAGGCCATGCTCTTGCCGTCGATCGCGTGGAGTTTTCACGCCGTGTGGCCGAACGCATCGCGCAGGAGCCTAACATCACCGTCGTGCGCGAAGAAGTCACCACGCTGGAGGAAAACTCTTCCGACACACTGACCGTGCTGGCTAGCGGCCCGCTTACCTCACCCGCGCTCACCGCAGAGTTGCAGCGGCTGACCGGTGCCGACCACCTCGCGTTCTACGACAGCATTTCTCCCGTCGTCGATGCGACCACCATCAACATGGATCGCGTCTACTTTGCCGCGCGCTGGGACAAGGGTTCCGCCGACTACATCAACTGCCCCTTCACACGCGAGGAATACGACATCTTCTACGACGCGCTGGTCGCCGCGCAGGAGGTAAAGGCGCACGATTGGGAGCGGCTGGATTACTTCGAAGGCTGCCTGCCTATTGAGGAGATTGCCCGTCGCGGCAAGGATACGCTGCGTTTCGGCTGCATGAAGCCGGTGGGGCTGCGTGATCCGCGCACCGGCCAGACGCCGTACGCCGTGGTGCAACTGCGCTGCGAGAACCTGCGTGCCGACAGCTACAACCTTGTAGGCTTTCAAAACCACTTGAAGTTCGGCGACCAGGCCCGCGTTCTGCGCCTCATCCCCGGGCTGGAGAACGCGACCTTCCTGCGCTACGGCCAGATCCATCGCAACACCTACATCAACAGCCCCACGCTGCTGACGGAGACACTGCAACTGCGCGACCACCCGCAGGTGCTGATCGCAGGTCAGTTGAGCGGCGTGGAGGGTTACACGGAGTCCATCGCAGGCGGCATGCTGGCAGGCCGCTTCGTCGCTGCTCTTGCTCGCGGCGAACAGCCCACACCGGCGCCGCGATTGTCCGCACACGGATCGTTAGTTCACTACATTACCCATGCCGAGGCCAAGCGCTTCCAGCCCGCGAACGTCACCTTCGACCTGCTGATGCCGCTGGAAGAAGAGTTGCGTAAGAAGATTCGCGACAAGAAGGAGCGTCACCGCATCCAGTGCGAACGCGGCTTGCACGCGTGGCGGGAATGGCTTTCACCGGTTCAGATACCTGCAGCCGGCAATGCAGCAGCAGAGATGGCCCTGTTATGATTTGCTGTAAGGAGCGGGTATGAGCAACCTGCAGTTTTATTTCGCGATGGGTGTTCCGAGCGTGCTGGTTATCCTTGCCTGGCTCCAGGCAAACCAGCGGGCCGCGCGCATTGAGGTCACAGTGGATCGGCTAGGGACAGAACTGGCCAATCTTGCCAAGGACATGCGCAGCGAGATGATCACTCTCCGCGACAGCATTCACCGCGACATGATCGGGCTGCACGAACGTACGGCCCGCCTGGAAGAGCGAATCAAGTAGCTTACCAATCCGCTAACGGTGATCGTTTGCCGGCGGCCCGTCACCGATCTTTACCGTGAACACCCGCATGGGATAGGTCACAGATATCTTGCCGTTGTTGAACGAGGGCGTGCGGTCCATCTGCGCGGCGGGCATCCATAGCCGACCATCCGCGCTGATCCATAGGGCGTCCACCCACACGTATTGCGGACCCTGCACCAGCGTGCTGATTACACCCGCGGGCGTGATCTTCAGCACGGAGTTGTTATCCGCCTGCGCCACGTAAATGTTGCCCGCCTTATCGATGGCCGTGCCGCCGCTGGTGCCCGTCTCGGCAAACTTGCGCACGTGCTTCAGGCGCTCCGCGTCCGGCATCGCCTCGTTGTCCAGCACGGCGGTGTCGATGGCCCACATGGGTCCACTGCAGGGCTGCTCGTACAGCGTCTTGCCGTCGGGCGAGACCTCAAGCTGGTCAGCGTGAAAGTAGATGGGCTTGCCGTGCTTGTCCTGCAACTCGTGGCCTTCGCCGCGCAGGGGCACCATCGCCTTCATGGGCAGGGTGTCGTTCAGCGTGCGGTAGGCGTGGCCGTCCGGCAGGTGCACCACGATGATGCCGGGCCAGCCCGCGTCCGTCAGGTAGGCGTGATCGCCGTTGAAACGCACATCGTCCACCGCGCTGGTGGACTTGGTCACGCCATCCAGATAGAGGGTTTCCACCACCTGTCCGGTCGCAATGTTCATGCCGACCAGCTTGGGGCCGTGCTTCACGTCCGGCTCGCCCAGGCCCTCGCTGCCGAAGTCGACGACCCACAGCGTGCCGTCCGGGCCAAAGCGAATGCTGTTGGCATGCACAAACATCTTCGACGCATCCGCGCCGGGCTTCCACGCGTTCCACGCCGCGTCAGGGTACGGCTTCAACTGCCCGCCCTTGTAGACGCCGCCCGCCCACGTGCCGCCCACGTACTCGGCAATCTGCGGCACATCCTGCCCCTTCTGCTTGGCAATCACCAGGAACATGCGGCCATCCGGCGCAAGCGCCACGCCGTTGGTCTGCGCATTGGGTAGTTCGAGCGCGGTGGTGACTGCAGGGGCTTTGGAGGGCTGCGCCGCAACCGCAAATCGCGTCGGATTATAAAGCGATAAGACACAAGCACCGAAGATTGCGAGAGAGCAACAGTGAAGACGCATCTTCTAATGGATGCTTGTTTAGAGTGCCGCGTCTTCAAGACCTGCTAGTTGTGGCGTAACGTCTGTTAGAGTTTCGGCAATCCATATCAACGTGAGAAGTTCCCCAATGCCGATTCTCGATGATCTACTTGCCAAAGGCTTTCTGCCCAAAGAGCTACCGCCGTGCTTTAGTTCCACGAGCTTCGCCGCTCTGGTCTTGTGTGCACCGAACATAATGCCGCAGACATTTGTAAAGCCCGCGGACAGCAGACCATGCCCATTTAGTTTTGCTCGTGGTGGCACCGGCTCAATCCGACGCTCCCTTTCGCTCGTGAATCCCATCGCCTTTTACGCCCTCGCGAAAGAAATGTCAGATAACTGGTCTGACATAGACACGCACCTACAAACCACGCACTTGTCGCAAAGCCGACCGATACATTGGCCAGGAGCAACACGCGCGCTGTCGCATCTCTCCTATAGCAATCGTTTTCTTGTCGCCCCAAAAGCACGCAATAGGTCGGCCGCACGAGCGTTTCTGTGTACCGATATCTCGCAGTTTTACCACTCCATCTACACGCATTCGATCGCTTGGGCATTCCACACCAAAGCTCTCGCGAAAGCTAATCATGGGCCAACTCTTTTTGGAAATCGCTTAGACGTTCTTATTCAAAGAGCTCAGGATCGGCAAACACGAGGGATTCCAATCGGGCCAGATACATCGTTGGTGATTGCGGAAAGCGTTCTTGCAGAAGTCGAAAAGAATGTTCTCAAAAGAATTCCTAAGCTTCGGGGATTGCGCTTCATCGACGATTACGAACTGTGTTTTCCCGACACAGGCGCGGCAGAGACCGCCCTGTCCGTTCTCCAGGAAGAACTGCAGCAGTTTGAGTTGCAACTCAACCCCAAGAAGACTCGGGTGGTTGCGGCTCCAATTCAGTTTGAACCTGATTGGACGGGAGATTTCAGAACCTTCACTCTCAGGAAGAATTCTGGGCAACACGGAGATCTTGTTCGCTTCTTTGATTTAGTCACGCGGCATTTGCAGGCTGACATAGAAGCTCATGTCGCAAAATATGCAATGGCAAAGCTTCTCTTGCAGGGTTTTCTACCCAGGCCTGAAAACTCTGATCTTTTTCAAGCCCTGCTATGTCAACTCCTGATTAGTCAGCCAAGCGCTGCTAAGGAGATTGTAGGTTGTCTGCTTTTCATAGCAGCCTCAGGTGGCACTCTTGATTCAAGCTTGCTACTTAGCTGCTTTAGCGAGGTGCTCAGAAGGGCCGCACCTTTGGGTCACCATTACGAAATTTGCTGGATACTTTACGCTGTTTTGCAATTGAAGATAGTTTTAGACGTGCCTGCAACCGCGGCTTTGAGTAACTGTGACAATGCCTCGGTTGCACTAATGGCGCTGAACGCTTGGCAGCATAATCTTGTACCGTCTCTAAATGCCACTTTATGGGCGAGTCACATGACGGTAGGTGATTTGAATGACGAGTATTGGCCGCTAAGCTACGAAGCAGGACGCCTTGGCTGGTTACCCTCCGTAGGATCGCAAGATCACATTGGAAGTGACTTGGCTTTCAGTTTCCTTCGTGCGCAGGGCGTCAGCTTTTACCAGCCGTTATAGCCTCCTTATCCGTTGAAACGCCATACCAACACTCGGCTTGGTTCGTTATGATGGCGGCATGTGTTACCGCATCCCGCACTATTATGGCCACCTCTTCACAATCGCTGCCCTGCTGCCCGTTCTGACGTGTGCGCAGACTTCGCAGTTGGGGCGCGGCAGGGCGGCTATCAAAGCACGGACCGGCTGCTACCTTGTGGACTACAGCTTTGTGGAGACGGAGGCGCTGAAGCCCGGCTACGTGAAGGACTCGCGCGTCTATGACGTGAATGGGAACAAGAGCGTGAAGGAGTGGATCATCGCCTCAGACATTTCGCCCACGCGCATCAAGCTGCAGCATGTGCTGCAGGGCGTGGACCTGAAGGGCGAGCACATGCCGGGCGGCATCATCCGGCACACGGGCGAGGACTGGGAGTGGAACGCCGCGCGCGAGTGGCAGTACAAGGGCCAAAACCAGGGTAGCGGCACGTGGGCGGCCAGCCCCTTGCAGCCGAACCTGTGGCTGCGGCGCATCACGTCGCTGGATGACGGCCTGCGCTACCAGTGCGCGGCGGCGTGGTCCACCGACACCGAATACCCAAGCTGGAGCTGCAAGAACCTTGCGCCGATCACCGGGCGCGAGTACCGCGACATGGGCCGCAAGGACTACGAGAACCTGGACCGCGCGACGAAGCTGGTGGTCTACGACAACAACTGGTTGGAGCGCGAGAACAACACCAAGCTGATCGACCGCGCGGGCGAGAAGGTTCCGCTGGTGAAGGAGGTGGGCAAGACCTGGTACGTCCGCCTGCCCGACCGGGAGTGCGCCGACGCGCAGGAGTTCGCCAGCCCGCGCCGCCGCATCTTCTGGGACATGACCCGCGAGGCGTGGGACGAGGAGCTTGCAGGCGCGTCCACATGGACCGATGTCAAGACGCCCAAGGGCCAGGACTCGCGCTACGGGCAGATCACCGACATGGAAGAGACGTGGATTCGCAAGGACCTGACCAGGCCCGAGGTTCGCACTGCGGCGAAGGTTGCGGTGAAGCAGGTGATTGATCAGACGCAGGCGCGTAAGTAGCCTCCAGGACTCGCGTGCATGAGGCTTTCGGAAGGGCATTGCTTCAGCCATGCCGATAGAAGTAAAACGTCCAGCGGCTTCAGCCACTGGATAGACAAGGACGTAGAAATCTTGTGGCTTTAGCCACCGGGATTCGGCATCTCGGCGGCTAAAGCCGCGTCTTGGCGCAAACTCCTGTTCTATCTCAGCGGCTCAAGCCGCACCGTGGAAGACTGCATAGCGCCTACATAGCGAAGGTCAGCGAACGATTTAGCCAAATCGCACAAGTCCGTTACTTCTTCGTTACCAAAGACTTGTTCAGGTTTTCAAAGGCAGGCTTTAGTCTTTCTTCCGTACCCCATTAGGAGATTTCATGCGTTCTAAGATGTTTTTGGCTGCCTTTGTTCTACTCTCTTCCGGTCTTGCTGCTCACGCAGATTCTATTACCTACAATGTCACGCTCACAGCAAACGCGGGATCGCTCTACAGCGGAACCGGCGTTTTCACGGTGGCTTCGGCTCCCACTAGCGCTGGGGTCTCTACTTACACAACAACCACAGGCCTTAGCAATCTCAGCTTCACGATTGGTGGACAGGTCTTCAATCTGGCGAATGCCAACAGCGGCAGTGTTCCACTTGTTCAATTTGTCAACGGCAGCCTAACGAACATTACTTACGCGGGACAGACAGGCACTTCGCCGAATCGCTTTGCACTCCAAAGCACAGGCGCATACGTCTTCTATTACAACAACCTTCAGAGTGCTTCCACCGGCACCTTCTCGGCTGCTGTAGCCCCGGTCGCTGTAACTCCGGAGCCTTCAAGCTTCGCCTTGCTGGGCACCGGCCTGCTGGGTGTCGCCGGCATGCTTCGCAAGCGCTTTGCCTAGGTCGTATGACTCAGAAGCCCCGGCGCTTGCCGGGGCTTGTCTTTGGAAACTTGAACTCCTTGGAAAGTCATACCGGATCGCATCATCCGGCACACGGGCGAGGACTGGGACGCGGGCGCGGAAGTAAGCACGCAGCTAACGTGGCAAACCTTTCGGAAGGGCATGGCTTTAGCCATGCCAACAAGACGTCAGGATACGATCGGCTTTAGCCGCCGAGGTCAGCTTTAGCCGCCGAGGTCAGCTTTAGAAGCTGACCTCAGGGGCTAAAGCCCGTTTCTTTTCTGGCGTGATTGCGGCACAGCTAAAGCTGTACCCTGCCGAAAGCATCGGCCTGGCATCGCTGCAAGGCTGTTACGCAGGCTGAAGGCCTGCGCTTACCATAGCCTAGGGCGGAGCCCTAGGTATCTGGGCGAGTTTGGACAAGCAGGCTGTAGGCCTGCGCTAAAGGCTAGCTTACGCGATGGTGCGAGCGTTTAACGCGTGCCTTCAGCCCGCTTGGCCATTGGCTTACGGCTACCTGGGGCTTCGCCCCAGGCTATGGTAGCGCGTGCCTTCAGCCCGCATTTGCTCTTATGGTGTTGCTATTCGTGTATCGAGATCGCACTCATGCGACTCGCCATTGCAACTGTGCATTACTTCTCTTCTTTCTTCTTATTGCGTGCGCGTACCTTGAACCAGATGGGGCTGCCGATGAATTTGAAGCTCCCACGGATCTGGTTTTCGAGGAAGCGCTCGTAGGAGAAGTGCAGCTTCACATCGCGGTCCGTAAACAGGACAAAAGTGGGTGGCGCGACGGCGGCCTGCGTCATGTAGTAAATGCGCAGTCGCTTGTTATAGGGAACGCCTGCCTTTTCGAACTCAACCATATCCAGGAAGCGGTTCATCTGGCCGGTGGTAATGCGCTTGCGGCGCTCGCGTGCGACTAGTTGCACCTTTTTGAACACCTCTTCGACGTTCACGCCGTCCTTCGCGCTGATGAAGAGGAGCGGCGCGTAGTCGAGATACTTCAGGGCGTGGCGCACCTGCTCGGTGTAGACCTTCTGGTCGGCGGGTTGTTTGCCGTCAGGGTTTGAGCCGTCGGTGCGGCCCGTAGTAATCATGTCCCACTTGTTGACGACGATGATGACGCTGCGTCCGCTCTCATGCGCGTAGCCGCCGATGTTGGCGTCCAGCGCTGCCACGCCTTCGGTCGCATCGATGACCAGCAGCGCCACGTCCGCCGCTTCCAGATGCTTGCGCGCCATGATGACGGACAGTTTTTCGGCCATCATGGTGGTCTTGCCCTTGCGCCGGATGCCTGCGGTATCGACAAAGCGGAAGCTGTGATTGTTGCGTTCGACTACTTCATCTACCGCGTCGCGCGTGGTGCCCGCGATGGGTGAGACGATGGCGCGGCCCGTGCCCGTAAGCGCGTTCAATAGCGTGGATTTACCCACGTTAGGCCTGCCGATGATGGCGACGCGGGTTTCCTTGCTGACGTGCTCGCCGTGAGAGCGCAGCTTGCGTTCACGCGGGGTTTCCGCGTCTTCGCCTGACTTTGAATCCCGCACATCTTCGATGTACGGGGCACCCGGTTTTGAGGGGGTTCCAACCCGCATCTCTTCGAGATACGGGGCACCCTGGTCTGGAGCCAACTTCGCCTTCAGAGGTGCAGCATCCTTGATGTTGTGCGACGGATAGACGGGTGCCCCATGTCTCGACTTTGAGACATGGGTTTCGGCGACATTTTGTTCGTCCTCATCCGGCAGCGGCATGGCGGCGGTGACGGCGTCTAGGAGGTCGCCCATGCCCAGGCCGTGTTCGCCGCTGACGGGGAAGACCTCGCGAAAGCCCAACGTGCGGAAGCCTTCGGCGGTGTGCGCGATCTGCGCTGTGTCCATCTTGTTAACGGCCAGGAAGATGGGCTTGCCGCTGCGCAGCAGCAGCCGCGACAGTTCAATGTCGGGCGCGGTCAGTTCGGCACGGCCGTCGACCACCTGCACGATAGCCGCAGCCTCGTCCAGAGCGATGCGCGCCT
>CAXUEW010000068.1:0-4919 GCA_964250115.1 uncultured Terriglobus sp.
GAAGACCGTTGCCTGTCTCTATCGCATTGTTCGGAAAGCGATGAACGGTCGTGCTCTGCGGGCCGCGTGGCAGCCAGCGCAGCAGCGAGACACGGCAGCTTTCCGCTCCAAGGTCGATGGCAACGAGCGCGCGTGTGTCGTTTGGTGTCACTGCTGCTCTCTACCTTTCGTCACGGTCCTTCGCCTTATGGTTTGTCATCCCGCAGCGTAGCGGAGGGATCTGCATGTGTGCCCGTCCACGCACGCTCTTACGGTGGGCTACAGGGCGAAAGTGTTCGCGCTGGACGCGACCGGACTTGCTTCCAAGCCCTAGTCGAATACTTCGGCGGGCCCGCCTATCTGCAGATCCGTCCGCTACGCTGCGGGATGACAAATGTAGAGGAGGGTGCTTGCATCTACCTACCGCAGGTAAGCCTCAGGCAACCCACCATCCACAGGAATCAAATGCCCGCTGGTCACCGGTGCCTTCGGCCCGCCGATGAACAGGATGGCCTCCGCATTGTCCGTCGGGTCGATGGGCACGTGGGTCAGCGTGCGTTGCGCATAGAACTTCGCCAGCTTGTCGCGCAGCTCGTCGGCAGACTCACTCTCCTCAAAGGCAATTTTGTACTTTGATAGGGACGCCTTTACGCGGTCGCGCGGGAACATGGTCGACCCCTTCACCACGGTCGCCGGGCTGATGCCGTTGACGCGCACATCGGGCGAGTAGGTGATGGCAAGCTCACGCACCAGGTGGCTCAAAGCTGCCTTGGACACGTCGTAGACCTCCGTACCTTTCTTCGGCACGACGGCGTTCGCGGAACTGGTCAGCACGATGGACGAACCCGGCAGCGCCTGCGCTGCGAGAATCTTGTTCGCCTCGTCCGCCAAGAGGTAGTTGGCGGTCACGTTGATCTCAAGCGTCGTGCCCCATTGCGCATCGCTGATGACACCGCTCGGCGACGACGGAAAGATGGCCGCTGTGTTGACCAGGATGTCCAGACCGCCGTAGGTGGCGACGCACTTGTCCAGCGCGGCCTTGATCTTCTCGCGGTTGCGAATGTCGATCGTGGTGCCGATCGCGCTTTCCTTACCGCCGATAGCCTGCGCCTCGGCAGCGACAGCGTTCGCGCCTTCCTGCGTCAGGTCGGCGACGACAACGTGCGCTCCGCGCTGCGCGGCCAGCAGCACGGTCTCGCGTCCGATGCCGGACGCTCCCCCGACGACCATGACTACGCGGCGGCTCAGTTCTTTCTCAGGCGGCTGCCGCTGAATCTTGGCCTCTTCGAGCGCCCAGTACTCGATGCGGAAAGCCTCGGACGGCGGCAGCGCAACATAGTTTTCTTCCGTCGCAAACGCCGACGTGTCAGCGGCGGGTCCGGCCTGCGGCAGCACCGCCGGGCAGTTGCCCTCGCCCAGTTGGCCGGCGCCGTTCATGACGTGAATTGCATTCAGGTAGAACTCGCCGGTGATGCGTGACTCCGCCTTGTTCTTGCCGAAGGAGAACATGCCCACTCCTGGCACCAGCACCACGGTCGGGTTCGCATCGCGCATCTTCGGCGACTCCGGCAGGGCATGGTTGCCGTAGTAAGTCGCGTAGTCCTCGCGATAGGTCTTCAGCGTCGAGGCAATCTTTGTCTTCAGTTCCGCGACGTCAGTCTTCGGATCCCACTCGACATACATAGGCCGGATCTTGGTGCGGATGAAGTGGTCCGGGCAGCTGGTGCCCAGGTGCGCCAACTTCTGCGCGTAGCTGGAGTTGACAAACTCCAGCACGTCGTCTGAGTCGCTGAAGGTGCCGATCAGCCGCAGCTTTTGCGACACGCTGCCGCGGATCACAGGCATCAGTTTCGCCGCCAGCGTCACGCGTTCCGCATGGCTGGTGTGCTTCACGCCGCCGAACGCGGGCAGGCCCTTCTTCAGGTTGTGCGACTCGATAAACTGGCCGATCTGGTCGATGATGGTGACAGTATTCAGGTAGCTCTCACGCTGTGTTTCGCCCCACGTAAACAGGCCATGGCCGCCCAGCACAATGCCGTCGCAGCCGGGGTTCGCCTCAATGGCGCGCTTCAGCATCATGCCCAGTTCAAAGCCGGGCCGCTGCCAGGGCAGCCATACGATTTTGTGTCCGAACTCCTGGTTGAACTGTTCCATCTTCTCGATGCCGTTGGCCGACGCGGCCAGCGCGATGCCCCAGTCCGGGTGCAGGTGATCGACGTGCGGAAAGGGCAGGTAGCCGTGCAGCGGCGTGTCGATAGAGGCCGCCGTGGGGTTGTTGTTGAAGGTGCACAGCGGGTACATGGCGACCATTTCGTCTTCCAGTTCCACACCGCGATAGCGCCGGGTCAGCGACAGCACCTTGTCCAGGTACAGCGTCGCAAAGCCCGAACGCTTGATCGATCCCAGATCGCCGCCGCTGCCCTTCACCCACAACACCTTGACGCTCTCGCCAGTTAGGGGATCGGTCTCGTCCAGCTTCGACGAGGTATTGCCGCCGCCGAAGTTGGTCAGGCGCAGGTCCGATCCCAGCAGGTTGGAGCGGTAGCGGAGCAGCTCTGCCGGATCCAGCGTTGACGCAACCGCGTCATCCCAACGATCTTCCAGAAACTTCAGTGTTGCGGTGCTTGCCATGAACATCCCTTCAAGGTTGCGGCCTGAGGCGATACTGCGTCGTGTCAGCGTTGGCGGAATTATTGCACGGTGACGATGAAGTTGGCAGCCGCCTTGCTGCGAATTCTGAGACGTCTCATTCTAGCTGCTCGATCGTGTTCTTTCGTGAAGATCAGCGCTTGCACTCAGTCACCCGTCCGAACGCGATCTCGGATCAGCCCAGCAGCCTTGCTGCATCCTTCGCAAAGTACGTCACGATAAAGTCCGCACCGGCGCGGCGAATCGCCATCAGGCTCTCGACCGTGGCCCGGTCGCGTTCCAGCCATCCGCGTTCAAACGCCGCGTGCAACATGCTGTATTCGCCGGAGACCTGGTAGGCACCCAGCGGCAGGTCGAAGCGTTCGCGTGTGGCTCGAATGACGTCCAGGTAGGGCCCGGCGGGCTTGGCCAGCAGCATGTCCGCGCCCTCGGCTATGTCCAGTTCAATCTCGCGCATGGCCTCGCGCAGGTTGGTGCCGCTCATCTGGTAGCCCTTGCGGTCCCCTGCCTGCGGTGCGGAATCGGCGGCTTCGCGAAACGGGCCGTAGAAAGCGGACGCGAACTTTGCCGCATAACTCATGATCGGCACGTCATGCTGTCCGTCGGCGTCCATGGCGGCGCGCATGGCGGCGACACGGCCATCCATCATGTCGCTGGGAGCGACGATGTCGGCACCGGCGCGCGCCAGAGACGCGGCGGTTTTCGCCAGCAGCGGCAGCGATGCGTCGTTGTCCACGGTGCAGTCCGCGCCTTCGCCGGTCAGCACACCGCAGTGGCCGTGGCTGGTGTACTCGCACAGGCAGGCGTCGGCGATGGTGACGAGCGACTTCAGGCGGCTGTCCGCCTTTAGCGCGCGCAATGCCTGCTGCACAATGCCGTCATCGGCCCACGCACCGGAGCCCTGCTCGTCCTTGCTCTCGGGCAAGCCGAACAGGAGCAAACCGCCGATACCCAGCGAAGCGCATTCCGCTGCCTCTTTGAGAGCTTCGTCAATCGACAGGTTGAAGACGCCGGGCATGGAACTGATCGCCTTGCGCACGCCCTTACCGGGGCAGATGAACAGCGGGTAGATCAGTTGCGAGGGCTGCAGGTAGGTCTCGCGCACCAGCGACCGCATGGCCTCGGTGCGGCGCAGACGGCGCATGCGTGTTTCAGGAAACGGCATAGCTCTATTTTAGAGAGGCCGCTGCAATCGTGCCGCACCGCCAAGCCCACAGCAGGACCAACGCGGCGCGTAGCGACCAAGCGACCGTGCGCACCCAGTTCGTCGCGACCAACTGCCTAGCATCGGCAACGGAGTGCCGTGCCTGCAGGCGGTCGTGCATCGGTACCTGCAGGAACGCCGTCGACAACCAGATCACACCGGCCAGAACTGCGCCGAGCCATGCTTCCGTTGGACTGATAAAAGAAGGCCTCCACACTGTCCGCAGCAGGGCGATGCTGCTCGCCAGTTCCAGCAGCATCAGCGGAGCCACCACATACGTGGTCCGCGTGGCGTGCGATGCCGCGAACTTCCTGTCATCAACCAGCTCGAACAGCGGGTAGTGCACCACCTGCACAAACCAGATCAGGCCGAACATGGCGAGGGTTGCAATCAGCTGGACCAGCAGGAGGAACATGCCGGGCGGGATGCCGCCTTCTGCCAAGCCCATCACAGTTGCAGCCGCAATCGCGCCCGCGTCAACAAGGTGGAAATTGCCAGCATGACCGCCGTGAAAACCAAGGCTCGAAGCACGCCAGGCCAACCCGCTGCCAGATGCGTTGCAAACCACTGCACGCCCAGCAGAGCCATTACAAAGAAGTAAATGTCCGGCAGCAGGTATGTCAGCAAGGTATTGCTACCCGCGGAACGTACCGGAGCCGCCCAGCGTGTGTGGCCGCGCACATCGCAGATCCAGTAAAGCATTGTGTAGATGGCGTAACACGCAGCAACGGTGTACAGCACCCACGTTGGCGTTGCGTGGATTTTGGAGATGCCAAGTGGCGTCAGCAGCAGGGCAGCCACAGCGCACGTTGCGCCCAGGCCCAGCGCCACAGCGGCCTTTGCCCGAAAAGTGGCGAGTCTTGGCTCCAGGAAGAAGATCGTAGACAGCACAATTCCTGCAAACACCAGCGACACCAGAGCGCCATTGTCCAGCGGCCACACCCACCACGGTCCGGGCTTGTGTATCAGCTTGGCGCTTTGCAGTGCATTCATCACGACAAAGGCAACGAACCAACCGGCAGGTGCCCACCGCCAGCGCCGGGTCAGCAGGTAGCAGAGCCCCGCGGCAAAGTAGGTGTAGCCGATA
>CAXUEW010000068.1:4929-9454 GCA_964250115.1 uncultured Terriglobus sp.
CAAGAATCTCCGGGTAGCCGTAGGAGAGCCACTGCACGCCGCCGTCATGTGCGACACGCCGGAACACCACAGCCAGCGCAAGCAGCCCAACCAGACCAACGCCGCGCAGCAGCCATCGCACCGTTCTGCGGCCAAAGGCGGACACCGGTCCCTTGCCCAGCGCGGCATAGTCCATCCAGACCAGCAGCGCGGCACCCGTTGCCAGCAGGCCCCAGGCATATGGCGGCAGCCCATGCATCTGCGCCGCGCTGCCCTTGCCGGCATTTGCAATGACGATGCCCAGCACCAGCAGCGCCACGGATCGCAGAACAATATAGCCCACCATTTGCAGCGACCCGTCGCCCCGGCGTACACGACTGCCCAGCGCAAGCGGTAACGACATGCCGACAATCAGCAGAAACGCTGGAAAGACCATGTCCACGTAGGTCATCGCGTCCACCCGGCCGGGCGCGTGGTACGTCCACCAGGGCAGGCCTTTCACTTCGCCCAGCTCGTTCACAAAGATCATCAACGCAAGGTTCAGTCCGCGGAAGATGTCCAGCGACTCGATTCGCGCTTTGCGGGTTGCAATGGTTGTGCTGGACACCAGCGAAACTGGTGATGACCCCATGCTGGGGGTTTGGGCAGGCATGGTGTCAGCTTACCTGTCGGCGTGCAGGTCTGGGCCCTGTTAGCAGGCCCTGTTATTGTTGCTTGCAAAACGGAAAGGAGATGTAATGACCACGTGCAGCTTTATCTGGCTTACATCATACCCACCGTGCTTGTGCTGATCGGCATCCTGCTGAACCGCTCGGACAATCAGACTCTACGATCGGAATTGATAGGGCTCCGGCGCGAGATCAATATAGACATGGTCACTCTGCGCAAAGATCTAAGTGCCGACATGGCAGCTTTGTGTAAAGACCTAACGGACGACATGGCAACGCTCCGGAAGGAACTGAATGCAGACATGGTTGCGTTGCGCAATCAGCTTCACGCGGACATGGTCGGCATCCATGAGCGTGTTGCACGTATAGAAGCAAAACAGGCATAACGTCCTCGGCGCTGCTCAAAGCGTCTAATCGCCGTGCCTGTAAATACCTCACTCGAACAAAGCTCCCCCTCGTCACTCCGCGAAACCAGTGCCGCCGCACTGGAATGGACGCGTCTGCGCGATCACCTGTCCGGACGCACGCAATCGCCGCTGGGCAAGGCCCATGTGCTGGCGCTGGAACCCTCGCGCGACCTGCAGGTCATCGAGCGGGCGCAGCAACTGACGGCAGAAATCCGCATCTTCCTGGCCGCGGGTGGGTCGTTCGCCTTTGGCGGCCTGTTCGATGCGACTGCCATGCTGGACAAGGCGCGCATCCCCGGTGCCGCGTTGGAGCCGCTCGAACTGCGCCGCATTGCCGAACTGGCCGAACACATCGCCGACTGGCGCCTGCTGGTAGCGGAACCACCCGACTACATGGAGGACAAGTGGCCTGCCGTTACTGCGCTCTCGCATCCGATCCTGCTGACCAACTTTTACAAGCTGCTGGAACTGGTCAGCGGCAAGATCGACCCGGATGGCACGCTGTCAGACGATGCCTCGCCTGAACTCTCGCGTATTCGGAAGGCTATGGGCCGGCAGCACAAGGCCATCCAGGACAGCCTGCGCCGTCAACTGCGTGCGGTGAGCGATGCAGGTGGCGCGCAGGAGGAGCTGATTACCGTGCGCGGTGAGCGCTTCGTCATCCCCGTCAAGGCAGAGTTTCGCCGCAAGGTGCCGGGCGTGGTGCATGGCTCGTCGTCGTCGGGCCAGACCATCTTTATTGAGCCACTGGAGACAGTGGAACAGAACAACGAACTGGTCCGCCTGCTGGATGAGGAGCAGGCTGAGGTGCACCGCATCCTGGTGGTTATGACGGCGGCCGTTGCAGAGCAAGCCGGGTCCATCGCGCGTGGCACGGAGGTGCTGGCCGAGGTGGAGGCGCACTTTGCCTACGGCAAATTCGCGGAAGCGCTTGACTGCGTTCGCCCGGTGTTCACCGACGGCAAGCCCCACGGTGACGACGCGCCCCTATCGCTTGAAAGCGCGCGCCATCCGCTGCTGGAACTGCGGATGCGCAGCGAAAAAGCCAAAATCGTGCCGTTGACGCTGGGTCTGCCCGGCGTGGCAAAGCAGTTGATCATTAGCGGCCCGAACACCGGCGGCAAGACGGTTGCGCTGAAGACCGTTGGCCTGCTGGCGTTGATGGCGCAGGCCGGTCTGCCCGTGCCTGCGGCGTCGGCGCGGCTGCCGATCTTTTCCGCCGTCTATGCGGACATCGGCGATGCGCAGTCCATTGAACGCAATCTTTCTACCTTTTCCGCGCACATCTCGCACGTCAACCAGATCGCGCGTGAAGCTGACGCACGTTCGCTCGTGCTGCTGGACGAACTTGGTTCCGCGACCGACCCGGAAGAGGGGGCGGCACTGGCCGTCGCCATCTCCGAACGCTTCCTAACCATGGGTGCGTGGAGCATGATCACGACCCACCTCACATCGCTGAAAATCTACGCGGCCAAGCACGGCAGCGGCGTGGTGAATGCGGCGGTGGGCTTTGACGAGCGCACGCTGGCCCCGACGTATGAACTGCGGATGGGCGTGCCCGGCGCGTCCAGCGGTATTAACATTGCAGAGCGCCTTGGGCTTGACGCGGCCATGATCCGATCGGCGCGTGCCAGCGTGACCACGCAGTCTGCGGATATTGCCCGCTTTCTGGATGAATTGCACACGCAGCTAACTGCCGTGGGCAAAGAGCGTGCGGACATCCGCATGCGCGAACTCGCCGTGGAGCGCGAGCGCCAGCGGCTGGAATCTGAAGGCAAGCAGGAGCAGCGCCAGCGCGCCCGCGAACTGGAAGTGAAGCTGGCCTCGCTGATGAAGGAATTCGAGTTCCAAATGCGCGAGAGCGTGAAGGGGATCGAAGACACATCGGCCAAGCGCAAGGCCTCTGCCGAGGCCGACCGCCGCATCGCCCGCCTGAAGCGCGAGTTCCAGGAGAGCTTCAACCAGGTCGTCGTTGCGCACGTCTCCGGTGCTGATAAGAAGGATCCCGCAGCGCAGCCGCACGTGGTCCGTTCCGTCTCGGTTGGCGACACCGTCATGCTGAAGTCGATGGGACGCGAGGCCAAGGTGGGACGCGTTCTTGACAACAACGGCGGTTACGAAGTCTCCATTGGCCCCATGAAGATGCGCGTGCCGAAGGACGACATCGCCCGCGTCACCGTACCCGCGCCGCAGCAGTCATCCATCCAGGCCGCTACCAAGCGGGGCATCAACGTCGTGGCGCGTGAGCCGGATATGGTGCCCGGGGAAATCAACGTGATCGGCCGCACCGCAGATGAAGCACGCGATGAAGTCGAGCGCTTCCTGGACCAGGCCTTTCTAGCAGGCAGGCCCAGTGTGCGCGTGGTGCACGGCACCGGCATGGGCATCCTGCGGCGCAGCCTGCGCGATTACCTGAAGAAACATCCCCACGTGGTCAATGTCACCGAGCCGTCCTACAACGAGGGCGGCCAGGGCGCCACGCTGGTTGAATTGCGGAGCTAGATCTGGATGACTACACGTATGATTCGTCATCCTGAGCGGAGCACGCAGTGCGTAGCCGAAGGACCTGCTTTCCTCTGGGCGGCATTGCTGCTTCGGGAAGACAGCAGGTCCTTCGACTCCGCTGCGCTCAGGATGACGGAGTTATGGTGCGATTTTAGAAACAGAGCATATGGGTGCAACTAGCCTCGCTATGTCCAGACCGGCGGTTCGTACGGCAGCACCTGGCACCGGCCGTAGCCCTGCAGTTGATTGTCTTTGAACGAGAGGTTCGAAGGACGGTAGAGCGGATCGGCGATCTGCACGCGGTCAAACACGCTGCTGGCGAGATGGGCGTTGGGCGGCACAGTGCGGTGTTTCTGGATGCCCCACTTCAGAAGCGCCCACTCGTCATGTGCCATGCCCTTGACGTGGGCTGCATCCAGCTTGGAATATTTCGCTTCCGCCGCGGGATCAAACTGCAGCCCGCACTCCTTGCCCTTCCACATCATCCATCCCAGGGTGATGTCGGCCAGCTCTGATTCCGGGTAGCTGCCGCCCACATCGCAGTGACAGCCCGGAAACCAGACCTGTTCGACGCGCGCGTCGTTGTCGCGGTAACTGCCGTCCTTGTTGGTCCACAGCGCCGGTTGAAAGGATGCGCGGCGTTCGTCGATGCTCACAGCGTGAAAGGCACGGTCAACGCAGTCGCTCAGGGTCGTGTCCAGAAAGCCATACTTGTTCTCGTTGAAGCCGCTGAACAGCTTGCCCGGGACGCCCAGCGCACCCACCGTGTCCCACACGCCCACCATGGCGACTCGCACATCCTCAAGCCCGTACCTGTTCTGCAGGTCTGCCTTCATGACCTTGCGCTTGTCCTTGTCCTGCTCGCGGTAGGCTTCGAAAATCTCCGGCACGGTGCTGTTCGACAGGTTTTTACTGGGCACGCCGAAAGCTGCAATCATGCCGCCCACGCTGCGCGCCGTGTAGGCA
>CAXUEW010000068.1:9464-13127 GCA_964250115.1 uncultured Terriglobus sp.
GCCGAACAGGTAGATGCTGTCGCCGGGGTCGTACACGTGCGACAGGAACGAGTAGCAGTCCTGCACCTTGTCGAAGAGCCCCCGGCCAATGGCCCCGCCCGTCAGCTTCTCAAAGGCGTTACCACCGGTGCCCACGCCGCTGTCGTAGAACTTGAGCTGTTGTGGTGTGTCCGGCATGGCGCAGTAGATCTTCCAGACGTTGGTACTACCGCTCTTAGTGTCAACGCCTGGCGGTGTGTTCCACGTGCCGTCCGCGCACAAAATGATCCGTTTCATTACGCCTCCCAGAATGGTTCCGGAACTGTCCGAGAGCAGCTTAGGGCAGAGCGTATCCGGTCGCAACGTAAAAATGCACGGGCACACGAAGGTTCTGGCAACCGAAGCCTGCGCTATCGTGCAAGCAGAGCGCAGGGGGAGACAACGCCATGCCTAAGTGCACCCATACCGACCAGATCCACAACGTGAAGCCGCACACCCGCGGCTGCGAAGAATGCCTGAAGATGGGCGACACATGGGTACACCTACGCCTGTGCCTTGCCTGCGGCCACGTCGGCTGTTGCGACAGCTCAAAGAACAAGCACGCAACGAAGCATTTCAAGTCGACCGATCATGCGATTATGCGTTCGATTGAGCCGGGTGAGACGTGGGGCTGGTGCTTTGTCGATGAGGTCATGCTGGAGTTTGAGTAGCCTGCTGCTCTGGACCGGGCGCTTGCGTGTAGGGGCACCCGCGCCGGTAAGATGTCCTGCATGAGCAAGCTGCGAACAAGTGCCATGGCTCCCGGTGCGGTGCAAAGCGAAATCCGCGCCATGAGCGTGCTTTCAGAACAGGCCGGTGCCATCAACATGGCACAGGGCATCTGCGATACGGAAGTGCCAGCGGTCGTGCGCGACGCCGCGAAGGCCGCCATCGATAATGGCAACAACATCTACACACGGCTGGATGGCATCGCACGGCTTCGCAACGCGGTGGCTGCGGACTGGGAGCGGCGTCGCGGCTTCACCGTCGATCCGGATCGCGAAGTCATGGTGACCAACGGGGCCACGGGCGCGCTGTACGCCGCGGCCATGGCACTGCTTGATCCCGGCGACGAAGCCATCCTGTTTGAGCCGCTGTACGGCTACCACGCGGGAACGCTGGCGAGCATGCACGTCAAGCCCGTCATTGTTCCGTTGGAGTACGGCTCCTGGGCGCTCGATTTGGACGTGGTGCGCGCAGCGGTTACGGCAAAGACGCGCGCCATCGTCATCAACACTCCCGGTAATCCCAGTGGTAAGGTGTTCTCGCGGGAAGAACTGGAAGCGCTTGCCGAAATTGCGCTCGAGTACGATCTTTTTGTCTTCTGTGACGAGATCTACGAGCACTTCGTCTACCCAGGCCACGAACACATCAGCATGGCGACGCTGCCCGGCATGCGTGAGCGGACCATCACCTTCTCAGGCTTTTCGAAGACGTACAGCGTCACCGGATGGCGCATTGGCTACCTTGTGGCCGACCCGCGCTGGATACCATCCATCGGCTACTTTCATGACCTGGTTTTCATCTGTGCGCCATCGCCTTTTCAGCATGGCTGCGCAGCCGGGCTTGAGCAGTTGCCTCCCTCGTTTTACGCCGAACTCGCCGGCAGCCACCTGGAAAAACGCACGCGCACGCTGGCAGCGCTGACCGACGCAGGTCTTACGCCGCACACACCGGATGGCGCGTACTACATCCTAGCCGACGCATCGCCGTTGAACGGCAGCAACGCGGCCGAGAAGTCGCGAGACCTGCTGGCACGCACCGGCGTGGCTGCCGTGGCTGGGTCAGCGTTCTTCCGCAAAGGCGGCGGTGAAAATCTGCTGCGCTTCTGCTTTGCCAAGCGTGATGCGGATCTGGACGAAGCCTGCAAGCGCCTGCGAACGCTGGGTTAGGGCAAGGAATCAGGCATCGCTAGGCACGAATCTAACAAGCGCTCTCAACACCTTCTAGCGTTGTCATCCCGCAGCGCAGTGGAGGGATCTGCATTTATGCCTACCTTCCGCGAACGTCTCTGCGGGGGCAAACACACATGCAGATCCCTCCGCTGCGCTGCGGGATGACAAGGAATATGCATGGTATGCAGGATGACAAGAAAATGAGTAGTATGTCGAGTGCCCCAACCTCAGGCTTACCGCCCTGCAGCCGTAGCCTCAGGCCTTCCACCTGGATTCCACACCGGCTTCCAGGATGCGTTTACCAGCCACTTCACCGGCTTCTCCATCGACGCAATCGCTGCCGTCATATGAGCGAAGTCGATGGTCTTCAACTCGTCGCTTACGTGGTGGTAATCCGTGTGCAGACCGAAGCTTGAGACGGTCTGCGCAATGATTCCCTGACGGGCAAGCGTGATGTTGTCGCTGCGCTGAAAGAAGTTCTCCTTCGGGTGCGGATCCTGCACAAGGTGCGCGCCATGCTTTGCCAGTTCCGGGCCCAGATTGCTGCGTTCATAGCCGGTCAGCCAAAGCGTTCCCGCAGCCACCGCAGCGTCGGGACGGCCAATCATCTCGAACTCAAGATTGGCCACCAGGCTGGTCAGCGGCACGGGCGGATGCGCCAGGAAGCCGCGTGCGCCATAGCCGCCCATCTCCTCGCTGCCGAACAGGGCAAACACCACCGTGCGCTTGGGTGCCTTGCCCACAGCCAGCACCCGAGCCAGGTTCAGCACGGCGGTCGTCCCACTGGCATCGTCATCCGCGCCGTTTAAGATGCTGTCGCCGTTCTGTGATTCACGCAGCACGCCGAGGTGGTCCAGGTGCGCGGTCAGCAGGATTACCTCGTCCTTAAGCTTGGGATCGCTGCCCGGCAGCATGGCAACGGCGTTCCACGTCTCGGTTCTGGGCACGTCCTCGTACACGGACAACCGCTGCCGGCTGCGCGCGCTTATGGCCGACAGGTCTACCGGGATGCGTTGTACAAAGCCGCCCGCGTCACCAGCAAGCTTCAGACCGAGTCCCTCGAAGACGGTCGCGCAGTACAACGCGGCAAGGTGCTCGTCTCGCGTCAGGCTGCCGCGTCCATGCATCTCATCGGCTGCCAGAAAGTCCATGTCGGCGCGAACATGCGCCGCCAGGTTCGGCGACGACTTCTGTGCTGAAGCAGGAACAAGGGAACCCAAGGCCAAAACAGCCGCAGCAGCAAAGCACTTCAAGGTACGCAGAGACATACGCCGAATCTACGTGTGCCAAATTCAGCGGGCAAGTGCCGAAGTCAGAACTCGATACCGCGCTGCGCCAGAATACCTTTCGTGTAGGCGTGCTTTACCTCGCGCATTTCAGTCACAGTGTCGGCTAACTCCACTAGCAGCGGATGCGCGTTGCGACCGGTCAGGATGACGTGCAGCATCTCCGGCCGCGCACGCAGGGCCTCCGCAACTGCTTCAGGGTCCAGCATGCCGTAACCGATGGTGTAGTTGATCTCGTCCAGCACCAGCAGATCCCACTCGCCAGACTGCATGGCAGCGACCGACTGCGCCCAGGCGTCCTGCACCAGCCGCAGATCTTCTGGATCCGTCTCGGCACCGCCTACTTTCACAAAGCCCCGGCCCATCTGCCGTATGACCAGGTCGCCGCCAAAGTTCTCCGCGGCATGCAGTTCGCCATAATCCCACGAACCCTTCAAAAACTGCAGCATCAGCACACGCATGCC
>CAXUEW010000069.1:0-2264 GCA_964250115.1 uncultured Terriglobus sp.
CTACGCCGCGATCCGGGAGGCGCTCCGCGAAGCGGAGGACATCCTGTTTGGATTTGGCAGTATGGATACGCCCGTGGGCGGAACCACAAGGGCAGAGGCGGAGCGCCTGCTGCCGGAACTGGAGCATGAACTGCTGGAACCGGACGGACGGGCGACCGCTGTGCTGGACGAAGTGTATGTCCGTGAAGGCGCCATCGCAGGGCCCGTTCTTAGCGATAGCTTCCACTTCGGCCAGACGTGGTGGAACGACTATGGCCGCCCCCTTGGCCGCGGCGCTTCGACGATCGTAGGCTACCGGTTGCGTGCGCAGGCAGGCCGCTTTTTCATGGCGAGCCGTCAGGAGTTCCAAAGCAGCCCCGGCTCACCGGCCCTGACGCAGGCACGGGCGAACCTGTTCAACCAGCTGGACAATGTTCCCTTCACAGACCCGCGCATCAATCCTCCAGTGGCCGCGTTGATCGTGCCGCAACCCGCGCGGCCGGCCTACGTGCGTACCCGTCCGCTGGAGCTGTATGCCGGGGTGGCCTTTGCAGGCAATGCACTGACGTTTGGCAAGCAGGAGATTTACTGGGGCCCGACGACCATGGGACCATGGGCCTTCTCGCGAAATGCCGAACCAACCTATAACCTGCGTTTGGTTGCGACCAGGCCGCACCCGTTTCCACTGGTGCCCTCCTTAGGCAGCTACCGCTTCGACCTGGTCTTTGGAAAGCTTTCGGGCCACCAACGTCCGGCGCGGCCCTACTTCAACGGCGCCAAAGTGGAGTTGGCCTTTGGCCCGTATCTTGAGCTGGGTTTCACACGGTGGTCGATCCTGTGGGGCGTGGATCATCCCATGACGCTGCGCAATCTCAAGAACAATCTGTTCAGCAGCAATTCCACCGGTACAGGCGAGTACGGCGACCGGCTGGACCCGGGCGACCGCAAGAGCGGCTTCGACTTCCGCCTGCATGTGCCGGGCTTGAAGAACCTGCTGACCATTTACGCCGACGGCTACGGTGACGATGAAGTGAGTCCACTTGCCGCTCCCCGCCGCGTGCCCTGGCAGCCGGGTTTGTACCTGGCGCGGTTGCCGGGACTGCCGCATGCTGACTTCCGATTCGAGGCCGCAAGCTCACAGGAACTGAGTGAAGACGAGGGCGGTACCCGCTTCTTCATCAACAACCAATATCGAGATGGCAACACCAACAAGGGCTTTCTGCTGGGCAATGCCGTGGGCCGCGACGGGCGGGCGCTTGAAGGACGGTTGGGCTACTGGCTGTCCGCACGGACCCGCGTACAGGCCGGCTACCGGCAGAACAAGCTTTCGACGCGCTTTCTTGCGGGCGGCGGCACGATTTCCGATGGGTTCGTCGAGGCCAGCTATGCGCAGGGAGACTGGGTGCTGGGCGTGTTCGCGCAGGGCGAGCGTTTCCTGGTGCCGGCCTACATGGCAGGCTCACAAACCAACGGCAGCGCCCGCCTGCAGATAAGCTGGACGCCTCACAAGAGCGAACAACTGCTGCATTGATGCAGGTTCAGTTGACGAATTCGCTTCCACCGCAAGGCCTGCGGAACGGCGATAAGAAAGCGCTTTGCAATTCTGTTTTGAAGCACAGAAACTATGTGCGTACAACGCCTACAAGCCTGCGATCATGGCTGCCAGAAGCGCCGTTCTTGGCAGCAGATGATCGAGCAGGATCGACTCGTGCGCGGCATGCGCGCCTTCTCCCACCGCACCCATGCCGTCGAGCGTCGGAATGCCCAGTCCGGCGGTAAAGTTCCCGTCAGACCCGCCGCCGGTCGCTGCCTCTGGCAACTCAAAGCCCAACTCCCCAGCCAGCGCGCGCGCTTTTTCATAGAGCCGCACCGTGCCGGGACCACGCTCCATGGGTGGCCGGTTGATGCCGCCGGACACGCGCAGCGAGCACATCGAATCCGCAACACGCAGGCCGTGGAACATGGCATCCACACGCTCCGCGTCCGCTATACGAGCGATCCGAACATCCACGTCTGCCCAGGCTTCGGCGGGCACCACGTTCGAGCGGGTACCGCCGCCGATGACGCCCGGATTGACCGTCAGTCCTGAAGGCAGGTCAGTAAACGCCGCGACCTGTTGCAGCAGCCGAGCAAGCTCCAGCACGGCAGAGTGGCCGCTCCCGAAGTCCACGCCCGCGTGCGACGCCACACCGGTCACGTCCAGCCGGTACTGGCCGACGCCTTTGCGCGCGGTCTTGTAGGCGGCGTTGTCCGCGGAGCCGGGCAGGCCCTGCGCCGGTTCCAGC
>CAXUEW010000069.1:2274-6341 GCA_964250115.1 uncultured Terriglobus sp.
CTTCGCACTCGCGTGCGATGCGCTCGGTATGGGCGCGTGATACGACGCTGCCGGTCTCTTCATCGGGGTTCAGCAGCAGAACCACAGAGCGTTGCAAGCTGCCGCAGCGCTGGACCGCCAGAATGGCCGCTAACGCCATGACGACGCCCGCCTTCATGTCCAGAACACCCGGACCCCACAGGCGCATGCGGCCTGCCGTATCCGGCTGCTGACGCCAGGGCATGGCCGTCAGCGTTCCCGTTGGCCACACCGTATCCAGGTGACCCAGCAGCATCAGTGGCTTCCTGCCGGTCGCGGGCGCGTCAAACCACAGTTCGAGCAGGTCGCCATAGCCACTCTGCGGATGCCGCACGATGCGTGCACCCTGTTCAGTTGCCCAAGCCTGCACCAGGTTCACAGCCCGGTTTACTGCAGCGGGGTCTTCCGTGGGCGACTCGCACTCCACCAGTTCGCGTAGGCGCACGACACAGTCTTCGCTGCGCTGGGCAACGGCGTCCCGCAAGCTGGCAAGTAAAGACATGCAGCTGATTCTACAAACCTTCTGCAAGGGATCCTGTCGACAGGCACTCGCTCTAACTCGTCATCCTGAGCAGAACGCAGCGTAGCGGAGTGACGTCGAAGGACCTGCTGTTTTTTCCTGGAGCACCCGCAGCCCGGAAGAAAGCAGGCCCTTCGACTTCGCTGCGCTCAGGATGACGCGGTAAAAGGTGCCACACGTATTGCCCAAGACGTTGACCAAGCCGCGACTGTGGCTGATTTACCACACTCGGTAACCGGTGAGTGGGAGTAATCTGCACGTTGTCGAACACTCCGCACCCCGCGCGGATGCCCGGCTGGGAGCAGTCGTTGCCGTTGAGCGGACAGGCACACACCGAATGCACGCTGGCCGAGGCAGTCAGCTTTGCCGGGGTCGGACTGCATTCCGGTGCGCCGGTCACCATGCGGCTGATTCCCGCGCCCGCGGGTTCCGGCATCGTCTTTCGGCGGACAGACCTGGATAATTTCGAGATTCCAGCCAACGGCCGCAATGTCGCGCGCGTGTCGTATGCCACGTCGCTGATGCGGCAGAGCGTGCTGATCTCGACCACGGAACACCTGCTGAGCGCGCTGATCGGCTACGGCGTGGACAACGTCATCGTCGAGATCGACAACCTTGAGGTGCCCATTCTGGACGGCTCGGCACTGCCCTATGTCGAGGCGTTTCAGCAGGCGGGCATTCGCTGCCAGCGCCGCCGCCGCGAGTACCTGCGCATTATGAAAGCCGTCGAGGTAACGGAAAGCTCAAAGGATGGTCCGAAATTCATCGGCATCTATCCCGGTAAGGGCTACGGGATTGACTACCGCATCGATTTTCCCGCACCCATCGGATCCTCTCGCTTTCTTGGCGATTTGCAGACTGGCGTATACGCAGACCTGATCGCTCCGGCGCGTACTTTCGGCTTTCGCGAGGACGAGCCCATGCTGCGCAACATGGGTCTGATTCGCGGTGCAAGCGACTGCTGCGCCATCATCATCGGCGGCGCGGCCGTGCAGAATGGGCCACTGCGTTTTCCGGACGAGTTTGTACGGCACAAGGTGCTGGACCTGATCGGCGACCTTGCCCTGGCGGGCCGGCGCATCCAGGGTCGCGTGGTGGCCGAGCGCGCGGGACACGCCATGCATACGGCACTGGTCAGCAAGCTGCTGAAAGACCGCTCTGCTTGGGAGTTGGCACCGGAGTTCGACGACGAACCCATCACCGTGCAGGCAGGCAGCGGCATCGGCATGCCGGCTGCGGTGCACGCGTAGACGTGCCGCTTGCCGCTGTTGCGCTGGGTTCGAACCTCGGTGACCGGGAGCGTACGCTGCTGCGGGCGCTTCGCGATCTCCAAGCCCTAGGCACCGTCACCGCCATCTCGTCCTTCTTTGACACAGAGCCCGTCGGCTACACCGACCAGCCGCGCTTCCTGAACGCTGCCGCACTGCTTGAAACGGCGCTGCCACCCGCGAAGCTGCTGCACGGGCTGCTGGGAATTGAACGTGAGCACGGCCGCGACCGCAGCCACGGCATCGCCAAGGGACCGCGCACGCTGGACCTGGACCTGTTGCTGTATGACGATCTTGTGCTGCAGACCGACGATCTGATTCTGCCGCACCCGGAGATGCACCGTCGCGGCTTCGTGCTGCAGCCACTTGCGGAGATTGCGCCTGGGTGGATGCATCCCACGCGGCAACTTACCGTTCAGCAACTTCTCAATAAGCTGCCTGTCGCTCCCTAGTTTCGACGCGCCATTATACTTACGCGCAGGCCGGGAAGCATCGCTGGCCTGAGGTGCTGTTGTGTCGAAGAAGAAAGACAAGGCAGAAGACGCGCCGGAGAAGTCTGCCGACACGCGCGCCATGCTGCTGATCAGCCGCGCACTTGGCGATCCCCGCCGCGTGGAAGTCTTCCGCCACATTGCAAGCTGCGACTCTGCCACGTGCATGCAGCTTCGCGACACGCTCGCGATGAATCCGGCCACGCTCTCGCACCACATCAAGCAGCTTGAAGCTTCCGGCTTGATTGAAACGGTTCGTGATGGAAAGTTTGTGCGCGCGCACATTCGACGCAGGGCCTGGAAGGTTTACCTGGCTTACCTGAAGGCGCTTACCGCTTAGGCCGAGGGCTGTAAACCGAGGACTTGACCTCACATCAGAATGTTCCTGAATCGAAGGCTTGCCGCGCAACATCATTTCGATGGTTGTCAAAGTATCGAAAGGTGGAACACAGATGGGCAAGCTGGATGGCAAGGTTGCAATCGTCACGGGTGCTTCCAAGGGCATTGGGGCATCGATCGCCGAGCACCTGGCAAAGGACGGTGCATCGGTTGTGGTGAACTACGCGTCGTCGAAGCCGGGTGCGGACGCTGTTGTCAAGCGCATTACCGATGCGGGTGGCAAGGCAATTGCAGTGGGCGCGAACGTTTCAAAGCCTGAGGAGATTGCAACGCTAATCACCGAGACCACTAAGGCTTACGGCAAAATCGACATTCTGGTGAACAATGCCGGAGTCTTCGAGTTCGGTCCGCTTGAGACCATCACGCCGGAGCACTTCCACCGACAGTTCGACCTGAACGTACTTGGGCTGTTGCTGACCACGCAGGCCGCGGTGAAAGAGTTCGGGCCGGAAGGCGGATCGATCATCAACATCAGCTCCGTAGTGGGCAAATCAGCACCGCCAAACGGCTCAGTCTACAGCGCAACGAAGGGCGCGGTGGATGCCATCACCCTCTCGCTTGCACGCGAGCTTGGGTCCAGGAAGATTCGCGTGAACAGCGTCAGCCCCGGCATGGTTGAGACGGAAGGTGCGACGACAGCCGGCTTTATTGGTAGCGAGTTCCAAAAGCAGATCGAGGCACAAACGCCGCTGGGCCGCATAGGACAGCCGGACGATATCGGCAAGGTTGTGTCATTCTTTGCTTCCGACGATTCCGCATGGATCAACGGGGAAGCAGTGCTGGTCGCTGGCGGCAACCGCGGCTAAGCGCAACGAACTCACACGCAAAAGAGGAGCAGGCAGCTAAGCCTCCTCCTCTTTCTTGCGTTTCCTAGCGACTCAGCCTAGACGCTGGCCAGGGCCTTTGCCTGCTCCGCGAATGGCTTCTTCCAGTCTTCTTCCGAAATCTTGCCGTACTGAACGCCAGAGGCTCCGCCCGCAGACACAAACTGGACGTCCGTAATGCCCACAAACCCGAGAATATGCTTCAGGTACGGTGTCAGCATGTCGTAATGCTCAGACGGGGTGCCCTTCTCGTATGCGCCCGCGCTGGCCACAATGAGCACAACTTTTTTGCCCTGCAGCGTGCCGACCGGTCCCTTGTCGGTGTAGTTAACGGTCACGCCAACGCGGACAAGGTGATCGATCCAGGCCTTGAGCACGGCAGGCACCTGGAAGTTGTACATGGGCGTGGTGATCAAGATGGTGTCAGCGGCCTGCACCTCTGCAATGATTTCGTTGGACAGCTTCAATGCCGCTTTGTGCTCGTCAGTCAGTTGGTCCGGCTGAGAAAACGCGCCGGCAATCCACTGGATATCGACGTAGGTTGGCT
>CAXUEW010000069.1:6351-13081 GCA_964250115.1 uncultured Terriglobus sp.
GGTCACGCGTGACGACGGTGCCGCTGTGCGCCGCCTGCCAGCCCTGCAGGAATATATCGCCTAGCTGGCGCGAGTAGGAGGCGTCGCCGCGCGGGCTGACGTCGATCTTGAGCAATGAGGACATAAGGTAACTCCCTGAAAATCTGGCTTTCAGGGGATCGGATGATCGTTTGACGTCGAATGATTCTGTAAATCGCATGGACGTTCCACATGCCTGGGACTGCCGCTTGACGCTGCTAACACCTTCCTGCCTGTTGCAGCAGCATGGAGTCTGCCCACGCGCGCGAGCTGCGGTCTGGTTCGCCATCCCATCCTTGCAGGTAAAAGGTGCCGCGGGGGTGTACGGCTCCACTGCCTCTGCGGAACACGGGCGATCCAGAGCGGCGCTCATGCTCTGTGCCGCGCCGTTCCGGGTCTGTTCCGCGGCGGTCCGGACTGCTTTCCCGGCGGTCCGCTGTAAACGTGCGTCGCTCAGTCCGCTGTGCCCGCAAATCAGGCATGCCAACGCGCCGCTCGTGCCCGCCGCGCCGCCGGTCTGAACGTGCCTTCAGTTGGTTGTGCTGGGCGGCTAGCGCGAGAACCGCCGTCCGGCGCAGGGCAGCGCCGTCGGAGTCGGAGCGATCGGTCAGAAAAAGGAAGCCGCGACCGCACAACGGGCATTGCACGTCGTAGGTCGTCTCGGAGGGCAGGCAGGCAATAATCAAGGGAACTCCGGGGTTTCAGTCAGACGAAGGGTAGGCTTCCGCGCCTCGCCATCTACAGCAGCCCAGGACATGGCCTGTCGGGCTGCCTGCTAGCAACATCGGTAAGAAACGCAGCAGCATAAAAGGGTTTCTTGTTTGTCCCTAATTTGTAATATCGAACCTGTTTCAAAACAGGCTGCTTCATAAGCGGTGATGATTGGCGGCGGTGAGTGTGGCCATCCCGCCTCAGCAGTCGCTGCATTGACACAGGACAAGGATCAGCCCTTGAGATTGGGTCCAACAGCGAGCACGAAATACTTCGCCGGCGCTGTACCCACGTTGCGTATGCCATGCAGTTGCATGCTGGCGGCGTAGCATATGTCACCCGGCCCAGCGGGAAGACGCTTCTCCTCGACCAGCCACTCGCACTGCCCTTCACGGATCAGCAGCCATTCAGAGTGTTCATGCCGGTGAGGAGGATGTGGCTGCATGCCGGCGTTCAGCACCGTGTTGTGCATTTCCACGCCTTCGCCGGTGATTAGCGCACCTTGATTCACGGCCTGTGACGATCCGGTGGCACCGTTGCGGATCGGCATGTCCGCGGCGCGAAACACCTGATTGCGCGCAAAAGTTTCAGTACCGTGCGCAATCTTTGCGGGATCGGGCTTGGGCTCAGCCGCAACGGTGGCCTGTGCGCTTGAATCCAGGGAGAAGTGTTCAGCGAGCAGGGTCAACACAGGAAGAGAAAGGCAAAGATTGCGGCGAGTGGTCATGGCCTGCCAGCATACAACCTTCGAGTGCTTCTCGAATACTGCGATTTCGAGAGGGCGCTGCGTGTTCGCAACTACGGATGTTCTGGTCTAAGTACGAATGACTTCGCTTGTATTCACAAGTAAATCAGTTCCTCACCAGGATGTTAGTTCAACGCACACAAGCGGTCGCGGAGAGAACTGCCGTCAGCCTGTACGTCGATCAACAGACAGTCTCGGAATCAAGCAAGTATAGGGATCTTCGCCGGGCACGAACGGGGTGCCGTCGATTGCTTTCAGGATGCCCAGTCTACTTAAATGTCTTTAAGTAACACAAGTGATATCTACGCGGTGCCAATTCGGGCCACTTCTGAGAGTTAGTTGGCGTCTGTTACCCATGTTGTAGGACCTCAACGTATTCAGGAGTTGACCATGCGATTCCCCCTCGCTACCACCCTTGTACTTCTTGCTCTCGAAACTTCAGCAGTTGCTCAGACAAAGTTTTGTATCGCAGGCAACTTGGACGATCTGACCCCGGCACAGATCAGTTCGTGCCAAGCAAAGTCATCGGGCCTAAAGGCAGAGGCTCGGCTTCACGGTACACCGGACAACTGGCACTTTGTTGTTGTATGCGATGAAGCCGGCTGGGATGCCTATGCCTCATTTGCAGGCAACAACGTGAAGGAAATCAAGGCTGCGGCAGAAAATACGGATCGTGCGCTGCGTTTCACGTTTGTCAGGGGCAGCAGCCTGGAAGAAGGCAACACGCACGATCTCGACCTCGTACTGGCTTCGGTCAATAAAGATATGCCTGGCACGCAAGTTGTTCGGCCCATCCCATCTGCACGCCCTGCAACGCCACGGCCCATGCTGACTGCCTCGCGACTGGTCCCGCCGGGCCCGGAAAAGCGTTAGACACCTGGCATCGACGGCAAACTTCCTCACCGGTTTGATAGAGTTCGGGTCGCTTACCAGGCGGTATCCTGTTGTTTGTGAGCGACCCGACCCTTTCCAACATCCATGTGACCCTTCCTGATGGCAGCGTGCGCGAGGTGCCTGCGGGCACCACCCCGTACGCCATTGCGCACAGCATCTCGCCTCGCTTGGCCGAAGTGGTGGTGGTAGCGAAGATTCGCACCTCCGCAGGCGAAAGTACGACGGACGGTGCCGAGCAGCAGACCGACGCATCCCATCGCGGAGCAGGCACGGAAGAGAGTATGTACGCCGCCGCGCCAACGGCAGAGTGCATCGTCGACCTGGCCGAGCCGCTGCACGAAAACGTCACACTGTGGCTGCTGAAAGAGCAGGACCCGGAGTCGCTCCGTGTCGTCCGCCATAGCGCCGCGCACGTCATGGCCACCGCGATTACCGAGCTGTACCCGAACGTGAAGCTGGGCCACGGCCCCGCCACGGACAGCGGCTTCTTCTACGACATTCTGCGTGAGAAGCCCTTCACGCCAGACGATTTGATCGCCATCGAAATGAAGATGGCGGAGGTCGTCGCGCGCAACGAACCCTTCAGCCGTGAGTACATTGGCCACGAAGAAGCTTTGCGCGGGTACGAGCAGCAGGGCGACTTCATGAAGGTGCACTTCCTGTCGAAGTTCACACAGCCCGGCGAAAACGTCAGCTTCTACCGCAACGGAGACTTCCTCGATTTCTGCCGCGGACCACACGTGCCCTCCACCGGTCGCGTCCGCGCCTTCAAGGTGATGAGCATTGCCGGGGCCTATTGGTTGGGCGACGAAAAGAATCCGCAACTGCAGCGCATCTACGGCACAGCTTTCTTCCAGAAGAAGGAACTTGACGCGCACTTCAAGCAGCTGGAAGAAATCAAGGCTCGCGACCATCGCGTGCTGGGCAAGCAGCTTGACCTGTTTTCCATTCAGGAGCTTGCCGGATCAGGCCTCATCTTCTGGCATCCGCGCGGCGCCATCATCCGCAAGACCATGGAAGACTGGATGCGCAACGAATGCCTGCGCCGCGGCTATGAACTGGTGAGCACGCCGCATGTGATGAAGCGCGAACTGTGGAAGATCAGCGGCCACGAGGGCTTTTACGGCGACAACATGTATGCGCCCATGGAGCTGGACGACGCCGAGTACCGGCTGAAGCCGATGAACTGCCCCGGCCATATCCTCATCTACAAGAACAGCCCCAAGAGCTACCGCGACCTGCCCGTGCGCTACGCCGAGCTGGGCAACGTGTACCGCTACGAACGCAGCGGCACCATGCACGGCCTGCTGCGCGTGCGCGGCTTTACGCAGGACGATGCCCACATTTTCTGCACCAACGACCAGATTGAAGACGAAGTCGTCGCATGCGTGGAGTTCGCGGAGTCCGTCCTGCGCACCTTTGGGTTCGAAGAGTTCAAAGTCGAGCTCTCCACCTGGGATCCGAACGACAGCAAGAACTACGTCGGCGCGCCGGAAGACTGGCAACGCGCCGTCAACGGCCTGAAAACTGCACTCGAGCGCAAGAACATCCCATACAAGGAAATCCCTGGTGAAGCCGCCTTCTATGGCCCCAAGATCGACGTGAAACTGGTCGACGTTCTGGGCCGCCTGTGGCAGCTAAGCACCGTACAGTTCGACTTCAACCTGCCCCGCCGCTTTGAGTTGGAGTACACCGGCGAAGACGGCGAGAAGCACCAACCCGTCATGGTGCACCGTGCGCTGTTCGGGTCAGTCGAGCGCTTCTTCGGCGTGTTGATCGAGCACTACGCCGGAGCCTTCCCACTATGGCTCGCACCGGTTCAGATCGGCCTGGTGCCCATCAGTGAAAAACATCTCGACTACGCAAAGAAGGTCAAAGCCGAACTCGAAGCCATCGGCCTGCGCGTGGAGCTGGACGCCCGCAACGAAAAGATGAACGCCAAGATCCGCGAGTTCGGTCTCCAGAAGGTGCCGTTCATCCTGATCATGGGCGATAAAGAAGCCGAAGCCAGCGCCGTCAGCGTTCGAGCAAGGTCCAAGGGAGACGAGGGTTCTGTGCCGCTCACAGGCTTTATTGCGCGCGCCAAGGCGCTCATTGAGAGCAAGGGTACCGCGCTATAAAAAGAATCGACATATTGTGTTCTAAAGCACTCGCTTGCTAAGCGTTTTTGCTGAAAGTAGGCCATTTTTGGCAAAGCAAAATGCAAAGGTGTCTACATCTTGTGGTCCAAATCTTCCTTCTCGCTTTGTGTATACGGGGTGTCCATCAAATTTATTTGTGTATACTTTTCCTACTTTTGGTATACACAATGGCTCCTGCTGTCCCGATCTCATTACCGCTTGATGAGATAGATTGGTCTACGCTTGTCCCACACCTGAGCAGCGCTAATCTAGCGCTCGCTCGCTTCGATGGCATTCTCAAGCATCTTAAGAACCCAGAACTTCTCACGACCCCGCTAACTACGCGCGAGGCAGTTCTCTCCTCAAAAATCGAAGGCACCGTAGTGACCGTAGGAGAAGTTCTTCGCTTCGAAGCAGGAGATGATCCTCCCACGGAATCCAAGCGGCTCGATATCGAGGAAATCGTTAATTACCGTGCGGCTTTACGCGAAGCGCAGCGGGGCCTTGCGAAGAGGCCTTTTAATCTTGGGCTTGTAAAAACGCTGCACAAGGTGCTCTTGACGAGTGTCAGAGGCTCAAACAAGCAGCCTGGTGAGTTCCGTCGCATACAGAATCACATCGGTCGTCCCGGCTCGACTTTGTCAGAGGCGGAATTCGTTCCGCCAGCGCCAGACAAGCTAATGCCCGCGCTCTACAACTGGGAGAGCTACTACCACTTTCAAGAGAAGGATGCTCTTGCCCAACTGGCACTCATTCACGCGCAATTTGAGTATTTACATCCGTTTCTGGATGGAAACGGCAGGATTGGGCGCATCTTGATTCCTCTGTTTCTGCATGATAAGCAGATACTTTCCAGTCCGACTTTTTATCTTTCGGAGTACCTGGAAGAACATCGCGAGATATACATTGACAAATTACGCGCTCTCGACAGGGGCAAGAAATCCTGGACAGACTGGTGCGTATTCTTTTTGGATGCAATCACCGACCAAGCCCGGCGCAACACAGAGAAGGTGGGTGCCGTTTTGTCGCTCTACGAGCACCTCAAGGATCGCATGCTGCAAGTCACCAATTCAAAGTTTGCGGTGCCACTTCTGGATGCCATGTTCGCTCAGCCCATTTTTCGATCTAGCTTTCTGCTCGAAAGAGAAAACATGCCGCAACGGCAGTTTCTTATGAGGATTCTCGGCCACCTTGTGGAAGACGGCATGTTGAAATTAGTGGTCACCGGCAGTGGACGCCGCGCCAGCGTTTATTCACTTCATGCCTTGGTAGATCTCTGCGATAACAAAGTCGATCGGCGAAAACGGCCGATCCGGGGCGGGATAACGGTGGCACGGTGAGCGATTCCTGCTTTGTGATGCTTGCTCGCTTGTCATTTGCATGACCATGGTCATAGATTATGGTCATGAGTGCCTCTGCCGTTTCAAAACAAAGGCCGAAACCACAGACTAAGCCGTTTCGCTCTGTGATTGCGCCGACTCCGCAGATCAAGCTGCGCGGTGACGTCGTCTCCTCGCAATTCGCGCCTGGGCCGGCTGGCACAGTGATCGCTGCAGGCAAGTTTAAGGCTACCTGCCTGCAACTGCTGGACGCCGCCAAGCAGGGGGAAAGCATCACCATCACGAAACATGGCAAGCCTGTGGCACGGCTCGTCCCGCCACAGGCGGCTGAGGAAAAGCCCTTCGTGCCTCTCCTCGGACTGATGAAAGGGAAGGTGAAAATTCTCGGCGACATCGTGAGCCCTGATTTTGAGGCGTGGGGCATGGAAGACCCCAGGAAGACGAAGAAGAAAAAGAAGTGAACGGCTATCTGGTCGACACGCATGTCTGGCTTTGGCTGATTTCCGACAGTCCCTCTCTAACCGAAGCTCACCGCGAGCACCTAGCACAGTGGCAACGTGAGGGGCAGCTTTATTTCTCGGCTATATCAGCGTGGGAAGCCGCACAGAAGCAAAGCAAGGGCAGACTTGGTCTTGACGGTGACGTGGAAGAGTGGGTGGCAGAAAGCACGAAGGCTGGCCGCCTTCAACTGATCGACCTGACTGTTCCGGTCATGATCGCTGCGAATCGTTTGCCCGGTGAGATCCATGGTGACCCTGCCGACCGCATCCTCGCAGCCACCGCCCGTAACCGCGACCTGACACTCGTCACCCATGACACACCGCTTTTGCGGTACGCCAAACAGGGGCATCTGCGCGTCCACAAGGTCTAAGCCAACAATCCCATCAGAGATCGCGCTAACC
>CAXUEW010000070.1:0-4798 GCA_964250115.1 uncultured Terriglobus sp.
GGCGGTGCCATGGCCTGGTCGAACAACGCAGAAAACCTGTACGCATTCCGCATCAACCGCATCGAGCCGCTACACATTCCCTACATCAGCCGCGTGCTGGGCGACGTGCGTTACGACTTCTTCATCGGCGCGCTCAAGGGTCACACCTACCCTCGCGCGCCTTGGGCGCACTCTGAAATCATCGCGTTGGCACCCACGAAGAACTTCCAGTTCTCGTTCCAGCGAACGATTATCTTCGGCGGTGCCGGGCACGCACCCATTAACCTGCATACGTTCCTAAACGGCTTCTTCCACGTAACAGACGTTCCGGTGACTGAGAAGTACTCGCGCGAAGACCCAGGTGCGCGCTTCAGTTCGGTCACCTTCTCGTACCGTCTACCTTTCCTGCGCAAGTACGCCACGCTGTATGCCGATTCCACCACGCACGACGACGTGTTTCCCATCAGCGCTCCACGCCGCGCGGGATGGCGGCCGGGACTCTTCTTGTCACAACTGCCGTTCGCGCGCAGGTTCGACTTCCGCGCGGAGGGCGTTTACACGGACTACGTGACCTCGCGCTCTACGGAGGGGCAGGGCGTCTACCTGGAAACCATCCAGTTGCAGGGTTACACCAACAAGGGCTTCATCATGGGTGACTGGATCGGCCGCGAAGCAAAAGGCGGCCAGGCCTGGTTGACCTATCACCTGTCCGGTAACGAAACCATTGCTCTGCAGTATCTCAGAAAGAAAAACGCCAAGGACTTCATCAACAGCGGTGTTGTGAATGGACACGAGCTTGACGGTGGAACGACGCAGGACATCGTCCGTATCGATCTGGTCAAGCGGCTTACACGAGACGTGGAGTTGAAGGCCTGGTACCAGAACGAACGCTGGAAAGCACCCATCTGGAAGACGGGCCAGCAGGGCAGCAACACAGCGGCATTCCAGGTGACATGGTTCCCGAAGCTGCACAGTACGTCGCACTTCTAAGCTGCATGGAAAGTGCCCGTATTTGTTCCCAGAGTAATTCTGCATGTAATTGTTGCGGCTTCAGCCGCTGAGATGGGGATCTTGCAACGCACGCCTTTCTCATCTCAGCGGCTTAGCTGTGAGGTTTCAAGAGGTTATCCATCGGATCGGGAACTTGGATGCGGGGTTTGCGAAGGCTCAGGACTCAGGAGATCCGATGGACATCCATACGCTTCATCCAGACCGCCCTTCGCGAAGGGGCCTACGCACGACGATACGAAAACTCAGCCCAACGGCTTCAACACCTCAAGCCATGGACACACCAGGACAACTGGCACAGACCACATGCCAGCCTCAACCAAATCCCGCCCATCTGCCGAGCAGAACTCGATCACAACTATCTCGGCGGCTGAAGCCGCAAGTTCGATCTGCAATGCACTCAGCATGACCCTCTGGAAGCTATAGGTGGATACGCCTAACTGCCGCTACGGGGCGCTTCCGCGGAATCCACCATGCGAGGCTGCAACACGACACCGTCAAACGGCGTAATGCCGACCAGATGGTCGCCCACCGGGCGAACGCCGCTTAATTCCCAGCCTGCATTGCGATACGACACCTTCAGATCCGGAAGATGAACGCTGAAGACGAGATTTGCGGACTGATTCGAGGTCACAAAGACCCTCTCGCCCTTGGCGTCGAAGTAGATTCCACTCACCTCTGGCACGAAGAGGTTTTGCAAAGTCTTCCAGGCTGCGCCGTCATTGTCGGAGTACCAGATTCCCTCGCGCCCTCCCACCCAGATACGGCCGCCGCTGTCCACCGTCGCTGCTTCAATGCGGGTCAGGCCCTGAGGATTGGCGATGTTGTGAAAGGTTGCGCCCTTGTCAACGGACAGCGAAAGCACACGGAGGTCGGCAAGGACGACGCGTGGGCCGGCTGTGTTGACAAAACGCCAGGGCTGGCCGCTGGCACTGCGTACATGGTTCCAGGTTTTCCCGTTGTCGACTGAGGTCAACAGGCCATCCTCAGTGCCTGCGAAAACCGTTGTGTCGTTCGACGCCAATGCGAAGACTCCGGTACTGGATTCTTCAGAGGCCGGCTTCTGAACGGGAGCCGTTCCGACCGAAGGAGAGCGCTTTGCACGAGCGCGAACCGGTGCTTCTTTCGAGGTACGCACTGCAGTTCGTCCCTTCGCTACCGGGTTGCTGTTCGCCTTGGCACGCGATGCCTGTGGTGCCGCAGCCACTGCCGGTGCCACCTCTTCCGCGGGCAGCGGCAGCGTCAATCCCGATGGTCCCCAGCTTTCGCCGTTGAGGCGGAACATGCCATGCCGCGTTCCTGAAAGCAGGGTTCCATCTGGCGCCTGGGTCAGCGAGAACACGTCTGCACCGCCCAGGCCGGTGCTCATTTGCTCCCACGTCAGCCCACCGTCGCGGCTGCCGAATACGCCGCCAGCAGTCTTGTCGTTGATGACACCGACATAGAGATTTTCAGAATTTGTGCGGTCCTGCGCTACTGCTGTGATTTGGCGTGTCGAAAATCCTTTATTTGAGGAGACAAAGGTCAGACCACCGTCGTTTGAAAGAAGGACGCCGGTGCGGTCGGTTGCAAGCAGGACACGCTTGCTGTTCTCCGCGTCGATATTGACATCGTTAATGATCCAGCCTGGATTCCCGTTACGCGCAAAGGTGTGACCGCTGTCCGCCGTGCGCCAGAGACCCTCGGTGGTGCCAGCGAAGACTGTGCCGGTCTGCTTAGGATCTTCCATCAAGACGCGGGTACGCCGCGCAGTCGAGGGAATACCTTGCACCTTGTAGAATTTTGTTCCCTGGTCAGTACTGCGGTAGATGCCCGAGCAGGCAGACAGGTAAATGTTTCTTGCGTTGGAGGGATCGACGATGATCGAAAACACGTCCGAGTCATCGATGATCCCGTCTTTCATGTTGGTCCAGTTGGTCCCCCCGTCTATCGTCTTCCAGGGCAGGTGCCAGGTACCGGCATAGATGATCTTGGGATCTTTTGGATCGATGGCTATGGACTCAATCTCGTGCAGCTCATGGCTGCCTTCCGGACTGATCAGGGTCCAGGTAGAGCCACCATCGCCACTGCGATAAACACCATCCAAAGCACCCAGCACCAAGGTCTTGGGATCAGATGGGGCCGCTGTGAGCGCGCGAATGGAGTGCCCTTTCAGTTGATCGTTCGCTGCCCACGTTTTTCCGCCATCGTTGCTGACGTAGAGTCCGCCATCCACGTGGCTCAAAACCCAGCCGCCCACCAGCACATGGTTGGGGTTCGCTGCGTCTACCACGATGTTGTCCAAGACCAGATCATCACGCTTCCCGACACGGGCGAGGCGCTTCCAGCTTTGTCCGCCATCGTGACTGTCGTAGATGGTACCGCTGACAGTACCCAGATAGACGTGGTTGTGGTCTTTTGGGTCAGAGGCGAAGGCACGTGCGTCACCACCGTCTGGCCCAGATGGTAGCCAGGGACTTTGTGCGATGGTGCAGGCAGGAAACAAGGCAAGAAAAGACAACGAGAAGCAAGTTCGGAACAGAGACTTCATGAACACCCTTTGTGCAAACACTTCTATTTTAGGGCGCGTGCCTCATCCTGCAAGGGTGAGGAACCGAGACGGGTACATGCTATTCCACAACAGAACGCGACATGCCGGCAGTTAAAGAGAAAGGGGCCGACCCAAGGCCGACCCCTTCTCTTGACAACTGTTGCATTTACTTCTTGCGGCGGCGTGCAGGGGCTGTCCGCGGCTGAGCCTTGACCTTGGTCTCATCTACGGTGGTTCCCATGCTCGGAGCTGTTGCGCCCGACGGGATCAGTGTCGAGGTGACCGAGTTAGCGCTATCCGTGCCGGTGTAGACCATGATGCGGGAAGCATCGACACCCTTTTCACCAACCAGGTAGGCCTTCGTGTTGACGGCGCGCTCAGAAGCCTGCTTGGAAGCGTTCTTCGCAGCGGCCGAGTTGCCGACCAGGGCGAGTTTCGCATCCGAGTTGCGCTGCAGGTTAAGGGCGATGTCGTCAAGGCAGGCCTTGGCTTCATTATCCACACGTGCCGGGCGCTTCTTATCGCGATCAAAGGTGATCGAGCAGAGTGCCGAGGTGGTGGGAACTGGACGGGGAGCTGGCGGCGCGCTGATCGTCACCGAAGTTGTGGCGGTCGCGTTGCGGCCCTTGTCATCCGCTACGTTGCAGGTGACGGTGACGGTGCCAGGGGCAGCGCCTGTCGTCGAGAGGGTTGCGGTGGTGCCGCTACCCGAAACGGATCCGGAGGTCGAACTGTAGCTGTAGGTGTAGTTGACCGGCTTGCCATAGGTGTCGGTGACGGTCGAGTTGATCGTCGACGATCCGCCTGGGGCCACAGTCGAGGGGCTGGCCGAGCAGGAGAGCGACAGCGCCGGCAGGGGATTGATTGCGAACGGCACGGTGCAGTCAGCGAAGCGGCCAACCTTCTGGCTTTCGGAAACAGTACCCTTCACGTTGTAGTTCCCGGGGTTCAAGCCGGTCGTGTCCACCGTTGCAACTGTGCTGGTGCCAGAGACCTTGCCACCGTCAGAGGTCCACGAGTAGGTCGCGGTCTTCTTTGGGTTTAGATTCAGGGCGGTTCCGGTCACGGTGATCGGGTCGCCCGCATAGGCAGAAGTTGGGCTGGCAACGCAGCTGTAGGTCACAGGCGGCGGCGGCACGATGTGTCCGAAATGAAGCAGGATGCCACTGGACAGCTGTGCAGAACTAATGTTTGCACGGCCACCAAGAACACCAGCGGTCGGGATGCCGACGTATGGGCCGTAGTCCTCGTGAATGTACAAGTAGTCAGCTTGGAACAGGC
>CAXUEW010000070.1:4808-12987 GCA_964250115.1 uncultured Terriglobus sp.
AGGCCGAAGAGGTGGTTGGCAAACGGCAGATCATAATCCATACCGCCGCCAACCTTGAGAGATGGGCCATAGCGGTAAGGCTCGTGGTAAGTCGCACCGGGAACTTCGCTGTTTGGTCCGCCAAGGTATGCAGCTCCCGCGAGTGCATGCCCGAAGAACGTCACGGACGGTGTCGGCAAACGGAAAGTCGGACCAGCCTGATACAGGTACAGTCCATCATTACGTCCATCCGGATGGGCTGAAACTGCAACTTCCACGCCGGCATACTTACTGAAGTAGTAAGCAACCGATCCAATGGCACCGAGGTTGATGGACGAATAGCTGACACCGGCAGGCTTCAGCGTGCCATGACCGCCCCAATATGAATACCCAAGGAACACGTCAACGCGCGACGGGTTCGGACCTGCTGGGGGTGCGGCTGCTGGCGTTGTTTGCGCACCCAGGCTTGCAGCGCCCAGGCTGACTGCGCTCACTGCCAGTAGCGACCGGCCTAGCTTGCGAAACGGCTGAAAAAACATGCGACTTATCCTCCGCGGAATATCTTCTTGTGAAAAATCGTGAGCTCTACTTCTGTCGGCCCACTTGGTGACGATTGCGATTGAAGTGTATAGCAGGATTCCTTCACAGCGAAGAAAATTTTGCCACAATGAATATCGGCTCGTTACTGCTGCTGGTTTACATCAGAACTGTGGCCCAAGGGCCGAATGCAGAACCCAACCAGTAACTCTACGGACCCGACGTAAACATGTTTTGACTATGCGATGTTCAAAGAGCCTCGAATGCTGCCCCGCTCTTTCTGAATTTTTTCCTGCAGGAGCGTGATCGCGTAGAGCAACTGTTCCGGACGTGGCGGGCACCCCGGAACGTAGATGTCAACCGGAATGATCTGGTTGACCCCCTGCAAAAGCGCATAGTTGTTGAAGACTCCGCCAGATGTGGCACAGGCACCCATGGAGATCACCCACTTCGGCTCCGGCATCTGCTCGTAGAGGCGCCGGATCACAGGTGCCATTTTCTGCGAAACACGACCGGCGACGACCATCAGGTCACTTTGCCGTGGAGACGGACGAAAAACCTCTGCACCAAAACGGGCGATGTCATATCGTGAGCCGCCCATGCTCATCATCTCAATGGCGCAACACGCAAGACCAAAGGTCATGGGCCAGACTGAGTTTTTGCGAACCCAGTTGACAGCGGCGTCCATGGATGCCAGAACAACGCCCTCAGGCTGCTGCGGGCCCCAGTTCACCTCGCGAAGTTTTTCGCGATTTTTACCAAATGAGTCGAGCGTTCCGAAAAAGTACCGGTCATCTCCATGCGGGGCGGCTGGACGGCCGCTGCTGGATGTCTCGTTAGCAGGTGTACTCATGACCTCTATTCTACGTCAGCAAATGCAATGACCGATACGGCAGATGCAATCCGGTGTCAATCCGAGGTTCAGAAATGGGGTCGGCGGCACTCGCGAATCCGTAGATGCCCTGACGTTCGCTTCGTTGTGCCGTAACACTTCGATGTTTGGCACGAGATCTGCATTGCTTCTGAGAGCGTGTACTTACTCGCGCCACGCCGGGTTGTGTACAGTAAACGAAACGAACCACCCCATATGCACCGCTTCACCGGCTGACCAGCCGCGGTATCGAACCGCCTGTTCAGCACGGCAGACCTCTCTTCTTCTGAGTTATCGGGTGAACTGCACTATGCGTGATCTGCACAAGCTTTTTCAGCGCCACACCATCGCCTGTTGCATTTTTCTTGCCCTGTTCGGTGCCGTTCGTGCTCCGGGTCAGTCAACTGCGGCGGGTCCAGGGCAGGAACTGCACGGAACCACGGGTACGCCGATCGCGGTGACGACGCCGGACGCACGCTTGTCGGCGCTTGAGAAGCAAAATGCCGACTTGCAGGCTGCAGTGATCTCTGCCCAGTCGGCGGGTGACAACGCATGGATGCTGGTCTCCGCAGCCTTTGTGCTGATGATGAGCGGACCCGGGCTGACCTTGTTCTACGGCGGCCTGGTGCGCCGCAAGAACATACTGGCTACCATGATGCAGACCTTTGCAATGATGGGCATCATTACTGTGCTTTGGGCGCTCATCGGCTACTCCCTTGCGTTTGGAGAGAACACCGGCCACCTGGGATCGTTCATCGGCTCGTTCCAGAACGCGCTGCTGCACGGTGTGGGCCTGCTGCCGGACAAGGTGTACGTCACCACCATTCCGCTGCAGACCTTCATGGTCTACCAACTGATGTTTGCGATCATCACACCCGCCCTGATCACAGGTGCCTTCGCTGAGCGCATGAAGTTTTCCGCGATGCTGGTGTTCATGGTGCTTTGGGCGATCTTCATTTATAGCCCCATGGCACACATGGTGTGGGGCAAAGGCGGCTTGCTGAACGCCGCGCTGGGCGGACGGTTTCCGACCCTTGACTTCGCGGGCGGCACCGTGGTGCACGTCACCAGCGGCGTTTCCGCGCTGGTCTGTTGCCTGTACATGGGCAAGCGGCGGGGCTACCCGAAAGAAGCCATGCCGCCTCATTCGCTGGTGCTCAGCTTTATTGGTGCCTGCCTGCTGTGGGTTGGCTGGTTCGGCTTCAATGCGGGTTCGGCACTGAATGCCAGCGGTTTGGCAACTTCTGCTTTTGTGGCGACGCACTTTGCTGCCGCCGCCGCCGCATGTAGTTGGACTGCCGCGGAATGGATCAAGACCGGCAAGCCCACGGCACTGGGAGCAATCTCGGGTGCGGTCGCGGGGCTGGTCGGCATTACTCCCGCCGCAGGCTTTGTAACACCGATTTCGGCGCTCTGGATCGGGCTTATGACAGGGCTGTTCTGCTTCAGCATGGTGTTCTTCGTCAAGGCGAAGTTTGGCTACGACGATTCACTGGACGCCTTTGGAGTGCACGGCGCCGGCGGCACCGTAGGCGCGATTCTTACCGGGATTTTCGCCACTTCAGCAATCAACCCGATTTTTGGAGCGGGCAAAGCAACGGGCTTGCTTGAGGGCAACGCTCACCAGTTGCTGAACCAGGCAGTGGGCATCGCCATCGCGTGGAGCATCTCGATTGCCGGCACGCTTGCACTGCTCTTCCTGGTCGATAAGACAATGGGACTTCGCGTATCAGCGGAAGACGAGGACACTGGTCTGGATCTGTCGCAGCACGGCGAAGAGGGTTATCACGCCGAACCTTCCTACTAAGCGCTAGGGGTTAGTTATTCCCTTACAAGGGACGACAGCAACCCCCCGCTTCGTGCACAATGACGGAGCTTCGCGAAGAATGATCGCGAGAAGGAATACCTGATGCACAAGATTGAAGCAGTGATTCAGCCAGGCAAGCTGGAAGTAGTGAAAGAAGCGCTGGTCGAGATCGGGATCGCCGGCATCACCATCCTTGAGGCGCGAGGCCATGGCCGGCAGAAGGGCCACACGGAGTTCTACCGGGGCCGCGAGTACGCAGTCGATCTGCTGCCTAAGATCAAGGTCGAGACGGTTGTCTCAGACGATATGGTGGACAAGGCTGTCGCGGCCATCATCACCGCTGCCCAGACCGGATCCATTGGCGATGGCAAGATATTTCTGACACGGGTCGAGGACGCGATCCGCATCCGCAACGAAGACCGCGGAGATGCTGCCCTGTAGCTAGGCTGCGTCAGGGTGCGCCAAGACAACCTGCCACTCACTGTCAGAAGAGGCCAGGCATGATGGAAGAAGACGCCGACCGGGACCGTTGCAGACAGGAATATCTCCGTACTGTGGCGGAGTTATGTGCAGACTTTCTAGCTGGTCGCCGCAGTGGTGTCGACATCATCCGCTCTAGGTCGACCGCAGCCGAAACACTCATACACAGCCTATGGCTGGCCGCCACAGCGAAGGAAAGTGGCCTCGGCAGTGGTGTTGCAATCCTCGCCGTTGGTGGTTACGGCCGTTCCGAGTTGTTTCCTGCTTCTGACCTTGACCTGCTGTTTCTCGTGGAAGACGCTGCAAGGGAGAAAGCGGCCAAAGATTCGATCCGCAAAATCTGCCAGCAGCTCTGGGATAGCAGCATGCGCGTGGCTACCTCCACGCGGCTGCTTGTGGAGTGTGAGCGGTTTGATCCAGCCAACGCAGAATTCACTCTGTCGCTGCTTGATGCGCGTCCGGTCGCCGGTGACGACGGGCTCGCAGACCGCCTGCTGCGTAAATGCGTACCGGAACTTCTGGGTCGAGAGCGAAAAGCGATCGGCATTCGCCTGCTTGAACTGACAAGGGAGCGCCATGCGCGCTACGGCGACACCCTGTTCCACCTGGAACCGAATGTCAAAGACTGTCCCGGCGGGTTGCGCGACGCGAATGTCTGCGGCTGGCTGGCAAGACTGCATGCCGAGCAACCACCCATTCCAGATTTCAACGAGGCTTTTGCATTTCTTGCTGCGGTTCGGTGCTTTCTACACCTGAAAACCGGTCGCGATGTGAACGCGCTGGACTGGCGGACGCAGGACGAAGCAGCAACAACCGGTATTGGCGTTCCAAGCCGAGTGCAGCGCGATGCGGCGCACTGGATGCAGCTTTATTTTCGGCACGCACGCGTGGTGGCGCGCCGGCTCGCACAGCAAATCGAAAGTCTCCCCAAGGGAAAACCGCTGCTCCGGCTACCTCAGGCGCTTCGCCGCCTTGCCGACACGGAGATGCCGGGTGTGCGTGTCGAACGCGGCCGCGTGACCCTGAACGACGCCACCACCGAGTACGATCCGGCAGAGGATATGGAATCGGTGCTGCGTGCCTTCCAGACTGTCGCCGAGACCGGTGCAGGCCTCGAGCACAAGACTGAAGCACGGCTGGAGAATGTTGTCCCGGCTCTGGCCTCGCAACTGGAAGAGGGAGCCGCGCTGTGGCAGCGGTTGCGCCTCATCCTGATGGGTCCGTACGCGGGCAAAGCCCTGCGATCCATGCACGCGCTTGGGCTGTTGGAATTGCTGCTGCCAGAGTTTCACGGGATCGACGCGCTGGTGATCCGCGACGCTTACCACCGGTACACCGTGGATGAACATACCTTTGTGGTTGTCGACACCCTTCATAGTTTCGCGGTACCGGACGATGAGCCGGCCGGGCAGTGGAAGAAGCGTTTTTCAGCCATTGCACGCGATCTGCAGCACCCAGACCTGCTTTACCTGGCTGCGTTGCTGCATGACACCGGCAAGGGCCGGTCCTCCGATGAACCCACCCTTGAAAGTGGACGTCTGGCCGCCAGCGTTCTCTCGCGCCTGGAACTGGATGAGTATGAATCTCGGCTGGTGTTGACCCTAATCGGGAACCATCTGGAGATGAGCGCCGCGCTTCGACGGGACATTTTCGATGCGGAGACGGTGCGAACTTTTGCCGGCAAGGTACAGGCGCCGGAAGAATTGCGCATGCTGGCGCTGTTTACCTTCGCGGACATCCATGCGGTCCACCCGGATGCGCTGACACCGTGGAAAGCTGAGAACCTGTGGCGGCTGTACATCGCGACGTCCAATTACCTGGACCGGAACATTGATGACGAACGCGTGGATGCCCGCGTTTCCAGTGAGTTGGTGCTCCACGTCACGCAAACGATGCCGGGAGAAAGCCGTGAGCTGCTGCAGTTTCTTGAAGGCTTTCCCCAGCGATATCTTCAAACCCGCTCACCGGAGCAGGTCCGTACGCACTACGACATGAGCAAGCTGCTCAGTGACGACCCAGTGCAACTACACTTCGCGTGGCAGGCTGACCGCAGCGAGATTGCGCTGGTAACGCCGGACCGGCAGTTACTGTTTGCGCGAGTGGCGGGCGTGCTGGCCGCGTGGGGCATGAACATCATTACCGCGGATGCCTTCAGCAATGACGCGGGAATTGTTGTCGACACCTTTCGCTTCACAGACAGCTTCCAGACGCTGGAGAAGAATCCCTCAGAGCGGGACCGGCTGGTGCAAAGTGTGCACGACGCCATCGCCGATCCGGCGCTTGCGGCGCAGATGATTGCCAGCCGCAAACGTTCCCGCAGGCGCGCTCCTTTGATGAATGTGAGTACCTCTGTCCACTTCGATACGGAATCGTCCACGCATTCGACCCTATTGCAGGTCGTCGCGCAGGACTTGCCGGGCTTGCTGTATGCCATCAGCACAACGCTGGGCGAAGCCCGTTGCGACATCAAAGTCGCGGTCATCGACACAGAGGGCGAGACGGCTATCGATGTTTTTTACATCACCAGCGAAGACCAACCGCTGGATCGCGAGAGGCTGCCTGCCATGCGTGAAAAGATCCTTGCCGCCATTAAGGCGAACGCAAGTTAGCGGTACCTCGAATCGTCTCGGTTGTGTCAATGGACAGGTAGAAGCCCGAGAGTCAGACCTGGGAGAGCAGCATGGCGATCATCTCTTCGCGCTCCTGCTGAACGGTGCCTTTGCACACCGGCTTACCCGCGCGGCGATACCAGTACATCGCGTTCGCGGCATCGCCCTCTTCACGATGCAGCAGGGCATGCACCCAGGCGCAATCAGCATCGCTGCCTGCCTGTGCCTCCTCGTGGGCAGCATCCCAACTGTTGTGGGCTGCGTGCCACAATGCGCGCAACGCACGCGTTCGGGCGATTTCCAAAGGCTGATCGATGAACGTCTCGACGATGGGTTTCATAGACTTGTGCGCCTGTGCTCTACGATCAGGGTACGATGCAGTCCGCAGATGTCAAAGGAGCAGCCGCTCCACAGTTCATCCCGTTGTCGGTCATTCAGGTGGAACGCCTCTCCAAGGCTTATCGCACCGGCAGGGGCGTCGTCGAGCTGTTCCAGGATTTGTCCCTGCAGGTTTCCGCAGGAGAACTACTGGCGGTAGTCGGAGAGAGCGGGGCCGGCAAAAGTTCCCTGTTGCATCTGCTGGCAGCCATGGACAGGCCAACCTCCGGTAGCGTCATGGTGGATGGTGTTAATCTTGCGACCCTGAATACGAGCGCCCAAGCTGATTTCCGCAACCGGACCATCGGCTATGTCTGGCAGTTTCACTACCTACTGCCGGAGTTCACCGCGGTTGAGAATGTTGCCATGCCATTGCTGGCCCGGGGCGTTCGCCAGCAGGCTGCGCTGCGACAAGCTGAAAACTGGCTGGAGAAGGTTGAATTAGGCCATCGGGCACAGCATCGCTCAGGCGAGCTGTCTGGCGGGGAGCAGCAGCGGGTGTCGCTTGCGAGGGCGCTCGTCACCGAACCAAAGCTGCTGCTGGCTGACGAACCTACCGGCGACCTGGACAGCCGCACGGCAGAGGTCGTCTTCAACCTGCTGCAGGCGCTGCACAGGGCGCACGGGCTCACCTCGATCATTGTGACGCACCACCTGGGTTTTGCACGGCGGTGTGATCGTATGCTGATGCTGCGGGAAGGCGCATTGCATCCAGCCGGTCCAATTTGACACGGCGCACAGCCGGTTCGGCAGACTGCTCTGTACGCATCGTTTTTCAACAGGCGACGTCTAAATCTCAACGAAGAACAGCAGTTTGCCTGATAACGTGTTGCCTAAGTTAAGGGGCAGTTCACCGGCCCGCCGGCAACAGGTAAACTATGTTGAGTAAGGATGTGGGGAGCGATGCGCCAGCGTGCCTTTGGCGCGGTCGTGTTCCAGGTGTTTCCGCATCCATGGTTCGTGATGCGGAGACGGGCAAGGAACCATTGGCCTCCTGTGTGGCAGCACGCCACTCCGGGGCGCTAGGGGGAGCATGTTCGAGCGTTATACCGAGAAAGCACGGCGCGTGATCTTTTTCGCGCGCTACGAAGCCAGTCAGTTCGGCTCACCCTACATTGAGACGGAGCACCTGCTATTGGGGCTGCTGCGTGAAGACAAGGCACTTACCAACCGGTTCCTCCGTTCGCATGCTTCGGTGGAGTCGATCCGTAAACAGATTGAGGGCCACACCACAATTCGCGAGAAGGTGTCGACTTCGGTTGATCTTCCGCTCTCAAATGAGTGCAAACGCGTGCTCGCCTATGCCGCGGAGGAAGCCGAGCGGCTGAGCCACAAGCACATCGGCACGGAACATCTGCTGCTGGGTCTGCTGCGCGAAGAGAAATGCTTCGCCGCGGAGATTCTGATGGAGCGCGGATTGCGCCTGCCTACCATTCGGGAAGAGTTGCAGCGCACCACCCAGGACAAGCCGACAGCGCAGCAGCAGCAGGCGGGCAAACAGCAGCGTGCCACTGGCGC
>CAXUEW010000071.1:0-7515 GCA_964250115.1 uncultured Terriglobus sp.
GCAGACGGTTGAAGTGCAGGCCGTTGTAATACGGCTTGCGTGTGGTCACGTGCGTAAGCGGATTGGTCCACGCGCGCTTGCCCTCGGCTAATTCCGTGAAGGTTGCGGTGGCGATGGGTGCCTGCTCGCGAAACAGCCTGCAGGTAAACGCACCCATGGTCGTGTCGATGACGGCGGTGGGGCCTGTCGGATCGGGTGCAGGCAGCGTTGGGATGGACGGTGGCACAGGTTGCGGAACGATGCTAGACGGTGCGACATCCTCTGCGACCGGAGGCAGCGGCTGGCCCGGCTGCACGATGCGCAGCTTGTTGATGGCAATGGCGTGCGTGGTGCGATTGCCCACCTGCATCAGGGTGTGCGAGATGTTCGCTGCCACCGCGACCGAAGCGTCGTCGCACTGGCCGAAGATGGCTCCGCGCTTGTTCTTGTCGAACTCATCATCGGCATGCAGCGTGATGAGGAAGAAGGAACTGCTGATCTCGCCCTGGTGCGTTGCCATGGCCAGCCTGCCGGGCCGGTCAAAGGCGATGCCGGGGATGGTCTCGCGCTCGATGGGCGGCCCGGCCGCACCCTCACCGCCGCCGAAGCGGTCACCGCCGCGGATGCCGTCCGTAATGCCCGCCAGCGCGGTGCCGTCATAGAAGGGCTTGCCGTGCACGGTGGTCAGGTTCATGGCGTCGTGCCAGTCCTTTGTACCTTCGGCCAGCGCGATGAAGTTCTCCGTCGTCTTCGGTGCCTGCTTGGCGTACAGGCGGCAGGTGATGCGGCCTGCTGTGGTGTCGAAGACAGCAAGAGGTCCGCTTGTCTCCAGCGTGCGCGCAGATGCCGAACGCTTCTGCGCGGGGCAGCTAAACGAGAGCAAAAGAAGCAGTCCGGCGCGGCGAAAAAGACGGGTCATGCCTCTATCCTGACGCAAAAAGCTGCCACCGTGCACTAAGCTATCTTCTCAACCCTGGCCATGGCACGTGCAATGGCACCCATGCCGTCACGCACGAACGGGCCGTGTCCGGTAACAATGTGCGCGACCGGCAACCCGGCCAGCTTGTGTGCTGAAGCGAGTGCAAGCGGCCCGTCCCACATGGCGAACTTCGGCAGCGGGAACCACCATACCGGATGATTCACGGGCCGCAGTTCGCCCATGGAGATGAGTGCGTCGCCCGCGATCAGTGTGCCGTCGCGCTCATCCAGAAAGCTCATGTGGCCGGGCGTATGCCCAGGTGTGTAGATACAACGCAGGGAACCGAACAATTCACCCTCAGTCAGCAGATGTGTGGGCTGTGTCTTTGCGCCGGGAAATCCGCCCTTCGGTTTGGCCTGAGGCTCACCAGGACGCAGGCTCTGGTCGCCGCGCAGCAGCGGCGCTTCACGTTCCGAGATGGCAACATCCAAGCCGCCAAGCGCTTTGCAGACTCCGTCGAGCGATCCCATATGGTCGCCATGCGCGTGCGTCAACAGTACTCGCTTAACGGTGCCGCCAAAATCACGCGCGGCCCGCAGAATATGTTTCTCGCGACCTTTGATGGAGGTGTCGATCAGCGTCAGGCCGCCACTCTCGCGTAACAGGAAGCAGTTGGAGAATCCGAGAAACGTAATCTGGAGAAGGTTGTCGCTCAGGCGTGTGATCTTCATGGTTGATCGGCGCTACCCGGTGCGCAATTCGCTTCCGTATGGGATGCAATCCGTACAATCTGCAGTGTGCCTTTTGAGACGCAGAATCGAATCGCCGTCGTGCTCGTCCGCGCTCGCAACCCGCTGAACATTGGCGCGGCGGCGCGGGCGATGGGCAACTTCGGCTTTGCCGATCTGCGCATCGTCAACGACTACGACGTGCCGTTCCAGGAAGCGCGCTCGGCCGTGGATGCTGCGCCAGTGCTGGCTGAGGCCCGGCAGTTTGCGAGTTTGGCCGAGGCGGTTGCGGACTGCACGCTGGTCCTTGGTACCACGGCCCTGGGTGACCGCCGGCTGCTGCATCCGGTGGATGTGCTGCGGGATGCAGCCGTGCGGATGCACGAAGCCGGGACAGCGCCAGATGGTCGCGTGGCGCTGCTGTTCGGATCAGAGAAGACAGGCCTTTCCGCAGAGGAGATGAGCCATTGCCACCGCCTGCTGACCGTTCCCATGCGCGATGGCGGCATCAGCATGAACCTGGGCCAGGCCGTGGCTGTATGTCTGTACGAACTTGCACGCGAGGCGCCGTCGCAACGCACATTGCCCGAAGCTTCTCGGCAGGCCACAGGGGAAGAGGTGCAGCGGTTTGAATCCCTGCTGCGCGAGGCTTTGCTTGCGAGCGAGTACGATCGCCGCTTTCCCGGCAACATGGCCGACGATGCTTTGCACCGGCTGGTGCGGCGGCTGCAACTGTCTGGCAACGACATCGAAGTCTGGCTAGGCATGCTTCGACAGATGCTGTGGAAGATGATGAAGAATCGCTGAGCAAGAGATGCGGGCCGACGGCTGCTTCGAGCGGCCAGTTCCTTAGGCGTGAGAGCCAACCATCGTTGCGGCGATCCTCTCCGCGAAGCTCGGTCATCAATAGAAGTGCCATCTCCGCCATCAGGCAACATCGATTGTGAGGTTCAACGTCTCGACCTGCCGTTCCAGTTCCTTCTGTGCTGCGTCGCGCTCAGCTTGCAACCTGGTCGCGGTTTCGCGCAGGGTGTGGATGCGGTCTTCCTGTACGTTCAGTTCGCCGGTATAGCGCTTGACCAGGGCACGCTCTTCGGCGGAGTTCTTCAACGCGGCCAGATTCTGGCGCAGACGGGCCTGGTCAGCATCGATGCGGCTGATCGCGTCGCGCTGCTGTGCAATCTGCGTATCGAGCTCCGCGACTTTCCGTTTGGCGTCGAAGACGGGCTGCAGTGCGGCACGCACGCGTGTGAAGTCTCCCTCACCTTGGAGTAGAGCGAGGATCTGCTGCTCGCCCACGCTGAGCAGGACGTAACGTGTGAACAGTGTGTGCCGCTGCGCCACGTGTAACCGCTGCGTCGCGCCGGGTGCAGTGGCCACGCGGAAGCGGTAGGCGTCCGGCGTGGTTTCGTCGGCCTTGACGTCGCTGCTCAACTCCCAACCGGCAATACGGGGCACTTCCACCACGATGTTGCGGGCTTCGGCTGCGGCATTGTGCAGCAGGTAGTCGTTCTCGCGCACTTCGCCCGTCTTCTCTGTCAGGATGCTCTTGCTGACGGTCACCTGCTGCACCCTACGCACGGTGCGATTAGCCGCCTGGTCCTGCGTCACGCGGACGGCGGTGTCGTTGGCATAGCTCAGCAGGCGGCGCTCGCCGGGATGGATGGTGTCGAGCAGGCCCTCGCCGGTAAAGTTGCCGCTCTGCAGCACGGTGAACGAGCCGCGGTCGAGCGTGAGCGTGCTCGTGTTCTTGATCCATAACGCACGCAGGCTGGTGTTCGACGCGGCGGAGTACAGTGTGACCGGATCGACATCGACCTTGACCTGCAGGATGGGCACCAGCGCGGACCGGTTCTGCGCGATGGTAACCGGGTCGGTCAGTTTGTATTCAAAGAAGTCGTCGAAGCCGCTGGTACTGGTATTTGCCGCGATGGATGCGGCTGCGGAATCCTCGTAGCTGATGGGTTGTGCGCCGTCTATGTTGTAAGCTCCTCCGCCACTGTTACCACCCGATCCTGCCCCAATGCTGGCACCGCGGCCACTACCCTGTCCGTAACCTCTGACCGGCGCGGGCGCCGCTCCCATGCCGAGGCCGCCCATGACGCCTCCGGCGCTCCCGCCTGCCGAACCCATGCCCGAGCCGGCGACACCGGCGACTTTTTGAGGCGCTAGCAAGTCGTCTTGTGCTTCGCCGCTCTCATGCGTCTGCGGGCTGAGTTGCGCCTCCTGCGGCAGACCGATCTCCGGCCGCCGTGAGTAGTATGGCTGCGAGATGGGCTGAATAAAACTTTGCGGCGCGCCTGCCACCAGTGACAGCTGCACGTTGGTCCAGTCCACGCCTGTCGTGTTGTCGATCACGGCCCAACCTTGTAGCGTGGCCTGCTTCGCCCCGGTGGTTCCAACCGCATTGTCAAAGAGCACGCGATAAGTCGCCTTCCATACCGGCACCTCGGAAATGTAGGAGACGCGCAGTTTGCGTGTGCCGGTGCCGTTGTCCGTGAGGCTCAGGTGGCGCAGGCCGTCCCTCCGACGGTCTGACAGAATCTGCAGGTAGCGATCCACGTCGCCGTGCAATCCCGGATCGAGCAGGCGGACGGAGGTCTGGCCGTTCAGCTCTACTGTGCGCACCGCGCCGGCATCCGAGATCACAGTGAGGAAGTACCGCGGGGTTGTAGGCGATGTCGGTGCCGCTTCGTCTGACCTTGCAGTGGCAGACGTACGCAGTTCAACATTTAGGATGCGACCGGTCACTGGCGCGCCTGAGCCGGTTACCTGCACGTGCGCACCGCGTACGGCACGGTAGAAGTCCTCAGCGCTCGGATCGGAGTTCAGCCCGAGCGGCAGGGTACGCAGTTGTTGATCGAGCGGCGTGGTGCTGTTGTAACCCGCGCCGGTGACACGTCCGCCGCCCAGGTCGACCGCTGTCAGCGTCTGCAACACATCGTTCAACTGCGCCGTGGTGAAGTCGATGAGAACGCGCTGATTGCCATGCACCTGTCCCACATGCTGAAAGAAGCCGACGCCGTTCTTGTACAGGTCCACACGCCGGATGGGCAGCGGCGCTGCGCTGGGCTGGTTTGCCGTGGCAGCGAGCGGACGTTGTTGCTGTGCATGCAAAGGGATGGCGAGAAAAAGGGTCAGCAGCGGCGCGACACGCATCGTGAAACCTCATAGGCCCGGCTGTTGCGGGCTGCCGTTATAGACACCGCGAAGCGGAAAACAGCCCCGTCACCCAGGCAGATGTGGACCATCTTGCAGGCAGGTCAGTCCAACTGCCTGAGATAATCAGGACTGCATGCCACACCTTCAGGGACCTTCGCGCTTCGCCGCTTCACTCCTTCTTTTGCTGCCGGTGCTGGTGGGTGGCTGCCGTGCGCAGGTACCCGCGGGCAACAAGATTTCGCCGGAGATGGCGCGGCGCATTGCCCTGACCATCCGGACCAAGGCGCAGTTACCCTTCAACTACGACGTGAAGGTATCGGACCTGAAGCCCAGCAGCCAGGCAGGCTGGGATGAAGTCACGGTCTTCCTGGGTGAGGAAGGCAAGCCCTCGCGGCCCATGACGTTCCTGTTGTCGAAAGACGGCAAGACGCTGGCGCAGATGAACACCTTCGACATCTCAAAAGATCCACGCACGCTGACCAGCGATGCGGGCCGGCCATGGCGCGGCGGACCGGAAAAAGCGCCGGTCAACATCGTCGTGTTCGACGACCTGGAGTGCCCCTTCTGCGCACGCATGCATGCGCAGATGTTTCCCGCCGTGCTGGCCCGCTATGGCGACAAGGTGCGCATTGCGTACAAAGACTTTCCGCTGACGCAGATTCATCCGTGGGCGACGCACGCCGCCGTGGATGCTGACTGCCTGGCCGTGCAGAGCGTTCCCGGCTACTGGAACCTGGTGGATGTGCTGCACGCCAACCTGAGCACCATTGGGGTCGATCCTAAGGTGACGGTCGCGCCCGACAAACAGCCGGAGAAGACCCTGCCGGTCGCCATTGCACAGTTGGACAAGGCGACCCTGGACGAAGGCAAAGAGCAGAAGGTTGACGAGAAGAAGTTGCAGGCCTGTGTCGCCAAGCAGGATGAATCGGGCGTAAAGGCTGGCTTGGCGGAGGGCGAGACCCTGAATGTAAACGGCGTCCCGGCGATCTTCGTCAATGGCGAAATGATTACCGGCGCGGTACCCATCGAGTATGTCTATCGCGCGATCGATTCCGCCCTGCTGGCACAGGGGATTACACCTCCACCACCGGTGCCCATTCCTTCGCTGGAAGCTCCGCCTGCTGCCTCGCCAGCTCGGTAACGATACTACCTGTAGTTTTCTCGAGCGATGTGACGTGGCTTCAGCCACTGAGATAACGGTCTATCTCAGCGGCTAAAGCCGCATCAAGCCTCGGCGAGTACAGCCGCATAATGCGGCAAAGATGAGTTCGGCGTAAGCCAGCTGTTGAAACGACTTAGGAACCTATCGGGGCGTCCTTTGGCGGGGCCACGGTTCCCTGGTGAAACAGCATCTGCCAGCGGCCTTCGCGCAGTACCCACAGGCTCACCCGAAGCGTCTCCCGTCCATTAACCACCGTCCGGTAGTTCATCAGCGCCAGGTTTTCGGCGAGCGCGGTGCAGCGGAACTCGCTCGTGCGGTGGCGGCGGAACGGCATGCCGACCAGTTCGCGCAGCATGGACACGCGAGTCCACTCGCGGCCTGACGCCGAGACTTCGCGGAAATCTTCAGCCAGCAACGATTCGACACAGGCGCGGTCGCAGTCGTCGCCCATCGCCAGCAGCCGTTTTTCCAGGGGTACAAGCACTTCAAGCAGGTCCATGCCAAGAGCATAGAATATCGGTGTGAGTCCGTTCGCTGCAGACCTGATCCAGATCGATCTCGCACCCAAGAAACCAGCGCCCAAGCCGGAGTGGCTGAAGGCGCGTGCGCCCATGGGCGAGACGTTTCACGCGCTGAAGCGGCTGACCCGCGAACTGGGGCTGCACACCGTGTGCGAGAGCGCGCACTGCCCCAATATTGGCGATTGCTGGAATCACAAAACTGCCACCTTCATGATGCTGGGCAACAGCTGCACCCGCCGCTGCGGCTTCTGCGCGGTGCCCAGCGGCAAGCCTGAACCCATTGATTTCGACGAGCCGCGCCGAGTGGCCTATGCTGTCGCGAAGCTTGGCCTGCAGCATGCCGTGATCACCAGCGTGAATCGCGATGACGACAACACCGGTGCCGCGCGCGCCTTTGTTGAGGTGATCCGCGAGATCCGCACACAGGCCCCGGGCTGCCAGGTGGAAGTGCTGACGCCGGACTTCCAGGGTACTGAGGAAGCGATTCGGCTGGTCGTTGCCGAAAAGCCGGATATCCTGAATCACAACATCGAGACCGTCCCCCGGCTGTACCGTGTGGCCAAGTCGGGCGGACGGTACGAGCGCTCCATCGGCTACCTGCGGCTGGCTAAAGAACTGAACCCAAAGCAGGTAACCAAGACCGGCATCATCGTCGGCATGGGCGAGGAGACACACGAGTTGCTCGACGTCTTCCGCGATCTGGCTGCAATTAGGGTCGATATTTTGACCATTGGTCAGTACCTGCGGCCTTCGAAAGATCACCTGCCCATGAAGCGCTACTACACGCCGCAGGAGTTCGTCTTCCTGAAGGAAGAGGCGCTCCGCATGGGTTTTCGCCACGTGGAGAGCGGCCCTCTGGTGCGCAGCAGCTACCATGCGCACGAGCAGGCGCAGAGCACCGGCCTGGCTTAGAACGCGTCCCGTGGCTGTACACTTCTGGCACAAGGAGGGGGCGGCGAGGTGGCGTGGGCACAACAAGTGTTGGGACCGGTATCGTCGCGATGGGACTTCCATGCCTGGCACCAGTGCGAGGCAAAAAGCGAG
>CAXUEW010000071.1:7525-12562 GCA_964250115.1 uncultured Terriglobus sp.
CCCTGGTCTGGTTGCGGCAGTTCAAGGGCGACCCGGCGTCCATGAGTGGACTTCGCTCCATGCTGCACGCTCTGCATCCGGCTACCCTGCCGCCGGGGTTCAGCAACGACGAGCAGGTTCTGGAGGCTCTGTCCGGGCTGTTAAGCAGCGGGGTTCTGCACGTGCACAGCGTGCCTCCGCCCGTAACTGGCTATCGAGATCCGGCATACGTGGCTGCCCCCGCACAGGCTGCTCCGGCTACACGACGGCCAGCCCCATCCCAGTCCAGCAGTTCCACCGCGTCTGTCAGGGCTGCGGAAGAGGCCGACACCTTCTCCAGCGCGACCGATGCCGCGGCCACTGCGGCGGTTCTGCGCAGTGCAGCGGAAAGCGGCGTACCGTTCTGTGAGGAGTGCGCCAAGGCAGCAGCAGCCGCGGCGGCAAGGCGGGCCGCATGATCTCCGGCAAGGAACTGGCACGGCTGAAAGCCGCGATCTGGCCGGCGGACGCAGCCCGTCCCGTGCGCATCTACGCGATCCTAGACTGCGCGCGCCATCCGTCGATCTATGATCTGTTGGACCGTTCCTACCGGGAAAAAAGCTGCCTTTTCGCGGGCAAGCTGGAGCCTGAACTGGAGCGGGCGGCACCGTTTTTGCTGGAAATGCAGCCGTCAGACAGTGTTACCGACCAGATACTGCTGCGCGGCTGGAACGAAGCATGGGGCATTCTGGTCAGAACAGAATCGCCGTTTCGAACTCTGCGCCGCCACCTGCGCACATTTCTTCGCGTTCGCACGGAAGACGGACGGTTCCTGCTCTTTCGCTATTACGATCCTCGCGTTTTGCACCTCTACCTGCCGACGTGCACGCAGGACGAACTGGCTCAGATTTTCGGCGACAGTATTTTGCAACTGCTTGGATTTTCGTCGGAGACACTGGATATCCGCCGTTATTCCCTGGAAGATGGCGCACTTCGCATCGACTCTTTCTGAGGTATTGGCGCCTTCTGTGATGCCGGTCTCTTACATCACTTGGCTAGGGCGTATCGACATATTCTCAGATGCACATAGGACAGAAGTTGTAGATAATGCAGGGGTTCGGAAGGGCACAGATTTAGCTGTGCCGGCAACTGCGCTTCAGGGCAGAGATCTCGAATGCAAATAGGTCGATATGCCCTAGCAACTCGGCCTTCACTGCGTCGAAAGACGCCGGTCGAGTTGTTTCTTTACTCTGCGAAAACCGTGTTCGGCGCATTGGGCGTCATATGAGATAACCCTGCTTGGAGCCTGTTTCACCTGTATCGTGGTAATAAGTCTCTGTTTCTTTACGGCTTATGTTCTATAAGGCACGGCGTCTGGGAGGGCGTGTGCACTTGTGGCAGATCACAGGGTATATCCGCTCTGTCTGCATAGAACTCGAGTTCAGCAACCTGATTTATCGGACGGCGCGAAGTACTGCGCCTGCATTTCAGCTATTTACGCCCTTGTAGGAGTTTCGCCGTGCCGGACAGAAGCGAGCAACGCCGGTTGCAGATCGTGCCAGGCACGCTGATGCTTAGTGCGGCATGTGTCGTGCTTGCCTATGTGGCGCTGCTCGCGGCATGCTCGCGTACCAGCTTTCCTACTTCAATGGTTTCGACATCGCACTGGCCTTCGCTGATTGACAAACCCGTTGGTGAAGACGGTTATTACATGCTGACCGTGGCCGACAACATTGCCACAAAGGGTCATGTTTTGTACAACCGCGGCATGTGGGCAACCGGCATTCAGCCGCTTGCCACGGTGCTGTTCGCTCTGCTGGATTGGGTGGTGAAAGCATTTGGAGGGGGCGCGCCGGCGCTGATCCGCAGTGTGATGCTGATGGGTGCCGCGCTGTTTGTGATACTTGCCTGGCAACTAAGCAGGATTGCCCATGCTCTGGCACCGCCTGCGCTGCGCAAGCACGCTGCGACGATTGCTTTCCTGCTAACGATATTCAGCTTCACACTCTTCCGCCTGTTTACTTACGGTCTTGAGACGGGTCTGTACCTGCTGCTGCTTGCTGCCTGCTTCCAGGTAACATTGCGCATTGCGGCGAAGGGCAGCACCAGCACAAAGGATATGCTGCTGCTGGGCGTGGCGGCGGGATGCGCAGGCGAAGCACGTATCGACTTCGGCCTGCTGTTCGCCGTCTTGCTGGGCATACTTCTGCTCTACCGCTGGATCTCGTGGACGAAGGCGATGGCTGCCGGCTCCATTGCGCTTCTGCTCGTCAGCCCATGGTTCTGGTTCGTGCACCGCGTCAGTGGATCGTGGCTGCCCAGTTCCGGCAAGGCGGAATCGACACTGTTGACGCATGATGTGTTCGCCATGCGCGCAGGCACCATGTTGATTGCGATTGCGGGCGAGGTGATGCCCTGGTGCTACGCAGTGAGGTCGCATGTAACAGCGACGGTCGCCGTTTTGAGCAGCATTGCCATGCTGTGGCTGCTTGTCGCCAGGAAGGACCTTCGTCACACACTGGGTATGCTGCTGCGGTCCAGACATAGCGTGTTGTGGCTTTCCGGACTGGCCACACTGGTCGTGACTTACCTTGTGCTGTTCAATGCGACACACTTTTACTATCGCTACGTAGCTCCGATCGCAGTGCTGACGCTGCCGGCGTGCGCGGTTGTGCTGGCGCAGTCCGTGTGGGTAAGACGGCACATGATTACCATAACCTGCGCTCTGGGTGCCGTGTTCGCCTGCTGGACCGCGGGTTCGCTGCATACCGGGCACGTAGGAAACAGCCAGACCATTGCCGCCGGTTATATACGGAAGAACTTTCCGTCGGCGCACGTGGGTTCATTCCAGAGTGGTGTGGTCGGCTTTTTCAACCGCAACGTGGAGAACCTGGACGGCAAGTTGAACCAGGGCGCGCTGGAGGCTTCGGCCAGACATCAGCTACCGGAGTTCATCGACAGCCATCATATCAACGTGCTGGTGGACTGGCCCAGCGTTGTATATGCCAACCTGCCGGCAAACTACCTGCAGCGGAACTGGGCACCCTGTCCATTGCCGATGTCGGGCGATAGTGAAAGCATCTGCCTGCAGCGCAAGAATGTCATGGACACACAGTAAAACAAGGTCCTGCGCGGCAATGCCGGGTACATTGTGCGGAACAAGTGCCGCACCTGACAACCGTCGGCAGAGGAGTGTCTTCTGAAGCGACGAACCATTTTCTGGCTGCTGATTGCAGTCGCCACCATGCTGGGCACCTTTGTGCTGCCGTTTCTGTTCCCACTGAAGGTTCCGGTGTTTTCGCCGGTGTACACGACGGGCGGGAACAACCGTGTGGGCGCAATGGCTGCCGCCGCCGTGGGCGTTATCACAAGCCTGCTGTGCTGGCGTTTTCGCTTCTTTACCCCCCGTGCTTCAGAACCGCAGACCGGGCAAGAGCGACCATCATTGCAGTGGCTGTGGATTGGCATGGGAGTGGTCATGGTGGCCGCTGCCTTGCTTGGCATCCAGATGGTCCGGCTGCAGATGTATTATGCCGACGCCGGTTATTTTCTCAACCAGCTGCGCAGTGGCCTCGTCTTTCACAAAGCACTGTACCGCGAGGTTGAGTTTGCCTACGGTCCGCTGATGTACCTGTGGCCCGCGGCGTTTATTCGTGCACTTGGCGTGTTGCACGTGTCGGCCATGGCGGCTTACGTGGTTTCGCTGTGCGTCATGGAAGCCGTGGGAACGGCGATGCTTTTTCACACGGTGTCTGCCATGCCCATGCGCAGGGGTATGAAGATCGCCGCGTTCCTGCTGCTGTGCATCGTCACGCTGGACCCGCAGGAAGGCTTGAACTACACGGCCTTCCGCTTTGTCTGCAGCGTTTTTGCGCTGGTGCTGCTTTCGCGGCAGACAACCATTCTGCGAGCAAGCCTGATGGCTGCGCTTGGAGCGGTGACGACGTTCGCGATCTCGCCGGAGATGGGCGTCGCCTTCGCCGCCGGTGCGGGTGTCTACGGCTTGTTTCGCGTAGGTAGATCCTTGCCGAACTGGAGGGCCGGGCTCGCCTGGCTGCTGGTGCCGGTCGCAGCTGGAATTGGCAGCGGCATCTTCGCGCTGCTGGTGGGCCCTGACTACTTTCGCACGTTGAAAGACTTCGCCAACGGCGGCTACAACATGCTGCTGGAACCCGCGCCGCACATCTACTTCCTGCTGTTCTGCGTGGTTGGCCTTGCACCGCTCACAGTGGCCGCTGCGTTGGCAGATGAAGACCACAGCATCGTACGCGTGGCGCGTAACGGCCTGCTGATCGGCACCTACGTCGCAGGACTGGCCCTGCTGCCGGCGGCACTTGGCCGGTGCGATCCTCTGCACGTTTCGTTCAACGGTTGGCCCGCGTTTCTGCTGGGCTTTGTTGCGCTGGACCGTATGCGCCTGCCCGCACGCAGGATCGGCCTCGCACTGGCGCTGCTGTTCTGCACCTACTCTGTTTTGCAGGAGTATGCGCTGGGTTCGGGCGGCGTGAAGAAGCTGATGAAGCAGCAGCCGGACGAGCATGACGACGCCGACTTCTCAAGACTGCAGAAAGTCATTGCGGGCCATCGCGTCTCGTTCCCATGGAACCAGCCCATGCGGCTGGCCGACGATCTGACCACAGCGGGCGAGTACCAGCCGCTGTACTTCTGTATTGCAGCGGTTGACGCCCACGCTGAGATGCGCACGGTGCAGGAGATCCGCCAGGCTGACTATGTGTTGTCGCCGAACAAGCTGGGCGTCCTGAACGAAAACAAGATCAATAACGTCGGCATGAAGTTTCGCCTGCGCTTTGGCTACCACTACAAAAAACGCAGGGAGCCATATCTGCAGGGTGCGCTCCTGGCAAAAGAACTGAAGGCGAACTGGCGGCGCGTGGATACCTTCGGCGTCTATGACCTGTACCACAAGGAGCATTGATCGCATGTCTGTGGCAAGCGGCATCCGATAGAATCGGACACGTTGCGCAAACGCGCCTTGAGGGACGAACACGATGGCTTCGCAGATGGCAAACATTCCGGCACTGAAAGACCTGCAGGTTCAGCTGACCGAACGCATGAAGA
>CAXUEW010000071.1:12572-12957 GCA_964250115.1 uncultured Terriglobus sp.
CATGAAGAAGTCGATTGAAGACTTCCGCAGCAACCTGCTGGCGGTACGTACGGGCCGTGCCAGCGTGCACATGCTGGACAACATCCGCGTGGATTACTACGGATCGGAGATGCCGATCAACCAGCTTGCCCAGCTCAGCGCGCCGGAGCCTAACCAAATTGTGGTGCAGCCCTTCGACGTGGGTGTCGTCGGCCTGATTGAGAAAGCCATCCGGACCAGCGGGCAAGGCTTCAATCCCATGCACGACGGCAAGGTAATCCGCGTGCCGATCCCGCCCATGACCGAAGAACGCCGGCGTGACGCCGTGAAGCAGTTGGCCGGTATTCTTGAAGACCACAAGACCAGCGTCCGCAATATTCGGCGCGAAGGCAACGACACCATCAAG
>CAXUEW010000072.1:0-6300 GCA_964250115.1 uncultured Terriglobus sp.
TGAGCGTCACGGTGTCATTCGCGGACGGTTTGCCCGTGGTGCCGTTTGTAATGGTGCCGGTGATGGTGCCCGCGGCGAAGGCGGGCAGGGCAGTACAGAGGATCGCAGCGCGAAGAGCAAACTTGAGAAGACGCATCCTCACAAGTCTAAATCGACGGTACCTGCGCCACTTGCGTGAGAACACAAGGAACCGTGCGGTTCGCCTCCTGCACGGTGACCGGCACACGCGAGGGCTTAGAAACTGTCCCTGGAACTCAGGTTCGCAGTCACTTCAGCGCGTGTGCGCCACACATCACGCCACTGCTTCTTTTCGGCCAGAGGCAGCTCGTCCGTGTGGAAGGGAGATCCCGGCTGGGAGGACTCGCCGTAGAAGACGAAGGTCTTCGCTCTTACGGAGGGCTTTGTGAACTCCAGAGCGATGGTGAAGCCGTCGCCGTGGACGGGTGTCTTAATGCCGTCCTTCAGCGGACCCCACGTGATAACGCGGAAGATGCCTAGATTGCCGTAACCTCCGTTGCCGGGGAGTGAGACGCCGTTCAGCGCCGGTCCACGTTCGGCGGTGGTGTTGCCGTCAGACTGGCCATTCAACTGGAACTTCATCACCTCGCCCCAGGGCCTGTCGATTGCACCGTAGACTTTCTCTGTCTCATCCGCGGCATCGGCCAGCATGGCAGCGGCCGCTTTTGGGTCTTTGAGTCCCCGGGGCGTTGTCAGCGGCTCGTCCAGCTTGTAGGGCACGGCCCAGTTCTTCTGCGATGCCGCCGTCGTCATGCCGACGCTGGTGCCGATGAACTTCTGTGCCCAGGTGTAAAACAGCAAGGCACCGCGTGAGTTCGCCTCGGCCTGCCGATCCCACGTCTTCAGGACGGCTGCTGCCTGTTTTGCACGGAGCGATCCGAACTGGTCCGTGGCACCTAGCAGGTCGTCCAGGACCCGGTCTGCCATCTCCATCCGCGTGGAAAACTTCTTCTGCAGCAGCATGTCGAAGCTGATCTTAGGGTCTTCGCTCAACATGCGCAGAGCCCGGTCCGAACGGAACAGCGGGAAGTATGACGAGATGTAAGCCGGGAACGCTGCCCTGTCGATCATGCTGGGCCAGGCCGCGTCCCAGGGTGGCTCATTCGAGTTCTGCACATAGCCGCTGGGCGGGTCCACCTGCTTGGGGAGTTCGTCGTAGCTAAGGATTCCATGTGGCAACATGCTGCTGGTCGCCCCATCGACCGGCCGCTGCCATGTGGACCAGTCGCCGGTGCGGCGCGGCACGTTGGCGTTGAACAGGTACTCGATGTGGCCGTCGCGGTCGGCATACAGGATGTTGTACATGGGCACTTCAAGCCGCCGCAGTTGGGCCTGGTACTCCGCGAAGTTGCGCGAGGTATCCATCTTCCAGTACTGCTCCAGGAAGAACGGCTTGTCCAGGCCGGCGACGAACAGAGCGAACGGCTTGCCGTCGTCACGGCGGACCACAGGACCATGCACGCTCTTCTGTACCTGCACGATCTCCGTCGTCAGCGTGCCGTCTTTCTGCTTAACGCGGAACGGGTATTGCGCCGTCTCATACTTCTTGACCGCGCCGTCGAACAGGTAGCCGCCACCCTGCTCTGTCAGGCTGTACAGCAACGCTCCATTGTTGGTGTTGACTGTATTTGTTATGGCGACTGAGTCGGAGAAGCAGAAGCGTAGAACTGGCAGGCCAACCTGCGTGGCACCGTACAGGTTGATGCCCGGCGCGGAAAGCTGAACCTCAAAATAGCTCTGTTCGCCGCCCATGGCCAGGTGCGGATTCATCAGTAGCATGGCATTGCCGCTTGCCGAGTGCGACGGCGCAATGGCCCAGCCGTTCGAGCCATCCTGCATGTCCATGTTCCCGGGTCCGAAGGGCGACTCAGGTTGTGCAAGCGCAGCTGTGCTGACTGCGCGAGGCTCCATCAGCGATCGGTTCGCAACGAATTCGAAGTTCACAAAATGTTCTTCATGCTGAATGATGTCGAGCGCGGAGAGGGGCAGCACCTGCTTTGCTTCAGGGCTCAGCTTCTCAGGATGTGCCTTGCCGTATGCGTTGATGCCTGCGGCGAAGGCATCCAGATAGCCGCGAAACTCCGGTGTCTGTTGACCCAGCCAGATCTGCGCTCGCTGCGGCACCTCGTTCAGCAGAACCCATCGATCGGTCTTCAAGTTTCGGTCGCCGTCGCCTGCACCGTAGATCTCGCTGGACTTACCGCGGCTGCCAGCTATCACGTGCATCAACAGGTCGCCATGCGCCTGGGTCTGTGCATAGCCAAACAGGTAGAACATGTCGCGCGTCGTCTTTGCAAAAATGTGCGGCACGCCCCATTTGTCCCAAAGGATCTCGGAGCCGTGCTGCGGCTTGTATGCGGGCTGGCCGAACGTGGGCAGGGCGATGATGCCGGCCAAAATGAAGGTTGCAGCAGAGAAGAGGCGGCGCAGGGGCATGGAGCTCCTTGTGGGTCGCTGGGAGTTTGTGGGTACGTGCGCAGACTAACAGAGCGCGTGCCACGTTTGTGCGGTCGCTCGAGCTGCGCCATCCACTGCGTCCGTCATCCTGAGCAAAGCGAAGGATCCCTGCGGTTTCTATCCGCGTTCAATGATTCTGGCTTTCTCGCAAGAAACCCATGAGCGGTTATGACAGCCAAACCGCCTCGGGCTCCTTCGTCGCTTCGCTCCTCAGGATGACGGCCTTGGCGGAATCACGAGAGGCTTTACACGCGTTCGAAGGTGTCAATCTCCGACACAATGGTCGCGGCCTCTGTCTCCAGCATGTCGCGTTGCGTAGCGTAGTCCTCCACGGGATATTTGCCGGCCTTGTACTCGAAGTTCAGGTCGCGCAGGTTTGCGTAAACCATGTCGCGGCGCTCTCGTAGAAAGTCGAGCCGCGTGTTCGCACTTTGTACAAAAGGATCTTTGTCAGGCCAGAAGACATACGCGAACAAAGCGACGAGGAGTACACCACCTGCAAACAAGCCCATTGCCTAGAACTCCGTGTCGCGACGGATGCGATCACGCAGATCGCTGCCGCCTGCCGTGTCACCGAAGGTCATACCGGGTGCACCTGCCGCTGCCAGCATGTGGCGGCCTTTCCACCTGCGAATCAACAAGGCGGTACCGACGATTGCAAGCAGGAAGACGACGATCGGCACGATCCAAGCGGCATTGTCAAAGCCGCCGCGGATGGGTGCGGCCAGCACCGTGGGGCCGTATTTGGCGACGAAGAAGTTGAAGATGCTGGTGTCTGTTCCGCCGCCCGCGACCTGGCTGCTAAGCTCGCGAATCATACCGTCAGAGTTGGGGCAACCGACATGATTGCACTCCAAAAGGATCTGCCCGCAACTGCAGGTGCAGACCATTTTGTGACCCAGATTCGAGAACTTCGCCGTGGTGTCACCTGCGCCGATGGTGGCAAGTGCAACCGTGAACAGCAGGACCATTTGCGCGGCGCGGCTACGCAACAGATGCAGCATCAATCGCCCCCTACTGCCTGCAACTCACGCTGTGGCGCGATGGGCAAAGGCCGTCCGGCAAGTGCAGGGCGCAGGCTTGGTGCAAGCGCCAGGATTGTTCCTGCGAAGACAACTGCAACGCCGATCCAGATCCACGAAACCAGCGGATTCAGGAACACCTTGATGATGGGCCGGTTCGTCTCGGGATTGCGGCCTTCAAACACGACGTACAAATCACGCAGCAGCGTGGAGTGTATGGCGACCATGGTCGATGTGGTTTGGCTGGCGTTGTAAAAACGGCGTTCCGGAGCCATCTGCGTCAGCTTCTTATCGCCGCGATAGACATCCAGCAGGGCGAAGTCCGTGTCGTAATTTGGGTTTGAATCCTGCGTGTAGCTAAGGCAGACAAGTTTGTAACTGCCGACAGTAATAGAGTCGCCGTACCCCATTTCAAGCTCACGCGCCTGGTTGAATGCGGACCCGGCCAGGCCGGCGAACAGGGCCACAATGCCGAAGTGCACCATGTAACCACCGTAGCGGCGATTATTCCGCATGATGAGCTGGACCCCGGCGCCAGCGAGGCTTTTACCGGTTTGCGTCTGCACCACATGCGCGCCCCGCAGGAACTCCGCGGTGATCGCGGTAAAGACACCCGCACCGATGGAGAAGCAGACAAGCGCGTAAAGCTGACCTTCCAGATCAGACTCGGCGGCCTTCCATGGACGCAGCCCGCTGATCATCAGGATGGCGGCGCTGCCAAGAACGGCGGCACACGGCAGGATGAAGTTTCGCCGGATCGAACGTAGGGAAGTGGCACGCCACGCCAGCAGCGGGCCTACGCCTGTAAGCACCAGCAGGAACAGACCAATCGGCACAGCTACGCGGTTGAAGAAGGGCGCTCCCATGGTGACCTTGGAACCCTGAACATACTCGCTCAGTACAGGAAACATGGTTCCAAACAGCACGGTAAAGCAGGCGACCAGCAATACAAGGTTGTTGAAGAGGAACGAACTCTCACGCGACACAATGGACTGCAGCTTGTGTTCGCTGGTGAGATGTTTGCTCTGCCGGAAAAAGGTGAACAGGCATACCGCAAAGGTAAGGCAAAGGAAGGTCGTGAACCAGTTGCCGATGGAACTTTGCGCAAAGGCATGCACGCTGCTGACGATGCCGGACCGGGTGAGCAGCGTGCCCAGGATGGTCAGCATGAACGTCATGAAGATGAGCCAGACGTTCCACTTCTTCATCATGCCGCGCTTTTCCTGCATCATGACGGAATGCAGAAACGCGGTTGCTGTGAGCCATGGCAGGAACGATGCGTTTTCGACCGGATCCCATCCCCAGTAGCCGCCCCAGCCCAGAACGGCATAGGCCCAGTGCATGCCCAGCGAGATGCCAACGGTCAGGAAGAGCCATGTGACTAGCGTCCAGCGGCGTGTGATGCGGATCCACTTTTCACCTGGATACTTCATCATCAACGCGCCCAGGGCGAACGCAAAGGGCACAGAGAAGCCAACGTAGCCCAGGTATAGCATGGGTGGGTGGATGACCATTTCCGGGTATTGCAGCAGTGGGTTTAGGCCGTTGCCGTCCAGCGGGATAGCACCCTTGGTCAGCGAGAAAGGTTCTGCGGCGAAGTTCAGCAGCGCCAGGAAGAACACCTGAGGCGCGGCGAGAATGGTCGAAGCGTACGCGAACAGGCGAACATCTTCACGGTGCCTTAGCCGCAGCACAAAGCCGTATGCAGCCAGCAGGAATGCCCACAGCAGCAACGAGCCTTCCTGGCCACTCCAAAGCGCGCTGAACTTATAGGCCGGGTGCAGCGCGATATTGGTGTGCTCGCGGATGTACTCCACTGAAAAGTCGTTTGTGTAGGAGGCCCAGACCAGGGCGAATGCGGCTGCGGCCACGGCGACAAAGCTAGCGATGCCCGCACGGCGAGCCGTCTCGCTTAGCCGCTCCGGTGAGACGCGCAGTGGCAGACCACGCGCCGTTGCAAAAAGTGCGAACCCTCCGGCAAGCAGCGTATAGGCTGACAAGCAAAGCGCCAACAAAAGCGCAAAGGTGCCGAAGGTGGGCATGGGATGAGGCATAAAGGTTCCGCGCCTGCCTGACGCACACCCATTCTCTCAGGCGGCGCTACGGTGAGCAAACCTGATCGCGCGGCGGTGCGACTACCGCACAGCTTCCAGATGATCGGATGGGGGCAGGGATGTGCCCGTTCGGTCGGCAACTGGACGAAGCAGCCACTCAACCGAGGCAAGCAGGAGGTCCGGCATGAGCGGCTTAATACGGAACATGACATTCAGATCGTGGTAAGCATCTTCTGCCTCGTCCAAGCCACTAATCACAAGGACCGGCAATTCCGGATGCAACGCTCTCAGTTCCCGCACAAATTCGGCACCGTTCATTCCGGGCATCAGGTGATCGGTAATCACCAGATCCACTTCAGAAGGAAAATCCTGATCCCGAATCTGCTGCAGCGCACGCTGTGGATTGAGCACGGGTATGACGAAATAGCCTGCACGCTTCAGAATGATCTGCCTGGTGGCCGCCTGTATCGCATTATCGTCGATCAGTAAAATTGTTGCTTGCATAGACGAGCCATTTTCTCCAGCCAGTATGGCGTGTGCTTACACGCCCAAAGTTCCAGTTCCACGTGACGTATCAGATCGGATGCAGATATGTTGGGCAAAGCAGCTTAGAAGAGGCATCATGCTGCTTTGGCCAGCACACACGTTGCCTGTATGCCAGTTCCACCGCCTTGTATTTCGGCTACATAGACGTAAGCCGTACTTCCCGCTACGCTGGTGCACGATCGATTCACCATTCTGAATGCGCG
>CAXUEW010000072.1:6310-11173 GCA_964250115.1 uncultured Terriglobus sp.
GCCGTCGATTGGCTGATTATGGCAGTCTATCTCGCCTTTGTGCTGGGAATAGGCGTTGCTCTGAAACGCTACATGCGCACCAGCAACGACTTTTTTCTTGCCGGGCGATCCATACCGGCCTGGGTGTGCGGCCTGGCCTTTCTGTCGGCAAATCTTGGCGCGCAAGAGGTGATCGGCATGGGCGCGTCCGGTGCCAAGTACGGCATGGCGACCAGCCACTTCTACTGGATTGGCGCGGTTCCCGCCATGGTTTTCGTCGGCATCTTCATGATGCCGTTCTACTACGGTTCGAAGGCGCGCAGCGTGCCGGAGTACCTGCGGCTGCGCTTCGATGAGAAAACGCGCGCTTTGAACGCTGTCTCGTTCGGCATTATGACGCTGTTCTCGTCGGGCATTTCCATGTACGCCATGGCTCTGCTGATCGACGCGCTGGGCATCTTCAAGGGCATCGTGCCGGACGCGTATGTCTTTCATCTATCCGTGCTGATCTCCGCAGTCATTGTGCTGGCGTATATCTTTCTTGGCGGCCTGACCAGCGCCATTTATAACGAGGTGCTGCAGTTTTTCCTGATTGTGGCCGGCTTCTTTCCGCTGGTGTTCATCGGGTTGCGCAACGTGGGCGGATGGCACGGCTTGCAGCAGAAGCTGCCCACAGGCTTTACCCATTCATGGCGCGGCATGGAGCACGCCAACACCAACCCGTTGGGCGTGGAGTGGTTCGGCCTGACCATGGGTCTGGGTTTCGTATTAAGTTTCGGCTACTGGTGCACGGACTTCCTGGTGGTGCAGCGTGCCATGGCTGCCGACAGCGAGGAGAGCGCACGCCGCGTGCCGCTGATTGCCGCCATTCCGAAGATGTTCTTCCCGTTCCTCGTCATCCTGCCGGGGCTGATCGCCGTGGCCGCACCAGCCATTGCTTCACACACCAGTTCGGCAACATCAATCGCGGGCAGTGTGCAGGCAGGCGGTAGCAAGGGTCTGATCCCGGTCAAGATCGATCCAAGGAACGGCCAGGCGGAACTCGATTCGCATGGTGAGCCTATCTATAACTACGATCTTGCTATCCCGACGCTGCTGCTGAGCTACTACCCGACTGGCATCCTGGGCCTTGGTCTTACCGCCCTGCTGGCCAGCTTTATGTCGGGCATGGCGGGGAACGTGACCGCCTTCAACGCGGTCTGGACTTACGACATCTACCAGAGCTATCTGAACAAGAATGCCAGCGACAAGCACTATCTCACGATGGGGCGATGGGCTACCGTGGGCGGCGTGGTGTTGTCCGTCGGCGCGGCGTACCTGGTAACCGGCTTCAACAACATCATGGACACGCTGCAACTGGTGTTCTCGCTGGTGAATGCTCCATTGTTCGCAACGTTCCTGCTGGGTATGTTCTGGAAGCGCACCACGGGCCACGGCGCATTTGCGGGTCTGGTCAGCGGTACCAGCGCGGCCCTGCTGCACCACGGATTGACGCTGCCCGCAGGCGCGGCTGCCGGACTGCATGGCGGATGGATCACGCACCTGCACACCTATCCCAGCGAAATGGCGCAGAACTTCTGGACGGCAATCATCGCGTTCACGACCAATCTGCTGGTCACGACCTGTATCAGCCTGCTGACAAAAGCGCGTCAGGAAGAGGATCTTGTGGGCCTGGTGTATTCGCTTACGCCAAAGCCGGTCGATCATCACCTGCGCTGGTACCAGAAGCCTTCGACGCTTGCCGTAGCGGTGCTTGCCGTGCTGGCTGTGCTCAACCTTGTGTTCGCCTGAAGCTGTTCACCTGCGGAGTCTCTCATGGGTCTTGATCTGCGTCTTCCACTTGGCTTGATGTTCCTGGCGATCGGCTTGCTGTTGCTGGGATATGGAATCTTCACGTGGCATAGCCCCATGTACGTGCGATCCATGGGGCAGAACGTGAACGTCATCTGGGGTGGCATCATGTCGCTGTTTGGTCTGGCGATGCTTCTGCTTGCACGCCGTGCCGCCGCAAAACCACCCGTGGGCGATGGTTCTGTAACGGGCACCACGGTTCCGCGACGGGCTCACTGAAGATTGTGTGGCATCATCCTCCGGGCGGTACAGGCTGACCGCCTGAGATAATGGGGTGCATGAAGCACCGCGTCATTCATCACTACGAACTTGTCCGAAAGCTGGGATCGGGCGGCAGCGGCGTGGTGTTTTTGGCGAACGACACGCAGTTGCAGCGACCGGTGGTTTTGAAGCTGTTGCAGCGCGGAACGCTCACCGCCGAGGAGATGCGAAGGACATACCTGCGCGAGGCCCGGCTGGCCTCCGCGATTGAACACCCCAACGTCTGCGCCATCTACGATGTGGGCGAGGTGGATGACGAAGCCTACATCGTCATGCAGTACGTGCCGGGTAAGCCTCTGGACCGCCTGGTTGAGGCAGGCCCTGCCAACGTCGAACTGGTCCTCTCCGTCGGCATCCAGGCTGCGGATGGCCTGGCCGCGGCACACTCGCTTGGCATCTTCCATCGCGATCTAAAGCCCGCCAACCTGATCCTGACGGATGGCGGGCTGCTCAAGATCCTGGATTTCGGCCTGGCCAGACGCATCCGCATGGAAGAGGCAGACTTCGACCCAGCCCTGCATGCGGAACGCAAGCCCCTGCCCACCGGCACGTACACCGCACGCGGCGGCACGATCGCGTATATGGCTCCGGAGCAGTTCGTTACTGGGCAGTCGTCGGTACAGAGCGATATCTTCGCGCTTGGCGTGGTTCTGTATGAGCTGCTCACAGGCCGGCATCCTTTTCACCGGCCCGATACGCCGGACTTTCAGACCATCCGCGCTATCCAGTTTGTCGAGCCCCAGTCTGTTCGCGAAGTAGCGCCAGGTGCGCCGGCGGAGCTTGAGAGCGCCATCCTACATTGCCTGCAGAAGCAGCCTGCCGAGCGCTTCTCCTCCGCGGCCGAATTGCGCGAGAGCCTTCGCACCATTCTGAAGACCTCGCAGATGGAGGCCTTGGTGGTACCCGCAGCCAGCCTCTCCGTGCAGAACACGCAGGAGTTGCCATCCGCGGAAGAAGAGAAGCGGTCGACGGGTTTGCTGTCCATGCTGGCCGAACGTTTTCGCGAGAGCGGCGGCAATCTTAGCCACAACACCATCGTGGTGCTACCATTCGTCAACATGAGCGCGGGCGACAATGCCGCGCTGTACGGCCACGCCCTGGCCGACGCGATCAGCGCCCGTTTGTCGCGCATGCAAAGCCTGATTGTGCGGCCGTCCAGCACGCTGATGAACGTGCCGCCCGGTCAGCTCGATCCGCTAAGCGTTGGCCGCAGGCTTTCGGTTGAGTATGTGGTTGCGGGCAGCTTCATGCGTGGCGCAAACGGATTCGACCTGAACTGGCAGATGCTGCACGTTCCCGAGCAGGCGGTGCGCGCCGGTGGCTCCATCAACGTGGAGTCGTTCGACCTGGTCGCCGTGCAGAACGAGATTGGCACGGAGATCTTCAGTGCATTGCGCGGCGGCGCAGGGGTGCGCGCGGGCACTTCCGCAAACAGCGGCAACCAGCCGGTTTTGCTGGAGCAGGAAGTTTCCGAGGACTACCTGCAGGCGCGCGCGCTGCTGAACTCATTTATGTTCCGCACCGGAAGCCCGGAAGATCTGCAGCGAGCGACCGAACTGTTCACTCGCGTCGTGCAGCGCGACCCCACCTATGCACCCGGGTGGAGCGGCCTCGGCATCACGCACCTGCAATACCTGAGCCACGGCCTGGGCGGGCAAATGCACCTGCTGGAAATGAGGCGGGCGTTAGATAAGGCGCTTGCACTCGACTCCACCTCAGTGGAAGCCAACCTGTACCGCGTGTACATGCTGCTGTCGCGCGGCGAAAAGGAGAGCGCCCGGCACGGCATTGCCAACCTTCTGCAGACCGCCGGTAACAACTGGAACGTCCACCGCATCGCCGGTACAACCCTGCGCAGCGATGGACAGTATGACGAGGCTCTGAAGCAGTTCGGCATCTCACTGCGCCTGAACCCGTCGGATGCACCGGTCATTTACAACCACCGTGCCCGCGTGTACCAGTACCAGAACCAGTTTGAACTGGCGGAAGAAGAGATCCAGAAGGGTCTGACCCTGGAGCCTCGTCACCCCATGCTGTGCATTACCCGCGGCTACCAATACATGCGGCAGGGGCAGCTTGAGCAGGCCATCAGCGCGCTGGAGGCTGTCATTGCCGAAGACAACAGCCTGCGCATCGTGCACCCTACCATTGCCATGTGTTACGCCATGCTTGGCGAACGCGACAAGGCGGGTACCTTTATCGTTGAGGAAACGCTGGCCGCCGCAGAGGCGGACAGCGAGATGGCATACCGCCTGGCAACGTACTTTGCCGTGGATGGCGAAGGTGGGGAGGCACTGCACTGGCTGCGGCGGGCCGTGTACCTGGGCAACGAGAACTATCCCTGGTTTGTTCGCAATCCGGCGTGGACGCGGCTGCAGGGATCGAGCGATCTGCAACTGATTCTGAACGACCTGAAGAAAAGCTACCAGCGGAACACGAAGAACTGGAAACGTCTTCTGGCCCAGCTTCACACTTAGGCTGCTTGCGTTATCTTGCCGTCAGTTAGAAGGTACGAAGCTTTGCGGAGCGCTGTAGGCCGGGGCAGGTGCGGCATACGACTCGTTTCCAGTTGCTGTTGCAGCGGGAGACCGCGAGGGATTGGCAGAGAACTCCGGCTCACGGACTAGGGGCCGGATCAGCAAAGGTTCGGTCAGGCCAAGTACAACGAGCGTGTCTTTTGGCAAGTGTGCCTGACGATCCTGCTTCAGCCACACCACAGTGCTGACGCCAGCGCCAACGCCTGCACCCACCAGTGCACCAGCCGGGCCGCCG
>CAXUEW010000072.1:11183-11703 GCA_964250115.1 uncultured Terriglobus sp.
ACCCACATGGTCTTTCCGCAGGATGTTGCCTTCCTCGTCAACCTTTGTGTTTGCGTACTGATCCGTGTCGATTACGGCAGCGCGAAGAGGTATGCGCGTGCCGTCGGGCAGCAACACTGCTTGTGCCTGAAGATGGATCAACGCGGCCCCACGGATGCGCCTGCCGCCGCGCACTTGAGTGATGATGCCTTCCACAGTCGAACCGGCTGGCAGCACAACGCGACCTTCGCTCTCAACATTCTCTGAAAGGTCGGCAAGAAAGGGCGTATTTGGCTGCGTGCCATCTGTAGTGATCTCACTACGAAGCCGCATACGCAGAGCAGTGCCCACCGGCAGCTCGTTGGGACGGCGCGGCACGCTGAGCACGATACCGGCATCCGGATCGACGGGTGCCGCAGTGAGTTCGGTACGCGTGTGCAGCGTGACCGCGGGCCGATACGGCTGGTACACCTCGCCCACAGGAGCAGTGACCGGTATCGCGGCGGAAGGCTTCGGCGCAGCTGTGATTGCGGGCTGATCT
>CAXUEW010000072.1:11713-12209 GCA_964250115.1 uncultured Terriglobus sp.
CGACACGCCGGTCTGCTGTGCCATGGCCGGCGCAGTGGCAAACACCAACAGGAGTGCGAAGTGTGATTTCAAGGCGGACGCTCCTTTGCCGCACACACGCGGCTGCGCTAAGCCTAGAAGATGACAGACAGTCTGTGGCAACGATCTGCCCTGCTGAATCAAGACCGTCAACGCCAGGGCTGCGTAAATTTAGCGTGAGCTTCCTGCCTGTCGACGTAGACACCACAGGGAAAAGTCATGCGGCTTTGCTAGAATGACGCGACGGCTGCGGCATGTACTTGCAGGAGTAATACCCTCAAAAAATATGGCTGAGTTGCTGGAAACGATCGGGACGGCAGGTGGCGGCAGCAGCATCGCCGTCGATCGCCGGCCCCGGCTGAATGACCGGTTGACGCACCGTATCGTAGCGCCTGGCATCACGCATCGCGTTGAGCAACAGAAAGGCAACATGACTGAAATCGTATCCATCTCTGCCCGTGAAATCCTGGACAGCCGG
>CAXUEW010000072.1:12219-12827 GCA_964250115.1 uncultured Terriglobus sp.
ATCCCACCGTGGAAGCTGACGTAATCCTGAGCGGCGGGGCCATGGGCCGTGCGGCGGTTCCAAGTGGTGCCAGTACCGGCGAACATGAGGCCGTGGAGCTGCGCGACGGCGACAAAGAGGTCTACCTGGGCAAGGGCGTGCTGCAGGCCGTGGAGAATGTTGAGAGCTCCATTGCACCGGAACTCGGCGGCATGGACGCCACCAACCAGCGGCTAATCGACGAAACCATGCTGGCGTTGGACGGTTCCGAGAACAAGGGCAACCTGGGTGCGAATGCGATTCTCGCCGTTTCCATGGCAGTCGCACGTGCATCAGCCAACGCGCTGAAGTTGCCGCTGTACCGCTATCTCGGCGGTGTGAATGCATGCCTGCTGCCTACGCCGATGATGAACATTCTTAACGGTGGCGCGCACGCCGACAACAACGTGGACTTTCAGGAGTTCATGATTATGCCCGTGGGCGCGGAGACGTTTTCCGAAGCGCTGCGGTGGGGCGCGGAAACCTTCCACACGTTGAAGAGCGTGCTGAAGAAGAAGGGCTACAACACCGCCGTGGGTGATGAAGGTGGATTTGCTCCTTCGCTGAAGTCAAACGAGGAGGCTCTTGAA
>CAXUEW010000073.1:0-12723 GCA_964250115.1 uncultured Terriglobus sp.
GATCATGGGATCGGCCAGCCCCGCCGCTGCGACGACGGGTGCAATCAGCAGCGAACTTTTATCGCCCACGCCGCCGGTGGAGTGCTTGTCTACCGTGTATTTGCCGAGGGAGGTCGAGTCGAATACATCACCACTGCGGCGCATGGCGTCGGTCAGCGTCGCCAGTTCGCGGGAAGAAAGGCCGCGCTGGAAGATCGCCATGAGCAGTGACGCGATACGTGCTTCGGTGATCTCGCCGGTAACGACGCCGCCAACAAAGCTGCGGATTTCGCTGTCGGTGAGTTCGTGGCCGTCACGTTTGTGCAGGATGGTGTCAACGGGGTGGGTCTGAATGGTCATAAGCAGGTTGCCAGCCATTCATCATTCTCAATCCGACTGAGCTTGCTCTCGCTGAACCGAAGTACAGTGCCGAAGTAATTGTGATTGCAGTACCACACGCGACGACCTTCTTTAGCGATGATGAGAATCTCGTCTCCTCGTCTTACCGTGTTAAGCCTAAGAGAACCTAGGGACTGCTCGATGGCCGGCTGCGGCTCTCCCGTCGTGAATAGTCGGCGAAAGGTCTCTGTACCGGCGTCCGCTGCGTTGCGCGCCACGTGGTCCGAACGGTGCCCTGTCCATTCCAACAGTGACATGGTTATCACTCCCACAAAAATCACTGCGACGCCAAGGTTCATCAGCTTACTGAGCTTTCTCGAGAACTTCATCGCCTGTGCCTTTCACGATTGAGAACGAAGCAGGCAGCAGGTCCGCCAGCGTGCATTCAATGGGTGCTCCGTTCTGGCTGGGACAGAAAATGCGACAGTTGCCATCCGCGAACTCGGCTATGGTCTGCCGGCATGCACCGCAAGGCTGACACGCCACCACAGGGTCGGCATTCGCAACAGCTATGGCGGCGATGCGAATGCTCGGTCCGTACTCGGCCACAGCCCGCGCCACCGCGCTCTGCTCCGCGCAGCAGGTCAGCCGGTAGCTGGCGTTTTCCACGTTGCAGCCAGTGATGATCTCGCCACTTTCCAGCAGCAGAGCCGCACCCACAAAGAAGTGGCTGTACGGCGCGTAGGCCTGGTGAGAAACCTCTGAAGCCGCGGCTCGCAACTGCTCAATACGCGCACCGTCGAGTTCGCTCCGGGATGTTTGTGACGTCATGGTTTGCTGAGGCTAAACCTGCCACGAAGCATGCGCAAGCAGTGCGGCGACTCTGCCGGGGTACGCATCCAAAACGGCAGTGACAAGGAACGCCACGGACGCATGCCAATCGACACCAAACCAGCCCGGACCAAGCGAAAAACCGCAATGCCCGTGGAAGCGGCTGCAGCAACGGACGTGGCTGAGCAGTCCCAAGACGTCACAGCGACCCTACAGATAACGGACGCCGCAGCGTTGGTGGAAGGTGGCGACGCCGTCTTGGAGCGTTTCCACCCGGTCACAGCAGAGTGGTTTCGCGCAGTTTTCGAGGGCCCCACGCAGCCGCAGCGCGAAGGCTGGCCGGCGATCGCGCGGGGCGAATCGACACTGATCCTCGCGCCTACTGGTACCGGCAAGACCCTGACGGCCTTCCTATGGTGCCTCGACCGGCTGATGCTGCAGCCCCGAGCGTTTACCGCTCCGGTGCCTGAGCCCAAAGCTGCGAAACGCATCCGTGGCAAGAAGCAGCCGCGTGAGCCGAAGACGCAGATCCTGCCAGATGGCGTGGGTGTACGCGTCGTCTACATCTCGCCGCTCAAGGCCTTAGCCGTCGATGTGGAGCGCAACCTGCGGTCGCCGCTGCAGGGCATCGCGAACATGGCCCAGCGGATGGGCGTGCCGGTTCATACGCCGGACATCAGCGTTCGCACCGGCGACACACCCACGGCGGAACGCGCACGTTTTGCGAAGCACCCCGGCGACATCCTGATCACCACGCCGGAGTCGCTCTACCTGCTGCTGACCAGCAACGCGGGTGAGGCGCTGCGCACCGTTGAGACGGTAATTATCGACGAGATTCATGCCTTGGTCCCGACCAAGCGCGGCGCGCACATGGCGCTGTCGCTGGAGCGGCTTGAAGCGTTGGCGGGGCGCAAGATACAGCGCATCGGGCTGTCGGCTACGCAGCGGCCGCTGGAAGAAGTGGCAAGATTTCTCGGTGGCGCGGATGGCACCGTGCAGCCCACCGCGAAGCCGCATGCAGTGAATCCTTCATTGATTCCGGACGATGCAAATGAAGCTCCCATCCAGGAAGATGACGATGCCGCAACCGCAGAGACCTTTGTGGAAACGAAGGTCGAAGTAGCCGCATCGGTCGCGGACAAGGCTGGGGATGCGGCGCTCGCACTTGGCGAAGACGCGGCGCAGGTGATCTCAGGTGAGATTGCAGGCGTGCGTTACCGTCCAATCACCATCGTGAACGCCGGAGCACGCAAGCGGCTTGAACTCACCGTCGAGGTACCCGTGGAGGACATGGCGAAGCTCGGCGAAATCCAGGACACGCCAAGCGGCCCGGCTTCGCAGGGACCCAAGCGCACTAGCATCTGGCAGAGCATACATCCGCGCCTGCTCGAGATCATCAAGCAGCACCAGTCCACCATCCTGTTCGTGAACGCGCGGCGCATTGCCGAGCGGCTGGCCGGTGCCATCAACGAGCTTGCAGGCGAGCAGATCGCGCGCGCTCATCACGGTTCGCTGGCCGCATCGCAACGGAGCGAGATCGAGGAACTTCTCAAGGCCGGGCACATCCGTGCGCTGGTCGCGACGTCGTCGCTTGAGCTTGGCATCGACATGGGTGCGGTCGATCTTGTCATACAGATTGAAGCGCCTCCATCGGTGGCCAGCGGCATGCAGCGCATAGGCCGCGCAGGGCACCAGGTGGGCGCGCCTTCGAAGGGCATCATCTTCCCAAAGTACCGTGCAGACCTCATTGCCTGCGCCGCCGTAACCCGCGCCATGCATGAGGGCCATGTGGAGAGCACGCGCTTTCTGCGCAACGCGCTGGATGTGTTGGCACAGCACATTGTGGCGATTGTGGCGCACCCGCCGCTGCCACCTGAAGATGCGGCACGGCGCTCCGCAAAGCATCGCAGCGACGAGGATGAGTCCCCCGGTCTGAGTTACGACGCCCTGCTCAGCATCGTGCGTTCGTGCAGCGGCTATGCGGGTATCAGCACCCAGGTGTTCGATGGCGTCCTGGACATGCTTGCAGGGCGCTACCCATCGGACGAGTTCGGCGAACTGCGCCCGCGCGTCACCTGGGATCGCACAAAGGGCTGGCTGACGCCAAGACAGGGCGTGAAGAAGATCGCCATTCTGAACGGTGGCACCATCCCCGATCGTGGACTGTTCGGCGTCTTCCTTTCGGGTGAGCGGAACAAGCCCATCCGCGTGGGAGAACTGGATGAGGAGATGGTCTTCGAAGCGCGCAGCGGCGAAACCTTCATCCTTGGTGCAAGCACGTGGCGCATTGACGAAATCACGCACGACCGCGTGCTCGTAAGTCCTGCTCCCGGCGAGCCCGGCAAGATGCCATTCTGGCGCGGAGACCAGGCAGGCCGCCCGTTGGAGTTTGGCCGCCGAATCGGCGCGCTGGTGCGCGAACTGCGCGACCTGCCACGTTCTGCAGCGCTTACGCGCCTGATCCGTGAGCACGATCTGGATGCAACCGCCGCTGAAAACGTGCTGCGTTACCTGGCCGATCAGGAGGTCGCCACCGAGCAGGTGCCGGACGACCGCACGATCGTCGTGGAACGCGTGCGCGATGAACTGGGCGACTGGCGCGTCTGCGTGATGACGCCCTTCGGTTCTCGCCTGCATGCCCCGTGGGCCATGGCGGTGCAGGGCCGCATCCGCGCCGCGGGCCATGCCGATGTGGAGACCATGTGGAGTGAGGACGGCTTCGTGGTCCGCTTTCCGGAGAGCGATGGCGCGCCCGACGTGGACCAATTCTTTCCCGAGGCGCAGGAGGCTGCAGATTCCGTGCAGCGCCAGCTTGGATCGACCGCGCTGTTTGCCGCGAAGTTTCGTGAAGCGGCCGCACGCGCGCTGCTGCTGCCGCGCCGTCGAGCAGACGGCCGCACGCCGCTTTGGCAGCAACGCAAGCGCGCGTATGACCTGCTGGGTGTGGCCGCACGCTATCCTGAGTTCCCCATGCTGCTGGAGGCCTACCGCGAGTGCCTGCGCGACGTTTTCGACATGCCCGCGCTCTCCGAAATCCTTAGGAGCATCGCCTCACGGCAGATTCGCGTACACACGGTCGATTCCCGCACGCCTTCGCCGTTTGCCTCCGCGCTTCTGTTCAGCTACGTTGCCAACTACATCTATGACGGCGACGCGCCGCTGGCTGAACGCCGTGCGCAGGCGCTATCCATCAACCAGGAGCAACTGCGCGAACTGCTAGGCGACGCCGATCTGCGCGAGCTGCTGGATTCCAACGCCATTGAGGAAACCGAAGAGCAACTGCAGATGTTGGCCGATGACTACCGCGCGCGCAGCATGGACGGTGTCCACGACATGCTGCTGCGACTTGGTGACCTGAACCGCGCAGAGTTGCTGCGCCGCGTGACCTCACCGGAAGTGGCCATCTCGGTAGATCGCCTGCAAAAAGCACGGCGCGTGCTGGAGCTTAAGTTCGGTGCAGAGAAGCGGCTGATTGCCGTGGAAGATGCCGCGCGCTACCGTGATGCGCTCGGCGTGCCGCTACCGCCGGGCTTGCCCACGGCCTTCCTGCAAACGGTGCCGGATGCAATGGTCGACTTGATCCGCCGATTCGGTCGTACGCACGGGCCCTTCACCACGAACGAGGTGGCACAGCGTTTCGCCGTCCCCGTTGAAACAGCCGAGAGCGTCCTGCAAAAACTCGTCGGCAGTGGCCGCGTCATTGAGGGTGCCTTCCGCCCCGGCGGCCAACAGCGCGAATGGTGTGATGTCGAAGTGCTGCGCACCATCCGCCGCAGATCGTTAGCCAAGTTACGTAAGGAGGTTGAGCCGGTGGAGCAGCAGACGCTGGCTCGCCTGTTCACGCACTGGCAGGGCGTGCTGACGCCGCGCCGCGGCCTGGATGCGCTGCTCGACGTCATCGAAACGCTGCAAGGTGCGCCGCTTCCCGCTTCGCTGCTGGAAACAGAGATCCTGCCAGCACGCATCGTCGGCTACAAGCCGGCGGACCTCGATACCCTGATTGCCGCTGGTGAAGTCACATGGGCAGGCTTTGAACCGCTGGGTGAGCGTGATGGCCGCATCGGCCTCTACCTCGCGGAAAAGTTGCCGCTGCTGTGGCCAGTGGTGAACACTGCGCAGGCCGCGTCGGTCATTGAAGAAGGCAGCGCGACGAAAGAACACGAAGACCGCATAGTCGAATACCTGCGTTCGCACGGCGCGTCCTTCTTCCAAAATCTGCATGACGGAACGGGCGGCGGCTATCCCGGCGAATCCATTGAGGCAGTCTGGAACCTTGTTTGGCGCGGTGCCATTACGAACGATTCGCTGCAATCGCTGCGCGCCTACACCGACAAGAATCAAAGCGGCAGGCAGACCAACCACCAGGGCAAACCGCTGCGCAAGGTGCATAATCAGGCCGCAAACTTTCGCAGCCGTCGTACTACACCGCCCACTGCGCAGGGCCGCTGGGCCCTGCATCCGGCCATGCTCGTAACGGAGCGCAACGGCACGGAGTGGTCGTATGCCGAGGCACACCAACTGCTGCAACGTTACGGCGTCGTCTTCCGCGAGACAGCCCATGTGGAAAATCTGCCGGGCGGGTTCTCCGCCATCTACGACGTGATGAAGGCGCTGGAAGAGAGCGGCAAGATTCGTCGCGGCTACTTTGCCGCGGAGCTTGGCGCAACGCAGTTCGCCCTGCCCGCTGCGCTGGATCTGCTGCGTTCGTTGCGCACCAAGCGGCCCGACACCGACCCCGAGATGATCGTGCTCGCCGCAACCGATCCTGCAAACCCCTACGGCGCTCTGCTGAAGTGGCCGCAACCGGCAGACGGCAACAGCTCGCTCACGCGTACCGTCGGTTCGCGCGTGGTGCTGGCAGACGGTGCGCTGGTCGCCTACCTGCGTCGCGGCAACCCCAATGTGCAGGTCTTCCTGCCGGAAGAGGAGCCTATGCGCGGCCAGGTGATGCGCTCACTCGCACGCTACTTCGTCGTCATGGCGCAGACCACGGGCCGCATCAACGAACAGGCCGAACACACCGGCGGCATCGGCATGTTCCTGCAAACCATCAACGGCATCGCCGTCGCAGAACACCCCATGGCCCGCGCCCTGCTCGACGCGGGTTTCCAGGCCGCACCGATGGGCTTTAACCTGCGCAGGAACCTGCCGCCGCTGCCGGGTGTTTCGCTTACTGCTCAGAACGGCGGAAGGACTGTAGGCAATGCCTGACATAGACTCGGCTGATGGGTTCAATACGACTACAGGGCGTTTGGTTTCAGGTTTGGGCCGACGATCACGAGCCGCCACATGTGCATGCGCAGTACGCTGACCTGAGGTGCGTCATCGAGCTCTCAGTTAGCGCGCAAGGTGTCGTTCAGTTGCGAAACGGGTCCTTAGATGTGGTGTGTCAACAGGTTGTTCTCTTGGAGACCTGATCGTGAGATGGGCGGATTTTGGTTGAGGCTAGCATGTGGACGATGCCAGTTGTACTGGTGAGTCCATGGCTGAAGGTGTTGCAGGCGCTGGGCTGAGTTCTGGTAGCGGCGTGCGTAGGCCCATTCTCTTAGAGCTGTCTGGATGAAGCGTTCTGCCTTGCCGTTGGTTTGTGGCCGGTAGGGCCGGGTGTGGCTGTGATGGATGCTCAGGTGCCGGCATGCGTCGCCGAACTGCTTGCGGTAGAAGCATGGTCCGTTATCGGTGAGCACGCCGCGAACGCGGATGCCGAAGCGTTCGAACCACGCCGTGGCACGTTGGAGGAAGTCGATCGAGGAGACGGCTTTTTCGTTCGGGTACATGGCCGTGTAGGCTAGCCGCGAGTGGTCGTCCACCGCGACGAACAGGAACTCCCAACCTGCGCCACGGGTCTCGTCGCGCGGATCGCCGGTGACCCGATGGCCGGGTTTTATGATACGGGCGAGCTTCTTGATGTCGATGTGGAGCATGTCGCCGGGTGCCGGGTGCTCGTAGCGCACGACCGGTTCGGCGGGCGCGAGCATCCGGATCCGGTTCAGCTTCAGACGCACCAGGATGCGGCTGACCGTGGCCCGGCTGAGACCTGTGCTCTGCGCGATCCGCACGCCCGTCCAACGTTCCCGGCGCAGCTGCTCGACCCGCACGGTCTGCTCGGGCGAGGTCGGCTGACGCAACCGGCGCGGCCGTGAGCTGCGGTCCCCAAGCGCCGCGCAACCACCCTCCCGGCAGCGCCGCACTCACTTCGCGGCAGTCTTCGCGCTCACATTGAAGCGGGCCGCGGCCCGCTTCAATGTGAACCCCTGCTCCAGCACAACCGCCGACAACTCCGCACGCAACACCAACGTCAGTCTGGCATTCTTATGGATGTCCATCGGATCTCCTGAGCCCTGAGTCTTCGCAAACCCAGCATCCCAGTTCCTGATCCGATGGACAACCTATTGAAACCTCACAGCTAAAGCCACAAAATCCCAAACGGGCTGACGTGCGACATGCGTTGCGTATGGCTCAGCGCTACTCTGCGGAGTTACTATCGCTTTGGGAGCAACTGCATGGTTGACACAGCTCAAGAGCACCAGCCGACGGAGTATGACCAGCCGCTGGATGATCGGTTGGAAGCACAGATCGACGCAGCACTGGAGGCTGCAAAGCACACACCACCTTCACCAAAGGTGACACGCGTTGAGTATCTCCCATTGTTCCAGGCGATTTCGTTCTGCATCAATACTGGGCAACGACTACTCATCCCGATCGAAGAGATGCAGCACCTGAGCAGCGCATCGGGGGAACAGTTAAGCCAAGTCGAAATCATCGGATTAGGTCACGCAATTAATTTCCCTGCAATGGATATGCAATTCTCCGTTGAAGGGCTTCTTGCGGGACGCCGTGGTAACCGCAAGTGGATGGAGCAACTTGTAGCGAAGCGGGAAGCTGCGCTCAAGGCAGATGCTTAGCTAACGATCAAGGTCGCAGCATCTCAGCTTTTGTTGGAACGAAGCGAATACAGAAATAGAACACCAGTAAGGCAATGCACCAGACGACACCGTAGAAAAGGTACATGCGCCAGTCATAGGGGTCGAAGCTGCGCGAGGCGGTGTTCCTCTTCGGGTGCCTCGGGTCGTACGAAACCTCAAAGCTACGACCAACTTTCCAGCTACTGCCCACTCTCATAGAGCCGTGATACTGCTCACCGTTCACTCGGTATGTAAACGTCAGGCGGTACTCCGTACGAGGTGCGTTTGTACTGTCTCCCCACGACGAGTGGAGCAATGACGGCGAGCACCCGGTAACTGTAGCTTTGGCAACGATCCATTCGTAACGCATCTCGCAGACATCATACGTAGAGAAGGTGATAAATGCCTGAGGGAGATACTATCTATCGCTCTGCCCGCGCGCTTGCGAAGGTGCTCACGGGCAAGCATGTGACGAAATTCGACACCGGCTATGCGCACCTGGCGACGGTGAATGATGACCGACCAGTAGTTGGTCGCGTGGTTGAAAAGGTTGAGGCCAATGGCAAGTGGTTGCTGATGCATTTTTCCGGCGACCTGATCCTTGTCTCGCACATGCTGATGAGTGGTTCATGGCACATCTATAAGACCGGCGAGAAGTGGTGGTCGCCAAAGAAGGCCATGCGCGCCTTTATCGAAGTCGACGGCTGGCAAGCTGTCGCGTTCAATGTGCCGGTGGCCGAATTCCACACGGCAGCCTCGCTGCTGCGTAAGAGCAGCGTGCCGAAGCTAGGACCAGATATCCTCTCGGGCGAGTACACGCCAGAGTCTGGTGTCGATTCGCTGCGCGCGCGTGCGCAATCGCACCCTGAGGATGAGATCGCGAACGTGCTGCTGAACCAGCGCGTGCTTGCGGGACTGGGTAACGTGTACAAGAGCGAAGTGGCCTTTGCCGCACGGGTGCATCCGTTCCGCCACATGAGCACGATTACCGAAGCCGAAATGCTGCAGATGGCCGACGTTTCGCAGCGTTACATGAAGGCCAACATTCTGGACGGCTCCGGCGACGGCATCATCACGTACAGCGGCAGCCGTCGCACCACCAACAACGCAAACGAGAAGAATCGCCTGTGGGTGTATGGCAGGCGCGGGCTGGAGTGTCGTCGCTGTGGCGGTACTGTGGAATATCGCAAGCAGGGGCCGGGTGCGCGGTCCACCTATTGGTGTCCTGACTGCCAGCCGTGGATTGGTGAGGGCTCGGCGGTGAAGGGGAGTGCCGCACCCATCCGCCGATCGCGGGTTGGTTGCTAAGTACTTAAGCCGTCATCCTGAGCGAATCGAAGGATCCCGATGCACTGGACATTAGCAAGGACCTTCAAGCTTTCAGGCAGAAAGGTCCGGACCGCAGTAGCGACAAGCCATCTGCAGGGATCCTTCGCTACGCTCAGGATGACGTGCCTAGCTTTGAAACGCGAACTGCGAGGCTTCCCGATAAGCGCCGGATTTCGGCTCCGCGGAAAGCGTTAAGACCAACCGCTCCAACACCAGCGTCTTGTCCACCGGTCCGCTCCGCAGTTCCAAATCGGCTTTTGCAACAAAGCGCAATGCACGCGAAATCTCGCCACGCGTCTTGTAGCGTCGGGCCTGCTGGATGAGGATGTCCGCGGCAAACGGCGGCATGCGGAAGCCCTGCCAAAGCACCTGCCAGATGGCACGCGAATCACGCACGTTCTTCTCGTGAATGATCAGCATCTGCCGGTATGTGCGGGCGAGCATGTACAGGTGGCCGATAGCCGAATCTTCACCGCCGTCGGACGCGTGAAGCAGGCCGTGCAGCAGCGCCAGCGAACGCGGGCGGTCGCGCTGGCTGAGCGCATCGGTCAACTCGTACAGTGAGCGTTGCTTGGCGACCAGCACCATGGTTTCCACATCGCCCAGCGTGATGCGGCCAAGCTGTTCTGCTTCGATGTTGTGTTCGCGGAGAGGGACAGAAACATACAGCAGTAGCTTCTCAAGTTCGCTGCTGATCAGCAGCATGTCGCCTCCCAGCGAATCGACCAGTTCACGCGCAGCGTTGGGTTCGCAGCGCACGCCGCGTTCGTCAGCGGCTGTAATCACCCAGAGAGACGCGTCGTCTTCCGTGACCTTTTGCAGCTCAACTGTGCCGCACCACTCGCCCAGCGTTTCTCGGATGCGGTCGTAACGTTCCTTGTCGTCGCGCTCCATGCGGCGCAGATCGGTCGGCAGCGAAAGTTGGTCTGCCACAAACAGGATCAGTGCCTGTGGGTTGGGCGAACGGAAGTACCGTTCCAGTGCGGCAAACTCATCCTTCTTTGAGCCTCGTCCGTACAACGCCTTCAGGCCACGCACGAAGATCACCTGGAACGGTGCCATCAGCGATGGTGTCTGCGCCAGGTTTAGTATCTCGAAAATGCCGATTTCGCTGCCCAATTCCATATCGTGCAGGCAGAAGTCGCGCAGATCCGGCGGCACTAGCTTGGTAAGCACGCCTTTACGGGCGCGTTCGTACAGGAACGTTTCATCACCAAGCAGGATGTACCCAGGGCGTAGGGAGGGAGTGTCAAGTTCAGCTAGGAAACGCTCGACGGCGGCAAAGGAGCGGAGTGGCGGCACAGAATTATTCTGCCAGAGAGCAGGAAGCCATCGCACAGGCATGCTGTAGAACGATGGCTTGGACAAGAAGAAAATGAGAGCGGTGCTCTACTTGCAAGGTTTCAAAGGTTATTGTCCATGCGATCGCGGTCCAAGACCGTCTAGTATCTCGTACGGACAATGCGTGAAGGTGATTTAGCAGAAGCGACGCCGGAGCACTCCGGCTACACCGAGCAAGCCTGTTCCTACAAGAGCGATGCTGGACGGTTCGGGAGTGACGGTGACAGCGGTGAGAGTTCCGCTAAACGTGTTGCCGACATAGTTACCCGACATGTCCTGCACATTAAACGCACCGCCCGACAGTGTGTAGTTATGCAGATCGTCCGTAAAGCTGAAGCGGTCGTTGGCTAGTCCAACATACACGATATGTCCGTTGTCTTGCCCCAGGGTTCCGATACCGCTTTGAGTAATACCGGTTGTGAGAAAGTTCAACGTGATGCTTTGCACTGACGGGGTGAACGAAGGGCTGCAAGGATAAGCAGTGCAAATGTCCAGTGTCGTCATTCCGGTTAGTGCGGTTGTGTGAGATGAATCAGTCACGAGATAGCCGCTAATGCTGTAAGTGACGGGTGTTGCGTGTGCAGCAGCAGAGACGGAGAGCATAGCTGTCGCAAGCAACGCAGATAGTAGACGCATGGGGAGTACCTCCTGGTAGGTAGTAGCCGGAGTTTACGCGCGATAACTTTCCTCGTCCACATAAAATTAAGAATTTCTAAGTTGTTCACTCCGAGAAACTTACTTCCAGTGAAGCTTGCCGATTTCCGAAGCGCTGCTATGAGGCGCGAAATGTCGCTTGTAACGTAGTCTGGCATAGATCGAACTCACTAAAAGCTGTTCAGCAGTTCACTTACGATCTGGCTGGACATGTCACGTGAAAGCCGCAGCACAGCCGCGCTGTCCTCCTGAATGAATGCACTCAGGTCCTGCGTGGATTGGTATTGTTCCCGGAACGACAGCTTGTCGTTGCGATATAGCACCCGGCCATTGCGTGCTGTCAAAACAATTTTTGCTGTAATTTGTACAAGGTAAGACGAGGTTGACCCTGTGGTGGGGTCGTAGGTGAGCGGTGCAATGGTTTCCGTCAGCACGGTGCCCTGCAGCATGGCATCGCTCGCCTCAGGATCGTCGGTCTGGGTAATACGATAGCGAGTTCGAGTGTTCAGTTCGTGCACAGTGGAATCGGTCAACGCGACTTCGGTGTGGTATTGCTGCACGTTTGTCTTGAACATGGGAACAGCTAGTATGAGCACGTTCGCCGGAACGTGGGCTGCTGTACCCGCTACATGGTAGCCGCAGCCTGTCAGCATTAAAAGTCCTGCGATCAGGATGGAAGCTGTGTGGCGGCGCAAACGCTACTTCCTGCCTGCCAAACCGGCGAGTTTTTTCTGCGTTTCCAGGAAGCGCCGCACGCGATCCAGCGAGCGTGCCTTGCCAAAGACAACCAGGCTTTCCAGCAGGGGTGGCGAAGCAGTCTTGCCGGTCAAAATGGCACGCAGCAGCATGTAAGCCTCCTTTACGCTCCATTCCTTTGCGTTCAGCACGATACGCAATGAAGTGTCGATGCTTTCCGTGACCCACTCACTGGCCTCAAGCGTCAGCAGCATCTCCGCGCCGAAGGCCAGGGTCTCATCTAACGTTCGCTTCTTTGGCACGAAGACTTCGGGCGCGGGCTGCACATCGTCCTTGAAGAAGAAGTCGGCCATGTCGCCAAACTGGGCCAGCGTTTCAATGCGTGTCTGCACCAGAGGCGCGATCTCGCGCAGGTAACTGTCGCTGAACAGGGTAGTGCGCAACGCCTTCAGAAACTCTTCCGGAGTCTGCCTGCGAAGATACTCGCCGTTCAGCCATTTCAATTTGACCAGGTCGAAGACCGGCCCGCCCAGCGAGATGCGCTTGAAGTCGAACCGATCAAGCATGTCAACGAGTGAGAACAGGTCGCTCAGCTTGGTATCCAAGCCCTTGTTGACGATGTCCTGCTCGCTGGGCTGCGCCATGCCGC
>CAXUEW010000074.1:0-5302 GCA_964250115.1 uncultured Terriglobus sp.
AGCGTGTTTGAAAGCGGATCGCGCCACCACATGGCCTACGTTGGCTGTCTGGCCCTCATCGCTTCCGTCGCTTTGACGCGTGTGTCAGAACCCTCGTGGGAGACCGAGGACCCGCATTCCTACCGCATGATGACCCTGATGTAGCAGCAGGGAGCAATCGAACGGCACACAGCGCCACATCACCCAGATTGATAAAAGTTATCAAAGAAGAGGCCTTTGCCATTGCAACCGCCTGTCGCCCGGCCTACACTTGGTACTGAGCCGGCATGGTACTAGCGGCTACCCGACTCTATGCTGCGGTTGACTAAAAAAGCGGATTACGGCCTGATGGCTCTGAAGTATTTGGCCGAGCAGGCCCTGCTGTCGGGGAAGACGGGCGCGGCCAGCGCGCAGTCAGCAAAGGATATCGCCGAGGCCTACCACATACCGCCTCAGCTTTTGGCGAAGATTCTGCAGACGCTGGCCAAGCAGGGCATTCTGGTGTCGCACGCCGGTACGAATGGCGGCTATGCCTTGGGGCGACCTGCCGAGCAGATCAACGCCTTTGACGTCATCCGCGCCATTGACGGCCCACTGTTTATTACAAGCTGCATCACGATTCACGGCACCTGCGACTTGGCGGGCCACTGCACCATCAAAGAACCGCTGCGTAAAGTGAACGACAGTATCAAGGACCTACTGAGCGGTATTGTGATTGCCGACCTGGCCGAGCCACCCGACGCCGCAGCCGTGGCAGTTGCAGGGGGCCTGGTTTCCATCGCGCTATAGCCATCAAACCTTATCCACATACAGAACGCTTTTCACCTGCTGTACTTTTCGCCGGACACGTACCTGGAGAACACCGAATATGAGCCTCGCCGCTGAAATTGAGCTGTTAGAAACAACGCCCGTACACACCGGCGTCCAGTTGCCCATCTACATGGATAACCATGCCACCACCGCGCTGGATCCGCGCGTGCTGGAGGCCATGCTGCCGTACCTTACCAAGATTTACGGCAACTCTGCCAGCCGCAACCATGCCTTTGGCTGGGAAGCCGAGCAGGGCGTGGACAAGGCGCGTGAGCAGATCGCCAAGCTGATCAACGCCACGCCGAAGGAGATCATTTTCACCAGCGGCGCGACTGAGGGCAACAACCTCGCTATCAAGGGCGTTGCGGAGATGTACCGCGAAAAGGGCAACCACATCATCACCCAGGTGACCGAGCACAAGGCCGTGCTGGACACCTGCAAGCGCCTGGAGAAGAACGGCTACCGCGTGACATACCTGCCGGTGCAGGCAGATGGCCTTGTGTCGGTCGCCGACATTGAGGCGGCCATTACTCCGGAAACCATCCTTGTCACGATCATGTACGCGAATAACGAGATCGGCGTAGTCAACCCCGTAGCCGAGATCGGCAAGCTGTGCCACGCCAAAGGCGTCCTGTTCCACACGGATGCGGTACAGGCCACGGGCAAGATTCCGGTCGACGTGCAGCGCGACAACATTGACCTGCTGTCGCTGACGGCACACAAGATCTACGGGCCGAAAGGCGCAGGCGCACTTTACGTCCGCCGCCGCAACCCGCGTGTGCAGTTGAATGCGCAGATCGACGGTGGCGGCCATGAGCGCGGCATGCGTTCCGGCACGCTGAACGTCCCCGGTATTGTCGGCCTGGGCGCGGCCTGCGAGATTGCCATGAACGAGATGGCTGCGGAAACCGTCCGCCTGACCGGCCTGCGTGACTACATGAAGGCCAAGTTCGAGAACGCGCTGGACTACGTTCACGTCAACGGCAACATGGAGCACCACCTGCCCGGCAACCTGAACATGAGCTTCGTCTACGTTGAGGGCGAAAGCCTGCTGATGGGCATCAATGACATCGCCGTCTCGTCCGGTTCGGCCTGCACCTCGGCCACGCTGGAGCCCAGCTATGTGTTAAAGGCTCTTGGACTTGGCGACGATGTGGCGCACAGCTCCATCCGCTTCGGCCTCGGGCGCTTCAACACGAAGGAAGAAGTGGACTACGTCTCCGACAAGATGATCGACACCGTTCTGAAGCTGCGCGAACTTTCGCCTCTTTATGAGATGGTCAAGGAAGGCATCGACCTGACTAAGATCGAATGGACAGCGCACTAGACGTATGACTTCTCTTCTCAGCACCTTCGAGTTTGCGCTAGGCTCTCTCGTCGTGAGCGGGCGAAGAGGCGGAGATTTGGCGAACATTCAGAGGTTGCGGAATACTGCTTAAGGGTATGCAGCAATTCATAACAGACCGGTTGCCAGAGTTGCAGGAACTCTGCCGCGCACACTACGTGCAGCGCCTCTCGATCTTTGGCTCTGCCGTGCGGGATGATTTCAATCCTGAGACGAGCGATGTGGATGTGCGCGTCGAGTTCTTACCAGAAGCGGACGACGAGTATCTCAAGAACTTGTACGCCATCCGAGACACTCTTCCAGAGCTTTTTGGACGAAAGGTTGACGTTCTTAGCGGAACGATACGAAATACATATCTTCGCCGAGAGATCGAAAGCTCGGAGGTCACGGTATATGCGGCGTGATGTCCGAGCGTTGATTGAGGACATCCAATACTGCATCAATGAGATTGAAATGGATACCGCCGGCATTCGCTTTGAGACGTACTGCACGGTTTCTCAGATCCAGCACGCTACCGAAAGGAATTTCACTGTCATCGGAGAAGCAATTAAGAGAATGCACCTTGTTTCCGAGGAAGTGAGCAGCCGGATCGACAACGCCGTTGCAATTACAGGATTCCGCAATCTTATAGTCCATGAGTACGAAAACGTCGACGACAAGGAAGTTTGGAAGATCATCAAGGACTCGTTACCGAAGCTCAAAGATCAGATCAACGACTGGGCGGAAGAGCTAGGAATGCGCCGGCAGGACTAGGGTGACCTGACCATAGTCCGAACGGCAGGAGTAGCATCTACATATACAGCGCGACAGGAGCAACACCATGGCATACAGCGACAAGGTAGTCGATCACTATGAAAATCCACGCAATGTGGGCACACTCGACAAGAGCAGCGCAGAAGTTGGCACCGGCCTGGTTGGCGCTCCTGAGTGCGGCGACGTCATGCGCCTGCAGATCAAGGTGAACCCGACCACCCAGGTAATCGAGGACGCAAAGTTCAAGACCTTCGGCTGCGGTTCGGCTATTGCCTCTTCGTCCTTGGCAACAGAGTGGGTCAAGGGCAAGACGGTTGCCGAAGCGCTTTCGATTTCGAATACCGAGATCGTGAAGGAACTCGCGTTGCCGCCGGTGAAGATTCACTGCTCGGTGCTGGCAGAAGATGCCATTCGCGCGGCGATTGGCGACTGGAAGAAGAAGAACCATGTGGCGGAAGCTGAGCCTGCGCTGGTTGGCGCTTCGGCTTAAATAGAAGTCGTCATCCTGAGCGTAGTCGAAGGACCTGCTGTTTTCCCGGGACTGCATTGCAGCCCCACAAAGAAACAGGTCCTTCGGTTACCCACTACGTGCTCCACTCAGGATGACGCAGAAGGCTTACATGTCTATAGTCGGTATCAGTACGAGCACCAGCAACGAGATGAGCGCGCCCGCCCCGCATGTCGGAGCAGCGCCTGTCTACTCCAGCCCCATCGCTCCGCCCGTCTCGGCCCCGCCGGACAACGCCAAGGCGCAGAATATCCAGGTGACGGAGAAGGCGCTAAAGCGCATCCGTTCAGCCATGGCGAAGGAGAACGTCAACGGCGAGCAGGGTGGTCTGCGCGTCGGCATCACCGGCGGCGGCTGCAGCGGCCTGAGCTACAACATCCGCTTCGATTCGCAGCCACGTGAACGCGACCGCGTGTACGTCTACAGCCAGGACAGCGACAAGGTACAGATCTTTGTCGACCCGAAGTCGTTCCTCTACCTGAGCGGCATGACGCTCGATTTTGAGGAAACGCTGATGCGCCAAGGCTTCAACTTCATCAATCCGCACAGCACCAAGAGCTGCGGCTGCGGTTCTTCGTTCACCGCGTAGCCGATGCGCGAGTATCTCGTGATTTATGAACAGGCAGTGGATGGTGGTTGGGGAGCATATGCGCGTGACTTGCCAGGCCTGGGTGTTATCGGGCGACACATTCGCCGAAGCTGAAGAGCTGATTCGCGACGGGATCGTACTTCACCTCGCCGGCCTTGCAGAAGACGGCCCACCGATCCCGCTGCCAACAGGCCGTGCCGAACGCGTCACCGTTCAGCATGAGTAGTTCTGCGATCCCATGCCTAGCGACGGAGAAACCCTCCGCGAAGTATGTACGCATAGGCGCTGCTTCCCTGCTGTTGATCGTCTCGCTGATTGAGTGCGGCATGGCGGCCCTGATGGTTGTCGGGTCTTATTCCGCTGCAAATCTCGTCTTTCTGGTGTGCACGCTGATCTTGCTCTCGGCCACAGTCATCAGCCTGCGCGACGTATCCAGCCCCGCCCTGATCGTGGTCCAAAGTGCCGCGGCTGCCGCACTGCTGACACTGTTCTGGGCCAGCGGCAACCAGGCGCATGGCGGGCCTAGCATCACCATCGGCCATGCCACCTACGAGCTGACCCTGACGCTTGCGGGCCTGCTGTTCATTGCCATGCTGCTGGCTCGGCTGCTGCGCCGCACCCCAACAAAGCAGGCCTGTAACTGCGGCTGAGTTTCCTGCGATAAAGCGGGGAGCGGTGTTCAAGATGCAATCGCGCATCACACCTGCCATGAACTACTTCGAAGTCTTTTCGCTGCCACAAAAGCTGGGCCTCGATCTCCCCGCGCTCGAGAAGAGCTTTTACCGCCTCTCGCGCGAGTTCCACCCAGACCGCTTCGCCTCGAAGCCAGCGGACGAGCAGGCCGCGGCCACTGAGAAGTCCTCTCAACTGAACGACGCCTACCGCACCCTGCGCGACCCAATTCGTCGCACGGAATACCTATTACATACCGAAGGCGTCGAGATGGAAGAGCAATCGGTAAAGGCGACCGAGTCTGCCCGCTCATCCGGCACGGAGAAGAAGCAGATCGTCCCGCCGGACCTGCTGGAAGAAGCCTTCGAGCTGAATATGCAGCTGGAAGAGATGAAGATGGCAAAGGCTTCCGGCGACGATGACCCGCAGCTTCGCAAGGATCTTGAGGGCGCGAAAGCGAACTTCACCGGCCTGCTGGACGCTTCGCAAAAGCAGCTTGAGGCGGAGTGGACCAGTTGGGATGCCGCCGTAGACATTGGCGACGACGGAGCAAAAGACGCAGCCAAGGACGAGATGCTGGCGCTGCTGAACCGGCGGTCATACCTGCGCAACCTGGTGCGCGACGTGAACGCGGCGCTGGAGTTGT
>CAXUEW010000074.1:5312-12630 GCA_964250115.1 uncultured Terriglobus sp.
GGAGTTGTAAACGCTGGTCAGACTTGCACAGAACGGATAGAGAGATCCCATGGAACCCTTCTCACATACCGGAGACACGGCATCTCCTCCACTTACACAGCCATGGACATGGCGCAGCATCGTTCTGTTCCTGCTTACGCTCACTGCCTTCGTGCTGGCGCTTGCAGTTGCGTCGCCTTTTGTTCCTGCACTGACATGGTCCATTGCTTTGGCCGTGTCGGCGCAGCGTCCCCACGGTTGGGTGCTGCGCAAGGTCAAGCGGCCGGGATTCGCTGCCATCATCTCTACGCTGGGCATCATGCTGCTGATCGTGGCGCCGGTATTGCTGCTGCTGGAGCGGCTGGCAAGTCAGCTGTTCAGCCTGATTCCATTGGTCACCAGCGGCGCAGCACAGGGCTGGCTACAGTCCACCATGACGCAGTACCCGTCGATCAACGGCATGGTTCAGAAGGCAACTGCAGGCGTTGATCTGCAGGACACCGCCCGCAGTGCAGCGTCGTTTGCCGCAGGCAAGTTGCAGGGCATTCTGGCTGGTTCGGTACGCACGCTGACGCAGATGGCGATCATGCTGTACACGCTGTTTTTCCTGTTTCGCGATGGCAAACAGGTGAAGGAAGCGCTTGCTTCCGTGCTGCCCATGAGCTCCGCGGAGGCTAATAACCTGATGCGCCGCATGCAGGGTGCCGTGGAAGCATCGGTGCTGGGCAGCCTGAGCATTGCCGCTATCCAGGGCGCGCTGGGCGGCATGATTTTTGCCGCGCTGCAGGTGCCGAATGCGATCCTGTGGGCCTTTGTCATGGGTGTGCTGGCGACGGTTCCAAGCCTTGGAACGTTCCTGGTTTGGGTGCCGGTTGCCATTTTCCTGGCGCTGTCAGGACACCTGGTAAAGGCCAGTATCCTGTTTGCGTTTGGCATGGGCGTGATTGGTACGGTGGACAATCTGCTGTATCCGGCCATGGTCAGCCGCAAGCTGCAGATGCACACGCTTGCCGCGTTCTTTGGTGTGCTGGGCGGCGTGGCGCTGTTTGGAGTCAGCGGCATTGTGCTTGGCCCGCTGGTGCTTGTCTGCGCCACGGAGCTGATCCGCCTATGGCAGCCGGCTGCACTCTCCGCTTCCGATGGTGCCAAGTCGTGACGGCAAACATCTCATACCAGGCGCACTGGGGCGTGGGGTTTCAGGATTTCTAAAACCCCGCGCTTCTCGATGCCTCCCAAAAGGAACAGTTCGTCCGTCTCTATACCCAATTTTTCGAGAGTGCTCACAAGACGTTCGTGTGCAGGTGCATTTCTCGCGGTCACGATCGCTATCCTCAGCATTTGCTTGTAGTTTGTGTCTGCTTGCGCTTTAGCTCTTTCGAGCTTTTGAAATGCGGAAATTCGCTGCAGCAGAGGCATCAGCGGTCCTGATTGGAGAGGTTTTGCACGATGTTTGTCTTCGTGCTCATGAAACGGTATCAAGCCTGATTTAGCAAAAACCTGCTCCGCTTCATCGTTAACCAAGACACCGTCAAAATCGAAGGCAATTCGCAACTGCATATCCTGATCAACGGGCAGGGTCTTACACGCGAGAACGTGACCCGCCGGGAATCCCTGTCCGACAGCATCGCGTACCTCGTCTTTATTTGTACTTAAATAGAGGACCGAGTTAATCGCTTTCATGTAGGGAAACGGGGTTCCTCCAGCTAAGAAGAAGGCCCGTGAGATACCTAGTTCATACTCTTTGACGGCATCCATCACGCGGAGACCAGCGTCTGCGTGATGGCGCGAGAGTATGACCACTTCGATCGGACTTTCCTTTGGGTAGAGCTTATTAAGGTGCAGCAGTCGCTGGATGAAGGGAAAAGCAGCGCCCTGTTTCGGTGTGACTGCTCGTTGTTTTCGCTGGTGAGCGCGAAACTTATCGACACCGAGCTTTAGGTATAACTCATGCTCTTCTCGAAGGTCGAACAGTGCAGTTGCCGACACCGCGACCATCAACTTCTTCTCGATAGGGTAGGCCATGTTTGATCCCCGCAACTGCACCCTTTATACGCTTCAGTCCCTCTAGTCTTCTCTACCTCCTGAGGCGCAGCGCAAACTGTGCCACGCGCGGATCCGTGACCGTCGACGTGATGCTGCCGAAGGCTGTGGTGCCGTAGGCTCCGCTGGGTTGAGCGAAGCCGGGTGTGTTGGTTACGTTGAACAGTTCTGCGCGAAACTCGAGGTTCGTTTTCTCGCTCAGTGCGGTGTTCTTGATGAAGGAGAGGTCGCCGCTGCGGTAGGCCGGTCCGCGTACCGGGTTGCGTGAGGCGTTGCCGAACTGAAACTGCGGCGTTGTCGCGAAGGCTGCTGTGTTGAAGAAGCGTGCGGGCGTGCGCTGATCCGCAGGCAGTGATGGATCGGCAACACGCATGGGCCGCTGCGTAGCCACGCCCGCGAAGCTGTTGGTGTTGGTTGACTGCGTCACGGTGACGGGCATGCCGCTCTGCATGATGAGGAGGCCCTGCACCTGCCATCCGCCCAGCGCGCCCGTCAGCAGGCCGTGGCCAGCAAACTTCGGCAATGCGTAGACGACACTTCCGGTCAGGATGTTCGGGATGTCGCCATTGGAAGAGTCGCGCTCAAGGTAGGGTCGATACGTATCCGCCGCAATCAACGAACTGCTGTTCGGTGACGAAAATACCGTCGAAGAAAAGACAGAGGAAGCATCATCAATCAGCTTGGAATGCGTGTAGCTGAACAGCACGGACAGGTTATGCGACAAGCGCTGTTCTACCTTTGCTTCAATCGCGTTGTAGTTGGTCGTGCCGGTGTTGTTGCGATAAATCGAAACATTTTGAAAGCGCGGATAAGGCTTGAGCAACTGTGCCGCGGCGACCGTCCGTGAACCCAGCGGACTGGACGCGGGCAACACGCCAAAGTATGGATTGGCCACCTGCGTGGTCAGCGACGATCCGGCGGAAAGCTGCTGCGGCGTCAACTGGTTAAGATTGCTATCCGGTATGCCGACGTGCACGATGTGCGATCCCACATAGGCCACATCGAACGACAGGTTGTTCGTCACCGCGCGCTGAAAGGTGAGGTTCCACTGCTCCACGTAGCCGGACCCGGCCTTGCGGTTTGCGGTGTACACGCTCTGTCCCAGGCCCGCATCGGGTGTCAGCGCGATGGGGGAAACGCTCGGTCCGCTCGCCAGCTTGAAGGCCGCGTTGTAGCTGTCGGTGGTCCTCTGCTGCACGTTCTGGATGAACGGGTACTGCGGCGTGGTGAAGGGCGTGGTGATGCCGCTCTGGTCGATGAAGACCATGCCGAAGCCGCTGCGAATGACCGTCTTCGTGTCAGGCGAGTAGGCGAAACCAACGCGCGGCGCGAAGTTGCCGTAGTGCAGTTCGCGCGCGCTGCGCGAGTAGCCGTTTACGCCCAGGTAGTCGAGCTGCTGCGTTGCCAGGTTGAAGACTGCGCCTTGATTGTGCGTCTCCGTCGAAGGCCGGTGCAGCGTGTAGCGCACGCCCGCGTTCACCACCAGGTTAGGCAGCGCGCGCCAGTCGTCCTGCACGAAAAACTCGTGGATGTAATCACGCGGACGAATGGTGCGCGCCTGCAGGTCGATGGAGAAGGTGTCTACCTGGCCCAGCAGGAAGCTGGCCAGCGCGTTGCCGCCCGTGCTGACTGCGGTGCCTGTAGCTGTTGTAGTGTTGGTGCCGGTCGTGGTGAAGGTAAAGGAGCCGGTGGGGTTGGGCGGCGCGATTGCGTTCAGTTCGTAGCGGCGCGAGTCGATGCCGGCTTTGAAGCTGTGCGCGCCCTTGGTCCACACGACAGTATCGTTTAGTTCACCCACAGCAGTCTGGTAGCGCGAAAAGGTGCTGGCGCTTTGCCCAAGCTGCGTGAAGCCGGTTAGGGTGAACAGCGGCAGGGCGTTGTTGAAGCTGGCATTGGTCGGGATGCCGGGGATGCCCAGTGCGCTGGAAGCCGTGCTGCCAAGCGTGCTGCCCGCCTGCGTGTTGCCGCGGCGCGTGTAGCCGATGCGCAGGTCGTTCACGACGGATGACGAGAAGGTGTGCGTTTCATTCAGCACAATTTGTTGGCCAGTGATGTGGGTCAGGCCGCTGACATTGCCTGCACCAAGTACCGACCCGGTAATGACACCGGAACCGTCGGGTAGCGGCGTCGCGGGCTGCTCCACCTCGTGGTAGTAGGTGTAGCGGGCAAAGGCGCGGTCGTGCAGGCCTGCAGCGCCGTCCACGCGGATGTCGAACTGCTGCTGGTGATCGTCGTCGTTGGCGACGCGCGTGTAGTTGTTCGCGGCACCGGCGGAAGTTGGCAGCGGCAATCGGGCCAGCAGCGCGACCGCGGCGGGGTCGAGTGGGATGTTGATCGCGTCGTTCGGGAACTCCGTGCGTGTCAGGCGGCCGTTCACCATTGTGGTGGTGTTGGGGTTGTAAATGCGCGAGATGCCGGTGAAGATGCCGTTGCGCTGTGCGACGGTTGGAACCGTGCTGATGCGGGTGACGCCGATGCGCTGCAGGATGCCCTGATAGTCCCCGAAGAAGAAGAGCCGGTTGTGCAGAATGGGCGCGCCCAGCGTGGCCCCGAACAGGTTGCGGCGGTACATGGGCTTGCGCGCGGTGCTGCTGGCGAAATAGTTGCGGGCGTTCAGCGCCTCGTTCCGGAAGTACTCGAATACGCTGCCGTGCACCGCATTGCTGCCGCTGCGCGTGGCCACGTTGACCACGCCACCGTTGAAGCGGCCAAACTCCGCGGGCACGTCGTTGGCTTCGATGGTGAACTCGGCGATGCTGTCCAGGATGGGAAAGAAGGCCACCTGGCCGGGTTCGGGTTGCAGCGCGCTGATGCCGTCGAACAGGTACTCATTCGTGCGCGGACGGCCGCCGTTGATGCGCGGCAGCAGCGTGCCGGGCGGCAGTGCCACGCCGGGTGCAAGCTGCGCCAATTGGATGAAGTTGCGCGTGTTCAGCGGCAGCGCCTGGATGGTTGGGCCGGGAATGGTTGTCTGGATGTTGCTGGTCTGTGATTGCAGCAGAACGGCGTCGGCGTTGACCGTTACGGTATCGTTGCCGGCTACGGATAACGGCAGGTCAAGCCCGACTGTCTGGCCGGTGGCCACAGAAACGCCGTTGCGCTGGTAGCCGGCGAACCCGGTCGCGGCAACCTCCAGGCTGTAGCTGCCGGAGACAAGCTGCGTAAAGTCGTAGATGCCATCGCCCGTGCTCGTGGCGGATTGCTGCACGCCGGTGGCTGTCTGGGTCAGCGTAATCCGCGCGGCCACTACAACCGCACCTGACGCATCCACGACGCGTCCCTTCAGTTCCCCGGCGATTTGTGCGTAACCCGCTGCTGGGAACAGTGTGCAGGCAGAAAGTGCAAGCGCGGATACGCAAGGAAACGGCAAAGCGAGCTTCAAAGACATGGTACGAATTTATGCGAATCGAACCGTATATCCAAACGGGTGGGCGCGCCACTTTGAGAACATAGCGGTGACTTGGCTCTGAAAAGGCTGCGGTGTGCTTTAGCTGTCTTTGCGGTAGAGCATGTTGCGGATGGCCTCGCGGCGCGCCGCATCCATCTCACTTTTCGATTTGCGTTCGTCCGCGTTCATGCCGGTCTTCGTCGCGGCTGCGGCTTCCTGCTTGTCGGCGGTGCATTCCGGGCAGCGATTGGCAAAGCCGGGCTTGTCTGGGCGTAGTTCAAACTCTTCACCACAAATGGAGCAGTTCTTCAGGGGAAATGGCATACCTGTCCATCTTAATGCGGAGACGCCAACGCGCGCGGCATGGAAAGCGGGTAATAGATCTGTCAGTGTCAGAGAATGTCGTCGAGCCGAGGCGCATACTAGGGTTACGCGTATAACTTCTGACGGCGTGCGGCTTTTCTGCTGCAATGGAGAATCTTCATCTTAATTTCCACGGTTCGTGCGTGTGCGGGTCTGCTTTTACTCATGGGTACTGCAGCGGCGGAACCGCTCAAGGTAAAACACAGCCAGGGCGAAGTACATGCCTACCTGGCCGTCCGGTCAGATGACGGCAAATTGCTGGGCACCGCAGACGTGTGGAACACGCCGGTTGGAAAGGCCTGGCGGTCACGCCTAACCATCCATTTTCGCGATGGCTCGATCGATGACGATACGACGACTTTCACGCAGGTTTCGGTGTTCCACCTGCTGAGCGATCACCATGTACAGAAAGGACCATCATTCCCTAAACCATCCGATGTGACGATCGACATGGTGAAAGGTGACGTGACCTATCACGAGATCAAGGATGGCAGGGACGAGACCAAAACCGAGCACATGGACCTGCCGGCCGACCTTGCAAACGGCATCTTGCCAATGCTGCTACAGAACATGCCAAAGGGCGATCCCGAGGTGAAGATAGGCTACCTGGTGACGACTCCCAAGCCGCGGTTGATAAGCATTGAAATTCACCCGGACGGTGTGGGCAAGTACCGCGTCGAAGGGCTGACAAGGTCTGCCGCAAGGTACCGTCTGCACTTCGACATTGGCGGGATTGCAGGCGTAATTGCACCACTCATCGGCAAACAACCGCCGGATCTCACGGCATGGGTATCCGGCGGTGACGCACCCACGTTCCTTAAGCTCTATGGCTTTCTTTACCTGGGAGGTCCCATGTGGCGAATGGAGCTGGCCAGCCCACAGTGGTAGATCGCACAGGTGCTGTAGGATGCTTAACGGTGAGGGTAAGCCGATGCGTGCAACGCTGTCTCGTCGTGACTTTCTGGCGCTTTCCGGTGCCGCTGCTGCAAGCTGCACACTTCCGGCGTCGTTCGCGTTTGCCGCGCCGCCGTTGCGCGGTGTTCGTTACGGCTACGCGGCCATTACATGGGGCAATGCGGAGCGGCAGTGCATAGACGATGTTGCCGCATCCGGTTTTCGCGGCATTCAGTTCCGCGCCAATGCCGTCGCGGATTTCAAGCCGGAAGAGTTGAAGGCGCTAATGGCAGCGCAAAAGCTGACCTTCGTCGCGCTGTCCAGCGGGCAGATCTCCATTGACAAGCCTGCCGAGCCGCAGCTGCTGGAGCACACAAACAACGCAAAGTTTGTGAAGGCCACGGGCGGCGAGTACCTTCAGATTCTTGACCAACTAACGAAGTTCGGCCGCACCGCCACGCCTGAGCAATGCAAGCAGCTGGGCACGCTGCTGACAGAACTGGGCAAGCGCACCGCCGACGTGGGCGTGCCGCTGGGCTTCCACAATCACATGGGATCGCTCACTGAGAAGCCGGAAAACCTGGATCGCGTGATGGATGCAAGCGACCCCAAGTACGTAAAGTTGGAACTGGACACGGCACACTATGCAGCACC
>CAXUEW010000075.1:0-12323 GCA_964250115.1 uncultured Terriglobus sp.
GCCCTCCTATACCAGCGCGAACATCAAGATTCTGGAAGGGCTGGAGGCGGTCCGTCTGCGCCCAGCCATGTACATCGGTTCGACCGGCGAACAGGGCCTGCACCATCTGGTGTATGAAGTCGTGGACAACTCCGTCGACGAGGCGCTGGCCGGTCATGCCACTCGCATCGACTGCATCATCCACGTGGACAACTCCATCACCGTGACCGATGACGGCCGAGGCATCCCTGTCGACATGAAGGACCTTGGCAACGGCGAACAGATGCCTGCGGTGCAGGTGGTGCTGACCAAGCTGCATGCCGGCGGTAAGTTTGACGCTAGCAGCTACAAGGTGTCCGGTGGCCTGCACGGCGTGGGCGTCAGCTGCGTCAACGCGCTGAGCGAAGAGTTCGAGGTCGAAATCTGGCGCGACGGCCACACCTGGCAGCAGGACTACAGCAAGGGCGATCCCATCAGCGAAGTACGCCAGGTGGGCACGACCAGCCGCCGCGGCACCAAGGTCCACTTCCTGCCCGACAAGTCGATCTTCAGCGTGCATGAGTACAACTTCGACATTTTGGCCGGTCGCCTGCGCCAGCTTGCCTTCCTGAACAAGGGCATCGAGATCACGCTGACGGACGAGCGTTCGACTGACGCCAAGGGTGAAGTCAAGGCGCTGAGCTTCAAGTACAAGGGCGGCATCGAAGAGTTCATCCGCCACATTAATAAGGGCAAGGTCGTCCTGCACGAGAAACCCATTTACATGGAGGCCGAACGCGGCCAGCTGGTGATGGAGATCGCGCTGCAATATAACGACGCGTACTCCGAGACGGTTTTCAGCTTCGCCAACAATATCAACACGGTGGACGGCGGCACCCACCTTTCGGGCTTTCGCACCTCCCTAACCCGTACCATCAACGCGGCTGGCCAATCCCTGGGCTTGTTCAAGGACGTGAAAGAAGCCCTTAGCGGCGACGACGTGCGCGAAGGTCTGGTCGCGGTCATCAGCGTCAAGCTGCCGCAGCCCCAGTTCGAGGGCCAGACCAAGGGCAAGCTGAACTCCGACATCTCCGGGCAGGTGCAGTCGTTCGTCAACGAGCGCCTGGGAGTCTTCTTTGAGCAAAATCCGCAGGTCGCCAAAAAGATCATCAACAAGGCCATTGACGCGGCCCGCGCGCGCGAAGCCGCCCGCAAAGCCCGTGACCTGACCCGCCGCAAGGGTGCACTGGATGGCGGGGGCCTGCCCGGCAAGCTGGCCGACTGTTCCGAGCGCCAGCCGGACCGCTGCGAACTCTATTTAGTTGAGGGTGAGTCCGCAGGCGGCACCGCCAAGCAGGGCCGCGACCGCCGCTTCCAGGCCATTCTGCCGCTCAAGGGCAAAATCCTGAACGTGGAAAAGGCACGCTACGACAAGATGCTGGGCCATGAGGAAATTCGCGCCATGATTACGGCGCTGGGCTGCGGCATCGGCAAGGACGACTTCTCGCTCGAAAAGCTGCGCTACGGCAAGCTGATCCTGATGACGGATGCCGACGTCGACGGATCGCACATTCGGACGCTGCTGCTGACCTTCTTCTTCCGGCACATGCAGCAGCTGATCCTGCGCGGCCACGTATATATAGCCCAGCCTCCGCTCTACAAGATCAAGAAGGGCAAGTTCGAGCAGTACATCAAGGACGACCGCGACTTCGTGAAAGTCATGGTGAAGCGTGCCGCTGACGGCATGGTGGTCCACTACGGCGAAGGCGGACGCGAGAAGGACCAGACGCTTGAAGGCGAGGAACTGACCAAGTTCATGGGGTCTCTCAACGAGTACCTAGGCTTCTTCGACAAGGCGGACAAGCGCTTCCGGAATGAACGCGTCACCACCGCAGTTGCCGACCTGTTCGCAAGCGAAGGTAAGGATCCGGCGAGACGTGTCGATTTTGAAACGCCTGACAAGCTGCAGGCGCTGGCAGCAGTACTGAAAGGCATGGCAACCGAGTTTCAGTTCAAGCAGGTCGGCGAGCCTGTCCGCGACGAGGAACATGGCACCTGGTCATTGGAATATCTGGATGCGCAGGGTGCACACCGCCTGATCGACTACACATCGGTCAGCTCGCCTGAAATGCGCCAGATGCTGGCCAAGTACGCTCTGATCCGCGAGCACCTGAAGCCGCCCTTCTTGGTGGATTACGCCCCCAGGAACAAGGACAGCAAGGCCGAGATCGCAGCCGCAGATGAAGCCGAGGAAGTCAGCGAGACCGAAGGCGTTGTTGATGTCATCGCATCTGCCCCCGGCACCGCAACGGAAGCCAAGGGAGCCCGCCGACCCGGCAAGTCCGCGCAAGACCCCGTCGAGAAGAAGACCCCACGCGATCTGTTCGAATACGTCATCGAGCAGGGCAAGAAGGAATACCAGGTACAGCGGTACAAGGGTCTTGGCGAGATGACAGCGGAGCAGCTATGGGAGACCACCATGGACCCGGAACGCCGAACGCTGCTGCAGGTACGCCTGGAAGATCTGGTGGAAACGGACAAAATCTTCACCACCCTGATGGGAGAGGATGTTGAAAGCCGCCGCCGCTTTATTGAGGAAAATGCGCTCGATGTAAAAAATCTGGACATCTAGCGTTCCGTTTTGGAAGTTTGTTCGTGAAGTAGAAACCTTTTGCCTTCCTGCTAAGGACCGTTTCAATTTTTTTCCTAGGGTTTCGGCGTGCAATCGCTATGATGATGTGGTATCCCCCGCGATATCACTATTACAAGCGGTGGAACGAAATCCCCAGGAGTTCTACCCATGAACCGTTTCTCCCGTCTGTTTGCCGTTACCACTCTTGCTGCAGCAGCTTGCAGTGTTGCCTGTGCAACCCCCATTGCTGCCGGCGGCAGCGTTCCCGCTAGCTCGGTTACTCCCAACGTCTTGACTGTGTTGGCTACCTACACTAACGTCGCTTTTACGTCACAGGCGCCCGCTGGCCAGACCTCGACCTTCAACGGCACCTATACCGCTTCCGTCTTCCGTGACGGTAACAACACCCTGTGCGGCGTTACGAACCAATGCCTGACGTTCGGTATTCAGGTGAACAACAGCGCCAGCAGCCGTGACGGCATCGAAACCGTAACAACGGGTCCGTTCAGCAGCCTATTTACCTACAATGTGGGCTACAACAATGCGAACGCCGGTATTGCGCCCCTCTACATCAACGATTCGGCGACCGGCACCATCTCGTTCAACTTCACCGGGCAAGGTAACACCTCGAACCTGATCATGCCTGGTCAGGCCTCGTCCTACCTGCTTATCCAGAGCAGCGCAACTGCCTACACGATGGGCAATGTCAGCTTCCAGGATAACCAGACCGCAACCGTCGCCGGCTTTATTCCGACCACGGCCGTGACGCCTGAGCCAAGCTCCCTTGTTCTGCTGGGTACTGGCCTCATCGGTACGGCAACGTCCCTGCTTCGCCGTCGCAAGTTGACTGTGTAAGCACAACAGCTTGAGGTTGTAGTGCCGCCTTGCGGAAGATCTTCCTTATTTGGGAAGCTTTTTCGTAGGGCGGTATATTTCTTTATCTAGTCAAAGACGCAAACAAATTGTTTAGTTCAGAATTCAGGGGCTCTCGGTATCATCTGGGATATCCCCGGTGATGTCACAGAATGTCGTGGCACACCACCATCTTAGGAGTTTCAGTGAATCACTTTCCTCGTCTTCTCTCAGTCGGTACCCTTCTGCTCGCGGTGTGCGGTGCTGCAAGCGCTACACCCATTGCTGCCGGTGGTAGCGTGTCCGCCGCGCCCGTCACCACGACCAATGCGGGTACGGTCGCACAATACAATAACGTCGCTTTCGCGTCGCAGTTTCCGGCCGGTGGAAGCTCCACCTTTACCGGTAACTATACGGAAACCGTGTATAAGGATTCCGCCAACACGCTTTGCGGCTCGGTCGGCAACTGCCTGACTTTCGCAATTCAAGTCACCAACAGTGCCAGCAGCTTGGACGGTATTGAGACAACGACCACGGGTCCTTTCAGCAGTCTTTTCACCTACAACGTGGGCTATGTTGCAGTGGCCGGCGGCATCACGCCCCTCTACATCAATGATTCGGCGACGGGCACGATCTCATTCAACTTCACAGGGGCGGGAAATACCACAAATTTTGTGTCGCCCGGCAAGACGTCGAACATTCTCATCATCCAGACGAGTGCTACCAACTTTGCGGCTGGAAACCTGAGCTTCCAGGACAATCAGACTGCAACCGTTGCGGGCTACATCCCTGCCGTTGCGGTCACGCCTGAGCCCAGCTCACTGTTGCTGCTTGGCACTGGTTTGATCGGAACCGCCACAACGATCCTGCGCCGCCGCAAACTTACGGCATAACACCTACTCGGCCTGCCACCTGAGGCTGAGTAAGGTTGCATCTCACAGGGCAAAATAGTTCCTTTTTGGGAGTTATTTTGCCCTTGTGATATCAGTCGGCAAGTTGCGGAACCAGTTCCGTCCATGCCCTCCGGCTATGATCGCGAAAGTTCATCCATGGCAGCGCACATGGATGGTCAACTTTCCCCGGAGTTGTGACGTGAAATCTCTTTCCAGGTTCTCTGCTGTTTCGTCTTTTCTACTGGCTGCCTGTTGTCTTGCCAGTGCCACCCCCATCGCGTCTGGCGGCACTGTAGTCGCCGCCCCGGTGCTTACCTTGCCCACGCAGTATGTGGCCGTGATCAACTCAACCCCTTTTACATCCCAGGCCCCGGCCGGAGCAGCTTCGACCTTCAATGGGTCGTACACAACATCTGTGTACAAAGACAGTTCCAACACACTTTGCTCCTCAGTGGGCAACTGCCTGACCTTCGCGATTCAGGTTTCGAATAGCTCCAGCAGCACCGATGGCATCGAAACATTGACAGCCGGTCCCTTCGGCAACGGCTTCACTTACAACGTCGGCTATGTGGCAATTGCCGGTGCTGTAGCGCCGCTGATAATCAAAGACTCATCAACCGGTACCATCTCCTTCAACTTTACGCAGAACGGCACCTGGGCAAACATGATCATACCCGGCACCAGTTCCGATTACCTCATCATCCAGACCAGCGCAACGAATTACGCCGCCGGCAACATCAGCTTCCAGGACAGCCAGACTGCGACCGTAGCGGGTTTTATACCCGTGGCAATGACGCCGGAGCCAAGCTCCCTTGTGCTGCTGGGCAGCGGCCTGGTTGGCGTCGCGACGACCATGCTGCGCCGCCGCCAGCGCCTTGTCTAGACGAGGAGTTCGCTCTCTACGTGAAAAGGCTGCGCTCTTGTGAGCGCAGCCTTTTTTCTGCCTAAAGTCAGCAACGTGGTCGGTATGCCCTTCAACTCCCCTTGGTCGAACGAAGCGAGCGCAAAAGCTCGGAGTCGGCAGTATCGCCGCTCAACTCCCAGATCATCATGCCGCCCAGTCCTCGTTCGCGTGCAAAAGCACGCTTCGCCCGGAGCGACGCCCCGTCTTCAAAGGTAAGAAAGTTATCGCCATCGTAGATCCATGGAGCCTGAGAAGCTGGGTCGCGGAGCAGCTTCGCCTCGGTTGAGGCAGCCAGCAATGCCGTAGCCGTGGACTGATTAAGATTGCCGCGGACCGGATCGCCCTTGCTATATAGCCCGTTTTGCGTGCCGGGCTTCACGTTGTGCCATTGGTAAGCATAGAAAGGTAGCCCCATCAGCAGTTGCCGTGGCGGCACGCCTGCCGCAATGTATGCGTCGATGACCGATGCGACCGTCTCTGTCCGTGGATCGTTTGAGCGCAGTGGCGCAACAAATCCGGTGTCATGGCTCCACGGCCCCTGGAAGTCGTAGGTCATCACGCCAATCTGATCCACGCTGCGCGCGACTCGTGCCCAATCTATGGGATCGATGCTTTTATGCGATGCGCCTGAGGCAATGGACAAGGTATACCGCGGCTGCGAGACGGCGGCGCGGCGAGACTTTGGCAAGGCATCCTCCGGGGCATCCATCTGGCGCCGGAACTCCTCCATTAGCGCGTAGAAATCATCCGCATGGTTCGCGTCCGGATACTCCCAATCCACATCGATGCCATCGAACAGATGCGGCGCTTCCACGCCGGGTGCGATGTGACCCTGTAGAAAGCGTGCCACGCAGGAATGCACGAAGGCGACGCGATTTTCCGGCTTTGCCGCATGCTCAAACAGCTCCCGCCGGCCCTCAAGCGAGATCAGGATGCGGAGCTTGGGATAGCGTTTGCGCAACAATGCCAACTGGTGGAAGTTGCCTCGTAAAAGGCTGTCCGGGGCGTCCGCCATGCCGTCAACGGAGTCTTCCGCCTTGAAGGCAATGTTCAGGTCCGCCTGCGGATCGGCCACAATGCAGGCATCATCCTTGATATTGCCCTGCGCATAGTCGATCTGCGTAAGGGTCTGCATGGCACCGCTCCGGATCAGGTCCAGCGGCACGTAGCGGCGATTGTAGATGCCCCACTGTGGAAAGTAGCCCACGATCTGCATGGGCGGCTCGGCTTTGCGAGCAGCGACCGCCCGGGCACGCGGCACCTGACCGGCTACGATTGCATAAAGAGGCAGAAAGAGAAAAGCAGCAGCGACGGATCGAAGAAGTTTCATGAACTACCCACTTAGACGCCCGCGCACTGCATGAAGGCGCACGTTTGCACTCTCCTGCTGCAACGCCGGTACCTGGAGCGCGATACAGTGAAAGCCATGATCGACAGACGAGCTTTTCTGCAGCGCTGCGCCTCGGCTGGCCTGGCAGAGACACTGTTGCCCGGCGCGCTGGCCGCATTGGCAGTGCAATCGGTTTCCGCTCAGTCATTATCGGGTGGAGCCGCAGCAACATCGGCTGTACCGGCTATGAGTAGCTTCCCCGCCATCACGCTGGAGATGCTGGATGCTGCGGCAGCCATCGCGGGGCTTAGGTTAACAACCGAGCAGAAAACAATGATGCTGGACGGGGTCCGCGAACAGCGTGCGGGCTTGCAGGCGATTCGCGACATGCACCTGCCGAACTCGGTTGCGCCCGCGATGGTGTTCGACGCCGCACCGGCCTGGCACAGGTCGCCCGGCAATGCGCCATCGCCGCTTCAGCATCTTGCCAGTACCTTGTATGGCCGCACATCCGGCAAAAAACAGCTGAGCACTGAACCTGTCGTGGTGTCGGCCAGCAATGAAGAGCAGCTTGCGTTCAGCACGGTACGTGACCTGGGCGAGCTTGTCAGGAAGCGTGCCCTCACAAGCCTTGATCTCACGAAGCTTTGCCTAAGCCGCTTGAAGCGCTACGATTCACAACTCAAGTTCGTCATCAACCTGACCGAAGAGCGCGCCCTGGCACAGGCCGCGCAGGCTGACCGCGAGATTGCCGCAGGCAAGTATCGAGGTCCGCTGCACGGCATTCCATGGGGTGCGAAGGATTTGCTCAGCGTCAAGGGCTATCCGACCACGTGGGGAGCCGGAGGCATGGAGCACCAGCAGTTCGACGAGGACGCCACCGTCGTCCAGCGCCTGGACGCGGCGGGTGCCGTGCTAATTGCCAAGCTGACGCTGGGAGCGCTGGCACAGGGCGATGTATGGTTTGGCGGCAGGACGCGCAATCCGTGGAATCTAAGGCAGGGCTCCAGCGGATCGTCCGCGGGCCCAGCCTCAGCGGTAAGCGCGGGGTGCGTCGGCTTCGCCATTGGATCGGAGACGCTGGGCTCCATCTCATCGCCGTGCACGCGCTGTGGTGTCACCGGTCTGCGGCCAACCTTTGGCTTTGTGCCACGTACGGGAGCCATGGCGCTCAGTTGGTCCATGGACAAGCTGGGACCGATCACCCGCAGCGTGGAAGATGCCGCGCTGGTCATGCAGGCCATCCACGGGCCGGACGGCAAGGACGCGACGGTTCGGGACGCCGCGTTCGATTGGCTTCCCTCGAGCGACGTCAAAACTTTACGCGTGGGGTACATCGAAAGCGCCTTCGCCGAGCCGGTCCTGCGGACACCCGACGCCTCCGCCGAAAAGCCTGGAACAGAAGCCCAGCGCAAGGAGTCTGCAGAGCAACGCCAGCGAGCCTTCGAGCGCCAACGCTATGACAGCCGCTACGAACGCGCCACGCTGGACGTGCTGCGCGGCATGGGCGTCAACCTGATCCCGGTGAAGCTGCCGGACCTGCCCTACAGCTCCATCAGCAAGGTGCTCAGCGTAGAGGCGGCAGCAGCCTTCGACGAACTGACTCGCAGCGGCCGCGACAAACTGCTGACCGCGCAGGCTCCGTTCGACTGGCCCAACACCTTCCGCGTCGCACGCATGTACAGCGGCGTGGACTACGTGCAGGCCATGCGCGCGCGCTCCGTGGTGATCGAGAAGATGGCCGAGCTCTTCCGCACGGTCGACATCATCGTCACGCCCAGCGGCGGCGCGCAATTGACGGCAACCAACCTGAGCGGCCACCCGGCAGTCATCCTGCCCAACGGCCTGCGCGGCAAGGACGCTCCCTTGCCGCAGGACACGTCCGAAGGCGCTCGCGGCAACGTGGGCGGACCGGGCACACCGGTTAGCATCACCTTCCTGGGCCGGCTCTACGATGACGCTCGACTGCTCGCCTTCGCGAAGCTGTATCAGGAGAAGACCGGCTTCCACAGGTTTCATCCAACGCTGAGACAGGCCTGACGGAACGTCAACTCTTCAGGCAGCAGGGTGAGCGCTAGAGACATGACATCCACATCACCGGCCAGAAACCGTTTCAGAGCACTGACCCTGCTAAGCTGCAAAAACAACTTTGACTTTCCAGGGGAGCGGTCGATAGGCATTTTGTAAGGCTGGCGAGCATGCAGTGTTGAGTCACCTGCGACGCAACGAATGACGTTACAGAATGGATCCGGAGAAGATTTTGCTCCAGGTCCTGTGACGCCTGTCTGAGTTGAGAAACCTCCAGCCTGGGTGCCATAGCCGCATCTCGAACAGATTTTAGAAACTCATCAACCTCCCTTTCTTTCACCCGTAAAGCATCTGCACTACTGCTTCACTTGCTGGCTTTCTTCCTCGACTGATTCAAGCACTGCGAGGCTCTTTTGCGTATTCATCAGCTATCTTGCACCTTCGTCTTCGCCTCGACTGTCCTATTTTCCACGCTGCTGCCGGCGCAGGCAGATGCTCTTTCCGCGGCATTGCTGCGCGACGAACCCACCAGTAGCAGCATTTCCGATACCGCAGCTCGCGACGCCGAAGTGCTGACTGAAGCAGCACAGGACGACCGCAAATTTCGTAGCCGCGTCACGCAGTTACCGCTCTATGACTGGTGGCACCATCCCGGCCTGAGCGTCAGCGTAGGCATCAATGGCGTTGGCGTCGATGTGGCCGAGGCGATACGCGAGCGTGTCAATATTCGAGTGGGTGCAGAGTTTGCGCGCTACTCAGGCCAGTTCATCGAACAGAACGCGCTTGTTAACTTGAATCTTCGGCTCGGTGGCGGCCATGCGGGTCTTGACCTGTTCCCTTTCAGGCGCAGCAGCTTCCATGTGAGCCCCCAACTTCGCTTCGGCATCATGACGCGAGGTCTTGGCGATGTTACGATTCCGCCAGGCGAGGTCGTAAGTTTCAACAATGAAGACTACACTTCAACTGCGATCGATCCGCTGCGCGGCACAGCGTACTTCGACACCCGCAAGGTAGCCCCCGGCATTTCGGTCGGATTTGGCAACCTGGTACCGCGGACCCGCGATCAACATTGGTCGTTCCCTGTTGACCTGGGCGTTTACTACATTGGTCAACCAAACGTAAGCATCAGTTTCAGGGGAACGGCATGCTCGGTGAATTCGAGCAGATCGCAAGACTGCGACGATGTGACGCAAGATCCGGATTTCCAGAAAGATCTGCAGAAATTTATCGAACGCCAGCGGCACAATGCGAGTTATGCCTCGTTGTTCCCCGTGCTCTCCTTTGGCGTAGGCTATAGATTCTGACGTTGAAGGCTTCGCTCCCGAAGGTCTTGCGCTGGGGGAACGCGGGTGACGAGAGTCTAACCGTAGATCACTTACACGAACATATGGTTCACAACTTGCAGGGTTTACAGTGCCGCAGCTACAGCCATGTCATCGTCCTTCGTCTCCCGAATCATCAGCAGCCCGACCAGCGTCAGCATGGCGGACGCGCTGAGATAATAGCCCACGTACTGCAGGCCGTACGTGCTGGCCAGATACGTTGCGATGTATGGTGCAAGCGACGCGCCCACAATACCTGCGATGCTGAACGCGAGTGAACTGCCGGTGTAGCGCACCGAGGTGGGAAACATCTCCGACAGCACCGTGCCCAGCGGTCCGTAGGTCAGGCCCATCAGCGACAGGCCGACGATCAGCATCAGCAGCGCGCCGCGCGGACCGGCTGAAAACATCGGTGCCAGGAACAATCCAAAAATCGCGATCAGAACCGTAATGCCGATCATGACGCGCTTGCGTCCGCGTTCGGCCAGCACCGCCGCAATTGGAATCATGATCGCGAAGAAGATGACGCCGGCAAGCTGCATCAGCAGGAACGTACTGCGGCTGTAGCCCAGCGCCGTGGTGCCCCACGACAGCGTGAACACGATCATCAGGTAGAAAAGCACGAACGTCGACAGACACACCAGGATGCCCGCGATCACGGCACGCAGGTGCTTCGTCACCGTTGTCACCAGCGGCATGCGGACGGCTTCGCCGCGCTGCAGCGCCGACTGGAAGACCGGCGTTTCCGTAATGGTCAGCCGCACCCACAGGCCCACCAGCACCAGCGCGCCGCTGGACAGGAATGGCAGCCGCCAGCCCCAGCGGAAGAACTGGTCGTTGGTCAGCGCGCGCGACAGCAGCAGAAAGACGCTGCTCGAAAGAAAAAAGCCGACGGGCGCGCCAAGCTGCGGAAACATGCCGTACCAGGCGCGTTTGCCCGGCGGCGCGTTCTCCGTGGCCAGCAACACGGCTCCACCCCACTCGCCACCCAGGCCGATACCCTGCCCAAAGCGGCACAGGGCCAGCAGGATCGAAGCGATCACGCCTGCACTTGCGTACGTCGGCAGCATGCCGATGGCTACGGTCGACATGCCCATGGTAGAAAGCGCCAGCACCAGCGTGGTCTTGCGGCCAATGCGGTCGCCAAAGTGCCCGAACAACGCCGACCCGATGGGCCGCGCAATGAACGCGATGGCAAACGTTGCCAACGAAGCCAGCGTGGCCGACCGCGGGTCACTCTTTGGAAAGAACAGCTTCGGGAACACGATGACTGCGGCAGTGGCGTAGATGTAGAAGTCGAAGAACTCGACCGTGGTACCGACCAGGCTGGCAAAAAGGACCTGCCGCGGCGTATTGCGCTGTTTAGGCTGTTGGGACATTGCTCATGATGATGCTTTGTCTAAGCCGTATAGACAAGTACCTTGTGACGTACTAATGCCAGAAATGCCGCAACAATTTTGCCAGCACAGGCGCAATGGCAGCAGTCATCAGGCCGTTCATGCCAATGGCAACCCCGGCGAACGCAAGCGGCAGCGTACCCATCGGCACCACCCGGGCCGTCGCAATGCCGCTGCCCGCGGTGCCAGCCGCCAGCCCCGCCGCGGCCGGATCACTCACCCGGCACATCTTCATCAGCCAGGGCAGCGTTACCGCAACCAGCACGCCCGCCGCAATGGCAAACACCGTCGTCAGCGAAGGCAGGCCGCCGATGGTTTGCGACACATCGATGGCAATGGGCGTAGTCAGCGACTTGGGCAGCATGGTCAGCGCCAGTTGCTGGTTGCCGCCAAAGACCCGCACGATGGCGTACGCACTCAAAGCGCCGGTAACAGACCCGGCAACCAGGGCGGCTAGCGTTGGCAGCAGACCGCGCCGCAGGTGCTCCAGCGAACGCACCAGAGGGATTGCCAGCGCAACTGTCGCCGGGCCAAGCAGGAAGTGCAGAAACTGCGCGCCGTTGAAGTAAGCGCCATACGGCAGATTGATCACCCGCAGCACAAATCCCACGATCAGGATGGCGATCAGCGTCGGGTTCGCCAGCGAAGATTGTGTGCGGCGGCTGAGCGACGTTCCCGCGAGATAGGCGCAGAGTGTAAGCGTGATCAAAAACAGCGGTGAGCCGCGCGATGCCATGGCACTCATGCGCTCACCTTGCTCCTGCGAAGAAGCGCCTGCATGACCCATCCGGTCACCGCGAACGTCAGCAGCGTAGACAGAACAAGCGCCGCCACAATGGGTACAAACCCGGCCCGAATCATCCCCGCGTAGGTAAACACGCCCACGCCGGCAGGCACAAACAGCAGGCCCAGCCAGCGCAGCAGCGTGTCCGAGGTTTCCACCAGCGCCGCGTCCGGCTCGCCACCACGCCACAGCAGTGTCACTGCCAGCAGCGCCATGCCGATCA
>CAXUEW010000075.1:12333-12591 GCA_964250115.1 uncultured Terriglobus sp.
GTGCAGAACGCGGTGCAGCGCCTCACCCGTGAACTGGGCCAGCAGCAGTGTCAGAAACGAGCGCAGGATCGCCATACCAGCCCAGAGTATCGCGTGTTGTGACTGATCCGGTCGTTTGTGTTTGTCATCCTTTACGCACTTTCGTTTGTCATCCTTTACGCACTTCCGTTTGCCATCCCGCAGGCACTTTTGTTTGTCATCCCGCAGCGCAGTGCCGGTGGTCCGCAAGCTGCTACCATCCGCCTTATGCCGTCAGAA
>CAXUEW010000076.1:0-2295 GCA_964250115.1 uncultured Terriglobus sp.
ACAGGCGTTGCAGGTGCAGGCGTAGTGCGGTCAGGAACCTTTTGAATCTTCCCAATTCCATGACGATGAGCCGCATAGCGTCGGTGCCGCTGCTCATCTGGCTGCTGTCAGCCAGTTTCCCTTTGCACGGGCACCAGCAGGAAATCATGGCATCCGCCCTGTTCATCGCCGCCTCCATCACGGACGGGCTGGACGGCTACCTGGCGCGCCGCCGTGGACAGATCACCACCATGGGCATGCTGTTGGACCCGCTGGCGGACAAGCTGCTGATTACGGCAGGTTACATCTGCCTGATCAGCTTCAACCCCGGCATCGTTCCGCCCTGGATAGCAGTGCTTGTCATCGGTCGCGAGTTCCTGGTGACCGGCCTGCGCGCCATTGCGGTGAATGAAGGTTTCACGATTGATGCCAGCGACCTGGGCAAACTGAAGACCGTGATCCAGATCGTGTCGGTGGTTGCAGCCATTCTCGATCATGGCTGGAACGCCTGGTGGATCGGTCCCGGTTGGCGCAGTGGCTCGGGTTGGTTCTTTGTGCCGGTCCATGCCATCGCAGTTACGGCGATCTACTGGATGACAATTGTTTCTATACTTTCCGCTGTGGATTATTTTGTGGCGTTCTGGAAGAAGATTGACCACGCCAGCGTCAATGCGCGGCAACGAAAAACTTCTGTGCTGAACCGGCATACAAAGGTGGCAACAGAACCAAGAGTATGATGGCGAAGCTCCGCCGACAGATAACAGAAAGGCCCACTCGTGAGAGTGGGCCTTTCTGTTGACAAGGAGCCAACCTTAGTTGGCTGAGTGGTGCGCCGCCTGTTGCCGGTGCACAAAGTGGTAAGGCGGCCAGGGACCCGAAAGCTGCATACGGCAGTCTTTCAGTGACTCGGTCGCGGATGAATACTTGTTCTGGTAGCGTTCGACAGCTTTCTTATCCACTAAGTGGGCTATGTCCAGCAGCATCTTGCCTTCGCCGGCGCGCTTGCAGGTAATCTCTTCTGCGTCGGGGAGGAACATGCGGTGCATCTGCAGCGACAACGCGCGCGCCTTGGACTGGCGGTCACGCTGGGCGCTGGCGTTTTCGCGCAGGCTCGAGAGGTACTCCTTGCCCACACCGGCAAGAATTTTTCGGTCCTCAGGGCAACTGTCGTCCATGAGCACTTTCAGGTGCATTTCCGCTTTGCCGCGCAACCGCTCCACGTTGTGGATGAAGTGCCGGTGATTGGATCGAACCGAGCGGCGCAGGGCGTCGTCGTCCTCAAAGTGGGTACCAAAGCGGAAAGGAAGTACGGTGGAATGCTGGAAGCACTCAGCGATAACGCGCGCATGATCGCGCTGCGCCTGCTGGTCAATCCGTGTGTCATCGTCAGAGTTATGCTCTGAGACCACAACAGCTAAGTCACTGGCGGGGAAAACAAAGGTTTGATTACCAAAGAGTCCGGAAACACCCATCAACGGCATGGGGCGACGATGGCGAAGGAGCTCTGGGAAGGAAGCTCTTTCAGCGATGCAGTAGGCGTACCACGACATCTGAATACTCTCCAAGGAACTACCGCTGTGTTTCCTTCCACACATGCGGCTCACGGCAAAAATGCCGTGGGGACGGATACAGATTGCTACTTGATCTGGCCGTGCCGAAGCGAATAGTAAGCGCATGAACAAACGATTTGCAAGACTATAGTTAGGAAGTTGTAAGGTAACTTTTTTGTTTTCGCTGATGACCTGCGGTGGTCTGTGGTAAACAGCCTAAGTTCGCCGCTTTGTATTTATGTAAGTTAGCGCTGAAGTAATTTATCGAAGCATGCCCACGGCGCGGGTCCGCCAGCCAAAGCGGATGGCAAGCAGGCGAAGTCCGAAGCCCACCACCGTGCCGATCACCGCGGCGCGGTTGGCCGGTACACCAAGCCGCTGGACGGCGAGAAAGATCGCTGCGGCCAGGGTTGCCACCAGCGCGTACAACTCGCCTTCCTTAAAGGTTGCAGGTGCCTGGCCGCTGAACAGATCGCGCAGTGCGCCCCCGCCGACAGCAGTAGTAACGCCAAGCACAAGGCAGGGCAGGAATCCCAGCCCGAAGCTCATGGCACGCGTGCTGCCGGCCACGGTAAACAAGCCCAGGGCGAGCGCATCCACGATGCTCATCACCGCAAGCATGCGCGGCCCGACACTTTGGCCGAACACAATTCCACTGGCCGCGCCGCATAAGGCATACGCCAGGTACGACGGGTGCTGCAGTGCCAGTGGAGGCCCATCGCCAAGCAGAACGTCACGAACCATGCCGCCGCCCACGCCGCTGATC
>CAXUEW010000076.1:2305-2955 GCA_964250115.1 uncultured Terriglobus sp.
ACGCTGTCGGCGCAAAGCCAGCACGCCGCCAAGCGATCCCAGCGAGATCGCGGCAATCTCAAAGAAATGAAAGAAGACTGCGGAGATTCTGGCAGGTGGCGGCAGGGGAATGCCGGGAAGCACGCGAGGGAACTGAGCCAGAAGATTAGCGAGAACGATCTGCATAGGGACACGCTTTACATCCCCTTTATGCTAACGGCATGCTTTTTCTCCCTCGTACTCTCCGGCACCTAACGTCACGCCACGTGTTCCTAAATGTGCTGGTCATAGCTCTTCTCGCCGGTTTGGCGATGCCCGTCATGGCCCAGGCGGGAGGAACCGATACTCCAACGCAGGACGTTCTGATCTTCACCAATGGTGATCAATTAAGCGGCAAGCTCGAGCGTAGCGCGGGTGGCTCGGTTGTCTTCAAGAGCGACATGGCGGGCGAGATTACCGTCCCGTTCGCAAAGGTCAGGGAGCTGCGCACACAGGGTGCCTTCGCGGTCCTCAAACATGGCTCGCCCGTCGCCGTGTCGCGCAAGGTGGAACCGGGAAAGATCGTGCTGAGCGACTCGTCGGTTGCGGTCTTGACGAACGAAGGTGGAACCGGTTCCGTTGTGCCGGTGGGTGACGTAGCCTACATCGTGGATGCAGCCACCTTCAACCGT
>CAXUEW010000076.1:2965-11998 GCA_964250115.1 uncultured Terriglobus sp.
GTGAACTGGCGCACAGGCCAGGCCCGTTGGACGGATGGAACGGCACGGTGAACCTCGGCACCACCTTCGCCCAGTCCACCATTCATGGCGGCACTGTCACCGGAGGCATCGCCCTTTCACGGCAGATTCCCACGCTGCCTTACTTCCGCGCGCGCAACAAGACGGTGCTGAACTTCCAGGAGAACTATGGCGTGCTGACCACACCGGGGTTTCTCGTTGGAACGGCAACCGATGTCGAAGCGAAAACCAGTATCCTGCACGCGGACGCCGAGCGGGATGAGTACGTGCGCCGGAATCTCTACCTCTACGCCACAACGGCATTCGATCACAATTACTCGCAAAGCCTCGACCTGCAGCAGATCTATGGCGGCGGCGTCGGCTACACGGCGTTCAGCACGGCGGTACATCAGCTTGACCTCAAGGCCGACGCACACTACGAGAAGCAGCACTTCTTCGGCAACGGATCAAGTAACCAGAACCTCTTCGGCTCCACATTCTCTGAGAACTACCGTCGCGTCCTGCCGCTGAAGATCACCCTGGTGCAAAATGCCGCCATCGTGCCTGCGTGGACCAACCTGAACGCCTACGCGGCAAACGGCAGCATCTCGGTGGTTGCTCCGTTGTTCCGCCGTCTGGCCGTCAACACCACAGCCGCGGACAGCTTCATCAACAACCCCATTGCCGGATACCAGAAGAACAGCTTCACGCTATCCACGGGGCTGACCTACACGCTGCGGTAAGATAGACCCGCTCGAATGCATGAGACTGCGCACCATATAGTTCGTTGTGAAGAATCTACAGTGGATAAAAGCCCAAAGCTGCCACCTACAACTGCCTGTGGAGACAGCGTGTTGTGCTTTCTGGATAGTGCTTCGGAAGGACACAGCTTTAGCTGTGCCATAAAACGTGGCATCAGGAAATCGGCTTTAGCCGCCGAGGTTCGCTTTCTCACGCCGGGGCGAATCTGCGCGCGTTGCAAGCAGACCTCAGGTGCTGAAGCCATGCCCTTCCGAAAATGTGCGTAGCTTGGGCTAAGGCTGCACGATCGTGGGCTGCAGAGGAGGCACGCCTGCTGTCAGGATCGCAAGTACCGGATCGGGTAACTGGTCACCCGCGCTGTGCAGCAGCAGGCTTAGCTGCCACAGTTGCGTGTTCGTCAACGTGTGATTGTAGGCAGGCATGCCGCTGCGCCGTATGCCGAAGGCGGTCTTCCAGTAGAGTTCGCCGGGCGCCTGCGCTGCGGTGGCACGCCGGTCGTGCGATGTAAAGAATTGCTGCGCACGTGGAAGCATCGACCGGCCCAGCGCGGCTTCGCGGCCCGGCGTGCCGTGGCACTCCGAACATTGCGCGCGATAGATGTGCGCTGCACTTTCGAAGACTTCTTCACTGGCAGGGAAGGGCGCTGGCTTCGCCTCGGACCGTGCCCGCGCTCTGAGTGGAACCGGCGTCAGCAGCGGCTCCCACATGGCCGCTTTGTCCGTCACGGCGACCGGTGGATGGCCGAAGTAAAAGTAGGCGGCAAGCCCCAGCAGGGTAAGACCAACACCGGCCACCAGCCCCAGCAGCACCCTGCCAAAGCTGCCGCCTCTATGCCCTGAGCTGGATCGGCCTCGCGCCGGTTTCGAGCCTCTTGCCATCCATCGCCTGCTTTGCATGTCCGGGTTGCCGCCGCCAATTGCCTGCGCACACGGCTTGCCGGTGTTCTAATGGTTGATGTGTCGCTGCCCAGCCGGGTGGTGCGCCTACGCGCCATGCAGCTTCTTCCAACGTAGCAAGCGTGCTGGTCATTTGAGGAGTATTGGTTGATGTTCCGTTTCGCCGTACCGGCGCGTCGCGCGCTTTTATCCCTGGTCACGCTGCTGCTTCTGACTTCAGGCCTCTTCGCTCAAACAGCGCCATCCACCGCACCTGCACCGGGTGGCGTGAGCCGCCGCATCCGCGCGAACCGCCAGGCGCGTGTCCAACGCAACATTCAGGACACCTACTCGCATCGCTATGAGATCGCAGGCGGTGGCGGCTTTCTGCGTTTCCGCACCGGCCAGTACCTTCAGAAAATTTCGCAGGTCAACTTCTTCATGACCGGCGGCTACGCTCTGAATCCGCAGCTTTCCATCGTGGCGGACGTACGTGGCATGTACGGTCGCGCAAACATTCCGAACCTGTTCGTGAAGAACAACGTCTTCAGCCCGAACATCAGCGAGTACACCTTCATGGCGGGTCCGCAGTATCGCTTCTACACAAAGGAAAAGTACTCGATCAGTGCGTCTGCTACCGGCGGCGTAGCCCTCAGCAAGTTCGGTGGTGACGCCAAGGGCCTGCGCTCCGAAGACCTGGGCATGTGGCCCGATTCGAATTACAAGCCGGTTTTCGCAGTCAATCTCATCGGCGACTACAACATCTACAACAACCTGGCGTTTCGCGTGCAGCCCACCTACCTGGGCACGACCTTCGGCGGGACGCTACAAAACAATCTGGGCGTGCAGTTCGGCGTGGTCTACCGGCTGGGCCGTCAGAAGTAGAAGCTGGTGCGTGGCAAGCTTTTCAAGCTAAAGCACCATGGAGAAAGCCGTGGGCTTCAGCCCACGGAAAAAGCTCGTTCCTTCTAATCTCTTTCTTCTCCTTCGTTCGCCCTTAGGCGAACGAAGGAGAAGAAAGGAATAAGATCGCTGATTCAGCGAGCTAAAGCCCGCTGTTTTCTCCCGATGCGTACTTCGGCGAAGTGGTTAGCCTACTTGCCGCCGGGCATGCGCGGCTCGGTCATGGCCCGTGCGTCTAGGATCGTGTCGATCTGCTCGTCCGTCAGTAGCTTTTCTTCTCGGACGATCTCGATGTTGGATCGCCCGCTAGCAATCGATTCCTTCACCACCTGCGCGGCACGCGCATAGCCGATATACGGGTTCAAAGCCGTGGCCAGCGAAACGGTCGATTGCGCGTAGAAGGCGCAGCGATCCGCGTTGGCCGTGATGCCCCGAATGCAACGATAGTCCAGTTCGCGCAGAGCGTTCGTCAGAATGGTGATGGATTGCAGTACATTGTGCGCCATGGTCGGCATCATCACGTTCAACTCAAGCTGCCCGGCCTGGACGGCCATGGCCACAGCCGCGTCGTTGCCAACTACCTGAAAGCCGACCATGGCCGCAAGCTCTGGCAGCACAGGGTTCACCTTGCCCGGCATGATGGACGACCCCGGCTGCAGGCCCGGCAGATCAATCTCGCGAAAGCCCGTGTTCGGCCCGGAAGACAGCAGCCGCAGATCGTTCGAGATACGAATGACTTCCAGTGCCAGCGTGCGCAGCGCCCCGGACACCGCAGCCATCGGCGCGCAGGATTGCATGGCATAGCGCATGTCCTCGGCCGGGGTAAGCGGCTCCTGGCTTAGCTCTGCCAGGTAGCGGATGGCGAGAAAGCGATATTCAGGATGCGTGTTGATGCCGGTCCCCACCGCCGATCCGCCAAGCCCAAGTTCGCACAGGGTAGCTGCCGCAGTTTCCAGGCCGGTGTGCGCCCGTCTTATTGCCACCGCGTAGGCAGCGAACTCTTGCCCCAAACGGATCGGCACCGCGTCCTGCATGTGGGTGCGACCGGCTTTGAGGATGCCGTCGAACTCCTGCGCTTTGGAATCCAGACCTTCCGCAAGCGAGTGGAGCACCGGGTAGAGTGCACGCAAGGCCAGCAGGGAAGCCAGCCGCATGGCCGTGGGAAAGACGTCATTGGTACTCTGCCCGTAATTGACATGGTCGTTCGGGTGCACCAGCTTGTAGCTACCCGGCTTGCCGCCGAGAATTTGCTCCGCCCGGTTGGCCAGTACCTCATTCGCATTCATGTGGAACGAGACGCCTGCGCCCGCCTGGAACACGTCCACGACGAACTGCTCTGCGTGGCCGCCTTGAATGACCTCTTCCGCTGCCTGGTAAATGGCCCGCGACTGGTCGCTTGTGATGAGGCCAAGGTCACCATTGGCACGCGCGGCAGCCAGCTTCAACATGGCCACGGCCTCGATCAAAAAGGGACTGGCACGCAAGCCGCTGATGGGGAAGTTCTCGACTGCCCGCGCAGTCTGCGCGCCATAGAGCGCACCAGATGGAACATCGACAAACCCCAGGGAATCCTTCTCGCGCCGCGTGTTCTGCATGGCCTTACCTCTACCTTTAGGATGGACGAAACGGGCAGCCAAACCCAACCCTTGCGCGTTACAATCGCTCCTATGTCGGATTCAACACGCATTCAGCCTTTTAGAAACGTACGCCTGGCGCTTGCCGCGGGCGTAGTCTTCGCAGCATCCGCGGCCTTCTGCGCACCCTCGCAGGCGCAGGGCGTCACCGGCCCCAACGGCAACGGCGGTCCCGAAACCAAGTTGAACCTGAGCGGGCTGGGCGGCAGCAGCAACAACACGCCCAGACCACCCGCGCAACGTGTGCTGCAGGGCGTGGTGCAGGACAAGGACGGAGCACCCATCAAAGGCGCCACCGTGTACCTGAAGGACGACCGCTCCAAGAAGGTTCGCAGCATGACTGCCGACGAAACGGGCACATTCCGCTTTGTGCAGCTTTCCCGCACGGTCGAGTATGAGGTGTGGGCCACCGCGCAGGACAAAAAGAGCCCTCCAAAGTCTGTCACCTCGTTCGAGACGCGGGACGACATCACGCGCAACCTGAAGATCGAGTAGGACGGCGTGACAAGTCAGAGCGGCTGCTGACCACGCTCGGTTATACTTCGCTCACATGGATCAGGGCCTCAGCGAAAGGGTAAACGCAGGCAGGCAACGGCTTTTAGACTTTGCAGATGCGATCGATTTGCGAGAGGCCGTCCCGGTCCGTATTCAGTTTCTGCTGTTCCTTCTTTTGTTTGCCATCTTACCCACGCGGCGACTGGGCCTTTTCATCCATCCAAACTTCTACGCAGAAGACGCACAGGTCTGGTTTGTGCAGGCGTACAGCGGCGGTTGGCTGCATTCCCTGACGCTTCCGGAGGCCGGTTACCTCAACACTTTACAGCGATTGCTGACCGGCCTGGCATTGATCGTTCCTTTTCACCTGGCGCCGCTTGTAGATGCAGTCCTTGGCCTCCTCCTCCAGATACTTCCAGTTCCCATCCTGTTGTCCGCTCGCTGCCGAAACTGGTCGCCACTCTCGGTCCGGTGCATGTTCGCTGGCCTGTATGCTTTGTTTCCGAATGGCAATGAAATTCATGTGGTGCTGACGAACTCGCAGTGGCACTTGGCGCTCGTGCTTCTTCTGCTTGCATTTGCAGAGCCACCGAGAACAAACGCCGGTAAGGTTCTGGGCGCTGCATTCTTTTTGCTGGCTGGCTTTTGTGGTCCGTTTGGCATTCTGCTGGTGCCGCTGCTGGTGCTGCTCTGGATCTACAAACGGCCAAAGACATGGGCTGTGATTCAGGCGGTGTGTCTTACGGTGGGGTCTTCGGCACAGGTGTATGAGTTACTCCGCGGTCCCGCCCGTTACCATGCCTACCTGGGAGCAACTCTGAAGCGCTTCCTGCATATTCTGGGCGCTGAAGTATTTGTCGGCTCTGTCAGCGGCGGTCACCACCAGTTCATTCACATGCATGTGGTGGCAACTTTATTGGGCCTGGTTGCCGGTACGGCTGTCACTGTGTATTGCATGCGTTTCGCGCCTGTCCCGCTGCGGCTTTTAACTCTTTACTCCGGCCTGATGCTCGCGGTTGCGCTGCATGCCCCGTTGATCTACGGACCGAAGCCGCTGTGGGACCTGCTGATCGACGACCCGATTTGCCGCTACTGGTTCCTGCCTGGTCTTGCCTTTCTGTGGGGATGTGCCTGGTGCGCAAGGAAAGCGGCCTCTGCCTGGATGCAACGCATGGGCACAGTTGTCATGCTGCTTACATGCCTGGGGATTGTTGCGTCATGGCCTTACACGAACTTTAAGAATTATGACTTTCCCACGCATGCGAGAGAGTTTGAGCAAGCTCAGCCGGGAACACATGTCCGCATCCCTATTTATCCCGAAGAGGGCCGCTACGTGGAGCTTGTGAAACACTGATCGAAAGCTGTCGACACCGTAGCCAGTGATCGACGCAGGAGCGGAATGAAATCATGTTGAACGGGCGTAGGATTGCGGTCGTGTTGCCCGCTTACAACGCGGCAAAAACCCTTAAGCAAACGTATGACGAAATTCCTCACGATGTCGTGGACGACATCATCCTAACGGACGACGGCAGCAAGGATTCCACGGCATCGCTTTCCCGCGAACTTGGACTGACTACGGTTGTACATCCGAAAAATCGCGGCTACGGCGGAAATCAGAAGACCTGCTACAGCGTGGCCCTGGCAAGGGGAGCGGACATCGTCGTAATGCTGCACCCTGATTACCAGTACACGCCGCGACTGGTGACGGCGATGTCTGCCATGCTGGCCTATGACGAATTCGACTTCGTCCTTGCATCGCGCATCCTGGGCAAGGGAGCACTGGTGGGTGGCATGCCGCTGTATAAATACATCGCAAATCGTGCGCTGACGTTTGCTGAGAACCTGCTGCTTTCTCAAAAGCTGTCGGAGTACCACACCGGCTATCGCGCGTGGACTCGTCAGGTACTGGAACGCCTGCCGCTGTTGGCCTGCTCGGACGATTTTGTCTTTGATAACGAAATGATTGCCCAGGCGGTGCGGTTTGGCTTCCGCGCCGGTGAAATCTCATGCCCTACAAAATACTTTCCTGAGGCTTCATCCATTAACTTTCAACGAAGCGTTACCTACGGGCTTGGAGTTCTGAGGACTGGACTGAAATTCCGCGCTGATAAGAGTGGCTTGAAGCATTCCACACTGTTCGAAGACAGGCCGGAGATGCGCCTGCAGAACGATCCGGTTTACGGCGAGCATCTGCAAGAGCCCGTGCCGACGGAATAGGTACCGCAATGACACAAATCAGGCAGGAAGACTTCATCACCAGCGTGGCGGACGCGCTGCAGTACATCAGCTACTACCACCCGGCCGATTACATCCGCAACCTGGCGCGTGCGTATGAGCTTGAAGAATCCCACGCGGCGAAAGACGCCATCGCGCAGATTCTGATCAACAGCCGCATGTGTGCGGAGGGCCACCGGCCCATCTGCCAGGACACCGGCATCGTCACCATCTTCCTGAAGATCGGCCTGGGCGTGCACTTTGCCGACGCCACCATGGACCTGCAGGGCATGTGCGATGAAGGCGTGCGCCGCGCCTACAACAACTCCGACAACCGACTTCGCGCCAGCGTGCTTGCCGACCCTGCCTTCAGCCGCCGCAACACCAAAGACAACACGCCTGCATGCGTGGTGACGGAACTGGTCACCGGTGACGGCGTGGACATAACAGTGGCGGCCAAAGGCGGCGGCAGCGAGGCCAAATCAAAGTTCGCGATGCTGAATCCATCCGACTCGGTCGTCGATTGGGTCATGAAAATGGTGCCGCAGATGGGCGCGGGTTGGTGCCCGCCGGGCATGCTGGGCATCGGCATCGGCGGCACGGCAGAGAAGGCCATGCTTCTGGCCAAGCAAAGCCTGATGGACCCCATCGACATGCAGGAGCTCATCGCACGTGGACCTGCGAACAAGATTGAAGAGCTACGTATCGAGCTCTACCGCAAGGTGAACGCGCTTGGCATTGGGGCGCAGGGGCTGGGCGGCTTGACCACTGTCCTGGACGTAAAAATCTTCGACGCACCCACGCATGCGGCAAACCTGCCTGTAGCCATGATCCCGAACTGTGCCGCCACACGACATGCGCACTTCCATCTGGATGGCAGCGGTCCTGCCGTGCTTGAAGCTCCATCGTTAGCTGACTGGCCGGAGTTGACCTACAACCCTCTGAACGCTCGCCGCGTAAACCTGGATACGGTCACACGTACCGATGTGGCCGCGTGGAAGGCAGGCGAAGTCGTCCTGCTGAACGGCAAGCTGCTCACCGGCCGCGATGCCGCGCACAAACGCATGACCGACATGCTGAACCGGGGCGAGAAGCTGCCGGTCGACTTTACCAATCGCTTTATCTACTACGTGGGCCCGGTCGATCCCGTCCGCGAGGAAGTCGTCGGACCAGCCGGTCCCACCACAGCCACCCGCATGGACAAGTTCACGCGGCAGATGTTGGAAGAGACGCACCTGCTGGGCATGGTCGGCAAAAGCGAGCGTGGCGACGCCGCCATCGAAGCCATACGCGACTACGGCGCCGTTTACCTCATGGCGGTTGGCGGCGCAGCCTATCTAGTTTCGAAAGCGATTAAGGCTTCGCGCGTGCTTGCCTTTGAAGACCTTGGCATGGAGGCCATCTACGAATTCGAAGTTGTCGACATGCCCGTGACCGTGGCCGTCAGCGCTGACGGCATCAGCGTTCACACGACCGGGCCTGCAGAGTGGTCGGCAAAGATTGCCGCCGGTCAAAGCCTCGGCGGCGTTCCGATCCTGCAATAGCTTTGCCGACTGACGACCTACATAGCTATAAAGTTCGTCATCCTGAGCGTAGCGCAGCGGAGTCGAAGGACCTGCTTTCCTTCGGGCTGCATTGCTCCTTCTGAAAGCAGCAGGTCCTTCGACTCCGCACTGCGTGCTTCGCTCAGGATGACGGCAAGGGGGAACAGCAATCGCTCCAGTCCAGTCTTTCGTAGTTCTGAGCCGCCGTCATGCTCCAGCCATAAAGAGACGGCCTAGAATCCGAGCGGCTTGTCCCAGCCGCTAAAGACAAACTCGTCTAAAGCCTTGCGAGTGCGTGGTGCTTTCTCGTCCTTCTTGAAGTTGTCCGGTACGTTGTCCGGATCGCCGGGGTAGCCCAGCGCCCAGACCGCGCCCGCTTCAAAGTCGCTGGGCACGCCAAAGAACGCGCGCAGGGTTTCCTTGTCGAAGCCGCCCATGCCATGCGTGTGCAGTTCCAGCGCCTGTGCCTGCAGGGAAAGATTGGCGCACGCAGCCCCCGTATCGTGCAGGCCGTAAGCGTCTGGCGAACCGTTGTGACTGAAGGTCTTCTTGCCAAAGGTCGCAAACAGCACGGGTGCCGTGGCGGCCCAGGCCTGGTTCATGGGCACA
>CAXUEW010000076.1:12008-12563 GCA_964250115.1 uncultured Terriglobus sp.
GGCACAAGCGAATCGAAGATCTTCTTATAGGTCTCGTCGCCTTTGCGGCCCACCAGGAAGCGCCAGGGCTGCTCGTTATAGCTGGATGCCGCCCATGCGGCTGCTGTAAAAACAGTCTTAAGATCGGCATCGGACACAGGCTTATCCGAGAATGAGCGCGGGCTCCAACGGCTAAGGATCAAATCATGAACCGGAAGGTCAGTCTGTGCGTGCTTCACATGCTGGATCGTGTTGCTCTCTGGCATATCGGCAATCCTTTGCGGCGGAATGTGAGCCGCATAGGATGGATGCACCCATGCAGACGCACGATGCAGGCATGCCCGTCCTGATTTGGCGTTGCTTGGAGTATTAGCTAAGTCGTTGCCATACTGCACGCGCGGGCGCGGCGTGGTTCAATAATGGTATGCGTGAGACGAAAACGGATTGGTCGTTTGACGTGCTCGTGATCGGTGCGGGCCCAACCGGCCTTGCCTGCGCGATTGATGCGCAAAATTCCGGTCTGCGCGTCGCCGATTTCCGATTGGTACGATTGCACCCTGTTTTCTTCGCGCAGGT
>CAXUEW010000077.1:0-10482 GCA_964250115.1 uncultured Terriglobus sp.
GGGTAAAGTCCGCAGGCAGCGCCAGCGAGAGGAAGGCCGTCATGGGCTTGGCACCCATCGCAGCAAGGTCACTCAGACCGCGAGCCAGGCAGCGGTGGCCGACTGACGCAGCAGAGTGCCAGTCACGGCGGAAGTGGACGCCCTCCAGTGAAAAATCCGTGGTCACCAGCACGTCATGGCCGCGCGGCGGTCGCAGCACGGCACAATCGTCGCCGATACCCAGGCGCAACGCGCCACCCGCGCGGCCTGCGCGGTCCCGTATCTCCCGGATGAGTGCGAGCTCGCCGCCGTTCGCCATAACAACCAGCGTACAGAAATGGCCAGCCCGGCAGCGTTGCCAAGCGACACAAGAAACGCCTACAGCGACACAACTCTTACAGAAACTGCGAGCCGCTGGTTGGGACTTGGCTCCTGGGCGGGTTAGACTAACCCTTGTGTCGTTTCGATCCGCTGAATGAACTTTTGCGAATCGCATTCGCGAATGATTGCTTGGGGTCACGTTGAAGAAAAACTTCTATCTTGTGCTGGTCTCCCGCGAGGAAGACGGATCGCTGCGCCGCTTACCGGTGCCGCTGCACTTCGCGTGGGCGGTTGCCGCTGCGGCGCTGATCGGTTTGTTCACGGTGGCTGGGCTGGCCGGGTCGTACTCGCGCATGCTGCTAAAAACAGAGCGGTTCAACCAGTTGCGGCGTGAGCACGAAACGCTGCGGGGCGATTACCTCCGGCTGGAAAAGCGCGAGCACGAGAAAGAAGTGCAGGCTGCCTCCCTTGGAGCGCTGGCCAGTGAGGTCTCCGCGCTGTACGGGCTGACTGCACGCGGCATCGCCGATGGCGCGCAGGGCAGCGTCCAGTTCCTGGGCAAGAGCTTTCACCGGTCGAAGTCGGCGGGTGTGCAGCCGGGTTCGCAGATCGTCGACACTGCCGCCACTGACGCGAGCTTTACCAATGCGACGTACTACAAATCCGTTTCTGACTTTTACGCGCTGCGGAACAAGGCTTTCGATGGTTCCGCGACGCGCGCTATCACGGGCAGTATGTTCGGCTCACCCTTCGGTGGTCCCCGGTTCGGATCGGAACTGGCGACTGGCAACCTGCCGTCACTCTGGCCGGTGATCGGGCCGATCTCTTCCCCCTTTGGAGCCCGTGAAGACCCCATGCTGAGCAGTGGCGAGGGCGAGTTCCACAAGGGTGTCGATATCTCCGCGCCTTACGGTACCGCCATCCGTGCCACGGCTGACGGAGTTGTCATTTCCGCCGCCGTCGGCAATGGCTACGGCAAGGAAGTCGTCCTGGATCACGGTGGTGGGGTACGGACCATCTACGCGCACATGTCAGGGTTCCACGTTTCGGCGGGTGATCAGGTCGTGCGCGGACAGGTGATCGGCTACGTCGGCATGACCGGCCGTTCGACCGGTGCACACGTGCACTACGAGGTCCGCATGCGCGACGTCGCCGTCAATCCGCACAAGTACCTGCGCCTGACGGTGAACGACTCGGATGTGATAGTGGCGGGCCGGTAAGCTGTCGTTTAAACCGAGAGCTAGTCATACCGGATATGGCTTCTCACATCAGGCCTACGGCCTGCACATCAGGTCTGCGGCTTCAGCCGCTGAGATAGCAACAGATGCCGGCGGAACAGCGGCTGAAGCCGAGTTCCCCAAAATCGATTTCGGCTATCTCAGCGGCTGAAGCCGCAATCTTCCCGCAAAGCGAGATCTATCTTCAAGGCCGGAACTGCCTAAGACCTACCTGTCGGTGTTCTCGATTATCGAACGCCGACAGGCTTATTGTTGTTCCACTCATCCGCGACCACGCCGATGTTTTGCATGGTGTCAATGGCTTGTTCAATCGTGCGGCGCAGTTGTGGCTGTGCGGACTTGGGGGCGTCATGCGCCTCTTCAATAGCCACCACCCGGCCGTAAGGCCACGCTTCTTTCGGTATGGCGTTCAGGGCTTCTGCAAGGTTCGCCGGGTCGAGGGTCAGCACCTGCCGACGTGCCGCTTCGGGCCGCAGCATGGTTCCTTTGCCGAGGTCGGACGGATTGCTGTCGGGCATCAGCACGTGCAGGGTAATCATCTTTTCCTGCACGGTGAGTGACGGGTTCTGCCACTCGTTGATATCGCTCACGGCCATGTACAAGTTCTTCGAGGGCGGCGGAATGCGGCTGAGATCGCGCCGTGCGTCGTCGATCCGCTCACGGTTGTCCGAGGTCGAAGGAACTGCATTGGCAGGCGCTGTGCGGCAGCCGGTCAACGAAAGGGAACCAAGAACCGCAAATGTCGCTACGAACAGCACTCTCACAGGAATAACTTTACCTTTCGTTCACAGGTAAGAAGCCATGACTGCCCTTGCCATCAGACGGTTTTGATGTTGCCATTGAAGCCGTTCGGGAAGAAGCCGCCTTTTGATGTACCTGTCGCGGTATTGCCGTACACAATCGACAATACCTGCGATGCCGTCCGCTTGTAGGCAAAGCCCACATAGGTGTTGTTCTGTCCGACGGTTCCGTTGGCAGCCGTGGCGAAAAAGCCGCCGTTTGCCGTGGTAGGTCCGGCCTGCGCCAGGGCGACCGTGCCCGGGTCTGCCGGCTTTACGTCGTAGCCATCTGCCGGCACGTACCCGGCGAGGCTGGCGGGATAGGCTGCTCCCAGTTGAATCGCCAGCAGGCGCAGAGCGCCGGTGTGAAAGCCTTCTACGGCCAGAATCTGCGCTGCTGCCGTGACGTTGTTGCCGGACAGGCTGGACGCGGCACCGGTGTACGCTGTGACGCCGACATCCTCAAACAGACGGGCCACCTGGAGGTAATTCGCGGCTGAGATCGCTGCCAGCGCGGCAAGGTTAATCTGGGGCCGCGGTATCGCCAGTTGACCCAGCGCGGTGCGGAGCGCCACGACGTGTGAAAACTCGTCGAACAGGATCGCGGCGAACAGATCGTTCACCTGCGCATTCGGAAATGTGATCTGCGCAGGCGTGCCGGTCGGCGCGGGACCGCCACCGGTCACGCTGCTGTCCAGGTCCTTGCCGGTGACGACGTAGCTGTAAAACGTCGCTTCCAGGTATTCAAGATTCAGGGCGAAGTTCAGCACATCGACCTCTGCCTGCCCGGCAGCGTCCACGTAGGGCAGGGTGGCATCGCTGCAGCCCAGCAGCGCCGTGCCCACGGCGACAGCCCCTGCCACGCCTGCACCTGTAAGAAATAGCCTGCGATCCAGCGAACGCCGCGCCGCCTGGGGAACTGTGACAGCGTCGTTGATCGCTGGTGTTGCCTGGTTGGAGCCTGCCATCGGTACATCTCCTTCTGCGCCCAAAGTTTGCCGCGTACCGCTAACGGGCCGAAACCAGGGCAGTCAGACGCTTAGAACCAGAAACAGCCCCGCATGTTGCTGCCTTTTTGCAGGATCGTTAACATGAAAGGCATCGGTGGAAACCAAGCGTCCTAAGTCCGGGAGACGCGCGGCGTTGCGTATAGATTCAATGGTGACTTCAACCAAGGAGAGAAAAGAATGGCGGAGAAGCAGAACGAAACACTTGCCCGGCTCACAGAGGGCGTCCTGCAATTTCAGCGCGAGGTGTATCCCGCGCGGCAGGCCGAGTACGAGTTTGCAGTACAAAACCCGCAAAAACCGCACACGCTGTTCATTACCTGCTCCGATTCCCGCATCGATCCGGAAGCGCTGACGCAAAGCGGCCCCGGCCAGATTTTCGTCACCCGCAATATCGGCAACATGGTTCCGCCCCACGGCGATACGCTGGGTGTTGGCGCAGTCATTGAATACGCCGTGGACGCGCTGGGCGTGCAACATGCGGTCATCTGCGGCCACTCCGATTGCGGAGCCATGAAGGGCCTGTTGGCGGAACCGGGCAAGCTGGACGCCCTGCCCACGGTGAAAAACTGGCTGCACAACGCCTATGCCGCAAGGGATGTCGCGTCGACGCTGGATGACGGCAAGCCTTCGCTGCACACCGTAACCGAGCAGAATGTTCTGCTGCAGATGCAGCACCTTCAGACGCACCCATCCGTAGCCGGTGCTATTGCTCGTGGAGCACTTACCGTATCCGGCTGGGTCTACGACATCGGCGCTGGTGACGTCCGCGTGTTCAATGAGGGTGAAGGCCGCTTTGTGTCGGTCCGCGACACGGCAGCGCAGGCGGGGACTGCCGCATGATTGTTCCCCACGCGCCCCAACTGCGCCGCCTGGTTGCCTATGTTGGTCTGCCGCTCCTGCTGTTATTCCTGTACGACGCGGCCATTGTGCTGCTGTTCCAGGTGGCAGGCTGGAAATGGATTGCCCTGCCGCACCTGCCGCTGGCCTTGTTCGGTTCTGCCATCGGCTTGATAGTGGCCTTCCGCAACAACAGCAGCTACGGTCGCTGGTGGGAAGCGCGCACCCTTTGGGGCGGCATCGTCAATAATTCCCGCTCCTGGGCGCGGCAGGTGCTTGCCTCCATCGCTCCGCAGAAGGAAAGCGATCGCGAAGAGGTGCGAACCCTGCAGTGCCGTATGGTCCTGCTGCAGATTGCCTGGGTCCACGCCCTGCGGCAGCAACTGCGTGGGCAGCCACCTTTGGACGAATTGCATGGACTGCTGACGGAAGACGATCTGGTGGCACTCTCAAGCCAGAAAAATATTCCGTTCACCATTCAGATCTGGCAGGGTGACCTGGTCCGAAAAGCTCTTGAAAAGGACTGGATCGACAGCCTGCAGTGGGCCGGTCTGGACAGCACGCTGAACGATCTCGCTGACCTGCAGGGTGGCTCGGAGCGCATCAAAAACACGCCCATGCCCAAGCAATACGACTTTTTCCCGCAGCTTTTCACCAAGATGTATTGCCTTCTGCTGCCGCTGGGCCTGGTGCTCAACATGGGCTGGTTCACGCCCATGGGTTCCACGCTGGTGGGTTTTATCTTCCTTGCACTCGACAAGATCGGCCGCGACCTGGAAGACCCCTTCGACAACACCATCTACGATATTCCGCTGTCATCCATGTCTCGCACCATCGAGATCAACCTTCGTCAGGCACTGGGCGAACGGTCGCTCCCGGAACCGTTACAACCCGTGCAGGGCGTGCTCTGGTAGCGCTATTAAGCGCACACCTGGCCAATGAGCGGCTTCAGCCGCTGAGATAGAAACGCATTCTTTTGTTGGAGCGGCTTAGCCGCTGGGATAGATGTAGGTGGCTACGTTGAGCGGCTTTAGCCGCTGCCTCGGAGCTTTGTGCTTTCTATCTCGGCGGCTATAGCCGCTGCGTCTCAGGAGAACATTCGCCTAAGAAAAACATAAGAGCCCTTCTCCTAAATATTTAGTTGACAGGCTGCGATTCTCTGGCGCATGATCTCTCCTAAGTTCTTAGGAGACGTAATGCCGCCATCCACGGGAAAGCCGGCCAGCCGGGAAAGCCTAACTCCGCTTGAGTTGGAAATCATGCAAGTGTTGTGGGCTGCCGGGCCAAGTACGGCGGCGGAAGTGGTGCCGCAGTTGCAGGGCGATCTGGCCTACAACACCGTGGGCACCATGCTTCAGGTGCTGTTGCGCAAGGGCAAGGTGAAGCGTGTGGCAGAGGGCCGAGCCTACCGCTACCGGGCCGCAGTATCGCGCGAACGCGCCGCCGGGTCGGCCATTGGCGACCTGTTGAAGCGCATGTTCGGCGGCTCCGCGGAAGCCATGCTGCTGGCCATGGTCGATTCCGGCCACGTAGCCGCGGCGGATCTCCAGCGTGCGCGTAAAGCGCTGCAGGCAGCAGAGGAAAGCCGCAAGTCGAACGAGGCGGAGGTATGACCGCCCCGATCGCATGGTGCGAGGGGATGCTGGCCGCATTTGCGCTGCACGCTCTATGGCAGGTGCCTCTGCTTGCGGCTGCGGCGTGGTGCGCGGTGCGCATCGGCCGTCCGCATGTACGCGTTGCGTATGCGCTCTGGGTGGGAACGCTGGTGCTGTGTGTGTCACTGCCGTTGTTCAGCACGGTTGCAGGCCGGCACGCGGCATGGCGTGCAGAACGCGATGCCGCGGCGGCTTCGATTTCGTTCGATGCCGCTGACTATGAGGGCCAACTGCCGGCGTTGCAACGCGAAGCCGCATGGCAGCGCCTGTTGCACCGTCACATCAATTCGCGCGATGGATTGCAGCCGTTCGCTTTTGCGATTTCGCAGCACCGGGCGCGTGTTCTTGCTTGTGCGTACCTGCTGCTTGCCGCAGGCTTCCTGTTGCAGTTAGCTCTCGCATGGAAGCGCATGCGGGTGCTTGTGCGCAGGTCTTCACCGGCTGCACTTCCCGTTGGATTCCACGACATCCTCCGCCTGTACTGTGAGCAACTGCAGTTGCCCGCGCTATCGTTGCGCCTGAGCAGCGACATCGCCGGCCCGGCGCTCGCGGGTGTGTTCGCGCCGGTTCTGCTGCTGCCGGAAGGCTCCCTGGCGCAGATGGAGCCCACCGAATGGAACGCCGTTCTGCTGCACGAACTGGCACATCTGCGGCGACACGACCCACTGATGCACGCCGCCTGTTCGCTGCTGCTGCTGCCGGTCGCGTTCCATCCGGCAGCCTGGTGGGTGTCGCGATGCATCCGGCAGACGCGCGAGATTGCCTGCGATGCCGAAGCGGCAGCCAGGATGGGATCGCGTTCGGCGTACGCCCGTTCGCTGCTGCGCATCGCGGAGAGGACAGGTCTTCAGCAACACGGCAGTTTCCCGCGCGGCTTTTTCAGCAACGGCCTGTTCGGCGCGGGACTTGAGTTGTTCAACCGAAGTGGAGCCATGGAGGAACGTATGCAGATGCTTGTGAAGTCTCGTCAACCGGAAGCACGGGGCCGTCGTGCCGTGCGAATTGCAGCCTGTGTATCACTGGGAACGGTCGCCGTGCTGGCGGCAGGCATGTTGCAGGTGCGGCCTGCGCTCGCGGGTGAGCGCACGGGTCAACAGGTCACCGCATCCGCCGGTGCAGTGCCGGCTGCAAGCGCGCAGGAAGGCGCGGAGGCGCATTTACTCAGCGGCGATCACGCCCGCGAACAGCTTCGCCAGGCCCGCCGCCAACTGGACAAGGCCGAACAGCAAGCCACCAATGACGAAGACCGCCGCAAAATCTCCACGGCGCGCGGCATCGCCGCCGCAGCAGAAAGCGCGATGGCCAACGTAAACAGCGCAAGCAGGGGCTTAGAGGTCCAAGTCGACCTTTCTCAGTTGCAGACTCAGCTTTCAGGCTTGAAGGTGCCGGACATCGACATCTCGCTGTCACACCTGACCCCGGAGCAGGAAGCGTACCTGCAGTCCCCTGAGTGGAAGGCAAAGATCGAAAAGCAGCGTGCCTACTTCAATTCGCCGGAGTGGAAAGCGAACATTGAAAAGCAGCGCGCTTATTTTGATTCGCCCGAGTGGAAGGCGAATATCGCCAGGCAAAAGGCCTACTTCAACTCACCCGAATGGAAGGAGCGCACGGAAAAGCAGAAAGAGGCAGCTTTGGCCGCGGCCCGCGCGCGCATGGATTCACCCGAGTGGAAACAGCAGATAGAAACTGCCAGCCACGTGGACGCGGCGCGCATGGCGGAGATCGCACGGGACGCACGGCAGCAGGCGGAGCGTGCGATGAAACAGATGCGATCCGCCCAGCGGCAGATGGCCGATGGGACGCGGCTGATGGCACACAACGATGGGCCGCCGCCCATGACCTTCGGCAACACCGCCGCCGATCCATTGAAGGTTCCTTCCAACGTCATGGCCGGCAACAATCTAACGAAGAAAGTACCGGTGTATCCGGCTGAGGCAAAGGAAAAGAAGATGCAGGGCGAGGTGTTACTGCACGCCATCATTAGCGAAGCGGGCAAGGTAGAGCAGCTCTCGGTTATCAGTTCGCCGGACAAAATGTTTTCAGCGTCCGCGATTGAAGCCGTGCAGGAATGGACCTACAAGCCGTACCTGCTGAATGGGCAGCCGATCGCAGTAGATACGACAATTACTGTGCACTATTCGTTGACGCAGTAGTTTGTTCACCCTGTCGGTCGAAAGTGGAGTGCAGTCCCTGGTTCGTCATCCTGAGCGGAGCACGAAGTGCGTAGCCGAAGGACCTGCTGTTTGCCTGGAGCGGCAATGCAGCCCGAAAGGAAAGCAGGTCCTTCGACTACGCTGCGCTCAGGATGACGACCATGTTTTGCATTGAGATCTCAGGATGACAACATGCGCTGCTGAAAGAAAACGGCTCCCTGCTGATGTCACGATCCTCCCGGAGAAAGCAGTGGGCTTTAGCCCACTGAAACATCTCGCTAGATTAGTCGGGCTTCAGCCCCGGCTTCCTCAGCGTTCAGGGTGCAGATGCATCTTCAGAAAATCGACATAGACTGCCCAGTCTAAAGCCACCATGCCGTGGCCGCCGTCATGCATAGAATACGAAAGGTCGTGCAGAATGGGCTGCTTTGCTTCGGGCATCGTGGTCGTACCAAGGTCCTCCTTGCCGAGTAGCTTGTACACCGGTCCTGCGGCAACTGCTGACAGGAACTCGCCCTTCGGGTCGGACCAAAAGTCCGTGTTGCCGGTCTGCAGCAGCAATGGTCGCGGCGCGATCAGTGCAACCAGCAGATTGGCGTCCATTGGGGCAGGGTCGGGGAAGCCGCCGTACTTCGCGTAGTTCGCCGCGAACCAGTAGGGATACCGGCCCTTTGCGGTCAGATGCGCGACGGTCTCGCCGTAGTTGCGATGGCTGAGCGCCGCGCCGCCTTCGCCGGAGCAACTGGCGATCACGGCGGCAAAGCGCTCGTCGTGCGCACCTGCCCACATGACGGTCTTTCCAAGCCGCGAGATGCCGTGAATGGCGACGCGCTTTGCGTCCACAGCCTTGTCCGTCTCAAAGTAATCCTGTACGCGGCTCATGCCCCATGCCCATGCCGCGATGGAGCCCCACGCATCGGCGGGCCGCGCGTTCACGTCCTTCAGGTAGGCTGCGCGAACGCCCTGCGAACCGCCGCCTTCGTAGTCCGGCTCCACATCGCCGTAATAGAAGGTGGCCACGCCGATACCCGCATCCAGCAGGGCAGCCGCATCGATCCGGCCAAGCGCGCCGAATTGGCCGGGGGCGTCCGTGCGGGTTTCAGACTTTGGATCCCAGACCTGTACGGGACGTATGCCGGGGTCGTTCACGGCGTTCTGCGGCGGTCCGAAGTTGATGCTCAGCAGCATGGGCACGGGCTTGTTGTCGGCAGCCTGCTTGGCGGGTAGGTACTCCAGCAGGTTGATGTGCGGACCGGTCTTTGCCTTGTCCAGATAGATGACGACCTGCTTGCGCAGTGCCTTGCCGTCAAGCGCGGGTGTGCCCTTGTCGAAAATCTCGAAGCTTTCGCCTGCGGGGCGGCCCGGAGCAATGCCAAATTGTTGCGTTTCAAACATCCGCACGATCTCGGGCCGGCGCTTCGTGGTCCACGCCTTTGCATCCAGAACGACCTTGCCGTCACTCATTACCAAGGGGCTGGGCAGCGTGTAGGTGCCCACCTCGGCTTCGTCGTAGTTGACCGGGATGCCTGCTACGTCGGCAGGCTTGCTGGGTGCGCCCTGGGGCGTGGCCGGGGCCGAGATGCCGGAAACCGTCGAGCCCGACGGCGCAACCGTCACCGGCGGCGTTTGCCCGTGCAAATTGCATGCGAAAAGTGCGAAAACGGAGAGGTAAAGAGGGGTTTTGTGCATGTTTGGGAGCCTATTTGGGCGAAGCTTGTAAACAGCCTTTTAAAGGCTGTTTATCGGCTCCCAAAGTATGTCCTGGAACCCATGCTGGTCAACCGTGCGGAAGTCGTCGGCACGAAAATGACCGTAAGCTTCCTAGTCCGACAGGAGGCTGCTGATGAGCGCTTTTTTCGGTCCGCGCGGAGGCGGCGGCGCTTCATGCAGACGGCCGTCACGGACGTAGACGGTGCGGTCGGCAATCGCGGCGGCTTCTGGATTGTGGGTGATCATCAGCACGGTTTGACCTAGCTCTTTTGCCGCGTGGCGCAGCATTTCCAGCACAGCGTCGGAGTTTTCCGTGTCCAGGTTGCCTGTGGGTTCATCCGCCAGGATGATCGCGGGCCGGGTGATCAGGGCGCGCGCAATGGCGACGCGCTGCTGTTCGCCGCCGGAGAGTTCATTGGGCCGGTTATCCAGCCGTCCTTCGATGCGCAGCAGCTCTGCCAGGCGTGTCAAGAAGACGTTGTCCAGCGGCTTGCCGGTGGCGGCGATGCTGTGGGCCAGTTCGATATTTCCGCGTGCGGTGAGTGTGGGCAGCAGGTTAAAACGCTGGAAGACAAAACCGATCTTTTCCCCCCGTTTTCGCGTCCGTTCCGCGTCAGAAAGGCTGCTGAAATCGACACCGTCAATGGTGACGGAACCACCGCTGGCACGCGTCAGGCCGCCCAGGAGATAGAACAGCGTCGACTTGCCTGAGCCGGACGGTCCTACGATGGCGATGAACTCGCCACGGTCTACCGTAAAGGTGGCATCGCGCAGGGCGTGGGTTTCAATCTTGCCGGAGC
>CAXUEW010000077.1:10492-12430 GCA_964250115.1 uncultured Terriglobus sp.
CCGGAGCGATAGGTTTTGCCAAGTTGGCGGGCGACAATGATGGGCGGCATGGACCCATCCAGTCTAACCCGGCATTTATGCCGAGGCCGAACGCGAGGTGTACAGGCGCGGCCCATCGAACTCCTGCTGGTCTGCAAGAAACTGCACCTCCAGGTGCAGCGCCATGATCGACGAGGTGCCGCGCCGCCTGGGCAGGTGCATGGAGCAGTTGCACCGCTCCGCCAGCAGCCGGTGACTTTCTCTGGAAAGCTCGAGGCCGCTGCCCAGAAGGGCGCCGTAAACTTCCGGCAACGATTGCTGCTGCACCTCGAAACTCATCTCGACGGCGATGGCGGAGATTTGCCTGCGGTCGCGCATCCAGCCTCCTGCACTATCGATTGCAGCACCCAGTTCAGGCAGTAACGCCACACGGTCAAGGTAAGTGTGGCTCTGCAGTAGGAGTTCGGTTTGGGTCTCGTCGTCGTCGTTCACATTGCAATTATCGGCATCGACGAGGAGAGATTTGATGTCCTATTTTGCAACTATCAGCCGACCCCAAACCAACCTTTCCGCAAATGGTAGCGTGATGGATGAGAGCGACTTAACTTTGTGCGAGAAGGCACCGCTTTGGTTGGAGAAGGCACCGCTTTGATTGTTGGAACAGGCACTGACCTAACTGAAATCGGCCGCATCCAGCAGGCCGTGAACCGTTACGGTGATCGCTTTCTGCAGCGCGTTTATACCCCGGCAGAGGTGGCTTACTGCCGGCGCAAGCAGCGCAATGCGGCAGAAAGCCTCGCAGCCCGCTTCGCCGCAAAGGAAGCCGGTGCCAAGGCCTTGGGTACCGGTATCGCCAAGGGTGTCAGTTGGCGCGAACTTGAGGTGACGCACCTGCCTGGCGGCCGGCCCACGCTGATTCTGCATGGCCGTGCCGCAGAACGCGCCGCTGCCATGGGCGTTTCGGCCATCCACCTGAGCCTTTCTCACAGCCGCGACATGGCCATTGCCACTGTGATTCTGGAGAGTTGAGGCGCGGCGTGCAAGCCATCGCTTAGAATTGCGGCAACTTTGTTATGGAGCTTCCATGAGCCTGAACCGCAGAAATTTTCTCAGAACAGCCGGCCTTGCCGCTGCCGCCACCCAGATCCCGCTGGTTTCGACCTTTGCTCAGGAGGCCGGACGCCGGATCGGCCCGAACGACCAGATCAACATCGCGCTGATCGGCGCGGGCGGCCGCGGCCAAAGCATCACGCGCGCGGCCCTGACCATCCCGGGCATCAAGCTGGTGGCCGCGGCAGATTGCTACGACGGCAGGCTGCAGCACTGTAGAGAAATCTTTGGAACCGCGGTGGACACCACACGCGACTACAAGGAGATCCTGGCGCGCAAGGACGTCGACGCGGTCGTGATCGGTACGCCCGACCACTGGCATCGCACCATTTCGCTGGACGCCATGGCAGCGGGCAAGGACGTTTATTGCGAAAAGCCCATGATCCACGAGTATGCCGACGGACCCCTGATGATCGAGGGTGCAAAGAAGCACAACCGCATTCTGCAGGTGGGTTCGCAGCGCGTGTCGTCGGTCATCTACCTGAAGGCGAAGGAACTGTTCGACAAGGGTGCCATCGGCAAGCTGAACATGGTGCAGGCGCACTGGGACCGCAACAGCGCCCAGGGTGCGTGGGAGTACACCGTGCCCACCGACGCGAATACACAAACCTGCGACTGGCCGCGCTTCCAGGGCTCGGCCCCTAAGCATGCGTGGGACGCGGAACGCTTCTTCCAGTGGCGCAAGTACAAGGACTACGGCACCGGCGTTTCCGGCGACCTGTTCGTGCACCTGTTCACCGGGACGCATTTCATCACCGGTGTGAAGGGTCCAACTCGCGCTTTTGCGACCGGCGGTCTGCGCTATTGGAAGGACGGCCGTGACGTCCCGGATGTACTGATGGGCCTGTT
>CAXUEW010000078.1:0-997 GCA_964250115.1 uncultured Terriglobus sp.
GGCAGACTGCACCATGTCGCGCGTCCACACCAGGTGGTAGCCGCCCAGGTCGTCGTCTCCCTTTGCATTGCCCCAGGGGATCGACGCCGACGCAATGAAAGCTCCGGAGTAGGTCTTGTCCTCGTGCGCCAGGATGGTGTTGTGGCTGATGCGCATGAGGCGACCGTCGTCATGCGAAGCCGCAGCCAGGCGTTCCGGGGACGCGGCACGGTGCCACTGCTCAATGAAGCGCTTCAGGTGCAGCGAAAACGGCACGGACAGCGACTGCATCATGCCGGAGAGGGCTGCGTGGTAGCCGTCACCAAATGCAATGGCCAGCGTGAATTCACGCTGGCGGGCGACGTCGATTTCGCCCGTAACGGCAATGTTGCCGTCCAGCGCCTGTCCGAACTCCCAGCTCATGTGCATGTTGCTGGACAGGTCCTGGTAGCCGTCAGAATATCCCACATAGCCGCAGGAAGTCCGCGTAAAGCCGCAGTCCACACCCATGCAAAGTGCAGTACTGTCTTTCCAGGCCAGGATGGCCCGGCTGCCAGCCACCTCAATCGACCGTGCAGAGTTCCCCGCGCCGCCGCCGTTCAGGTGTGGAGCCAGCAGGGCGTAGCACTTCAGCCGCGACAAGACCGACTCCTCTCCCTCGAGCTTGACATGCATCAGCACGACAGGATGGTGCGGATCGCTGACAAATTCCTTGGTGACGGTGTATCGTCCGCCGGATCGCTGGCTACGACGCGTACCGCGAGCGAATCCGGGTCGATGTATTGGAAGTCGAACTCGAAGTCGCGCTTCTCCTCGTGGACGAAGGTTTCGCCATCGGTGAAGATCAGCTCCATGTCGCGCGTCTGCGGACGGTCGATCGTGGGGTAGTAGATCTCGTTCAGCGTGCCATGCGAAACGGTGAACCAGACGCGGCTGCTGGCTGCATACGCTGTGCAGACGGCATTCTTTTTGCTGGAAGTCCAGCGCGCTTCAAGGCCAGGCGCGCCAAAGGCCGGTC
>CAXUEW010000078.1:1007-3172 GCA_964250115.1 uncultured Terriglobus sp.
GGCCGGTCCCTGGTCGTTCAGCCATCGGTAGGCTGCTGTCAATGCATTCATACTAGGACCATTACACTCTACGATGCGTCAGGCGTGGAAGCGAATTGGTAGTCCGCATGGCAAGCCTGTCAGAATTAGCAAGCGTGCTTACAGGCGGCATCCCAGTGCAATCGTCAGCAGAGCGCATCTGCGCGCTGTCCTGCAGCATCCAACCACCGGCGCGCACACGCTGCGCAACGTACCGGAAACCTTTCGGATCCCAGCAAGAGGAGACTTACCGTGCCCTTTGAACTTCCAGCACTGCCCTACGATTACAACGCACTTGAGCCGCACATTGACGAAGCGACCATGAAGCTGCACCACGACAAGCATCATGCAACCTATGTCACAAACCTGAACGGCGCCGTAGAGAAGCACGCAGAACTGGGCGCGAAAACGCCGGAAGATTTGCTGAAGAATCTGGAGGCCATTCCTGAAGATGTGCGTGCAGTCGTTCGCAACAGCGGTGGCGGCCATGTAAACCACACCATGTTCTGGGAGATCATGAAGCCGGGCGGCGGTGGCGAGCCCACGGGTAATATCGCCGAGCAGATCAAGGCCGACTTCGGCGACTTCGAGACGTTCAAGAAAACTTTCAACGAAACCACCGCAAAGCAGTTCGGCAGTGGCTGGGGCTGGCTGATCTTCAAGGGCGGCAAGCTTGCAATCACAACGACGCCGAACCAGGACAATCCCATTTCACAAGGCAGCTATCCCATCCTCGGCAATGACGTGTGGGAGCACGCTTACTACCTGAAGTACCAGAACAAACGCCCGGAGTATCTGGCCAACTGGTGGAACACGGTGAACTGGGAAGAAGTAAACAAGCGTTTTGAGACGGCAAAAAGCTACTCGTAGTTTGAGCAACAATTCAACTCACAGGCCGCGAGCAATCGCGGCCTTTTTGCAGTCCACAGTACCACACTGTTATCCCTATTCATTTGGTCGTCCCGCAGCGAAGCGAAGGGATCTGCATGCGTGCACGCGGTTGCAATGCTGATCTCTGCCCCACTCAAGAGTCGTATCGCAACAAGCAAAATGCAGATCCCTCCGCTTCGCTGCGGGATGACAAGATACGAGGGCGCACGGACCACGCAGCACTCACAAGGTTGTCAATGCATCACGGGCCGCCGCAATCGTCCTTTCGATTTCCGCATCGCCGTGCACCGACGATACAAACGCCGCCTCAAATTGTGAAGGCGGCAGCCAGACTCCACGTTCCAGCATGCCGCGATGGAACTGGCCGAAGCGTGTGGTGTCGCTCTTTGTGGCGTCTTCAAAATTGCGCACAGGGCCATCCTGAAAAAACCATGTGAACATGGAACCTTCACGAGCTGTGCAGATGGGTATACCCGCTTGCTTGGCAGCATCCTCTACGCCCTGTGCAATGCACCGGGTAGTCTCGCCGAGCGCTTGATAGAAAGCATCTCCACCTTCGATCAACCGGCTGAGCGCCGCAATGCCTGCGGCCATGGCCAGCGGGTTGCCGCTGAGCGTTCCCGCCTGGTAGACAGGGCCCAGCGGGGCGAGCAGGTTCATGATCTCCGCCCGGCCGCCAAATGCGCCGACGGGTAGACCGCCGCCGATGATTTTGCCCAGCGTGGTCATGTCGGGCGTGATGCCGTAGAGTGCCTGAGCACCACCCAGCGCGACGCGAAACCCAGTCATGACTTCGTCAAAGATCAGCAGTGCGCCTTCACGCGTGCAGATGTCGCGTAGCGCCTGCAGGTATCCCGGTTGTGGCAGGATCGTGCCCGCGTTGCCGACCACCGGCTCAAGAATGATGCACGCAATTTCGCCGGGATGCCGTGCGAAGACCTGCGCAACTTCTTTGACGTCGTTGTAGCGTATGGCCGTGGTGAACTGCGTCGTCTCCACTGGGATGCCGGCAGAGCCGGGTATGCCAAGTGTTGCGACGCCGCTGCCTGCTTTGACCAGGAGTGCGTCGGAGTGGCCGTGATAACAGCCCTCAAACTTCAGGATACGGTTGCGCCCAGTAAAGGCGCGAGCCACGCGGATTGCGCTCATCACCGCCTCTGTACCTGACGACACAAAGCGCAGCTTCTGCATGGAAGGCACTGCCTGCACAATCAATGCGGCCAGTTCTGCCTCTGCCGCAGTCGAAGCTCCGAAGC
>CAXUEW010000078.1:3182-12415 GCA_964250115.1 uncultured Terriglobus sp.
TCCACAACGACAGGCGTGGCATGTCCCAGGATCATGGGACCCCACGAGCCGAAGTAGTCGATGTAGCGGTTGCCATCCACGTCGTACAGGTAGGCGCCTTCTGCGCGGTCCACAAACGGTGGGTCGCCGCCTACCGATCGAAAGGCACGTACAGGCGAATCGACACCGCCAGGTATCAATTCTTCGGCTCGACGCTGCAACGCGCGCGAACGGTCCAAGAATAAGGTCATAGTCTCAAGTATAGGTTTGGAGCGCGCCAATTTTCACTTTGGCCCGAATCGCCCCTGCTATCCTCAAGACTTGCGGAACAACCATGCAATGCAAGGAGCGCACGTGAAGGCACGCGCCGCAGATCCCATCTCCCTCAACGGCAAGACCATCACAAAGGCAGCTACCTACGCTGATGCAGGCGTCGACATTACGGAGGGCGACCGCACCAAGCAGCGCATCAAGATGCTGGCACGGAAGACCTTCAACAAGAACGTTCTGAGCGAAATTGGCGGCTTTGGCGGCCTGTTTGGGCTGGATCTGCAAAAGCATCCTGATCCTGTTCTGGTGTCGTCGGCGGACGGTGTTGGCACCAAACTCAAAGTAGCATTTGAACTTGGCATTCACCACACGGTGGGTGGCGATCTCGTGAATCATTGCGTCAACGACATCGCGGTGCAGGGAGCGACACCGCTGTTCTTTCTGGATTACCTCGCCACCGGCAAGCTGGAAGGCAGCGTGATGGAGAAGGTGGTAGAAGGCATCTCTGAAGCGTGCAAGGCAAATGGCTGCGCGCTGATCGGCGGCGAAACCGCGCAGATGCCCGGCTTCTATGCAGAGGGCGAATATGACCTGGCTGGTTTCATCGTCGGCGTGGTGAATCGCGACGCAATCATTACCGGCGAAAAGATTCAAGCTGGCGACGTGCTCTTCGGTCTGCCTTCCAACGGCCTGCACACCAATGGCTATTCGCTGGCTCGTAAACTGCTGTTTGAAGTAGCGAAGTACGGTCCTGACCATTACGTAAACGAACTGAAAGATAAGACAGGCGCAGCGCTGATGCGGCAGCACCGCAGCTACTTGTCCATTGTGAAAAAGCTGTGCAACGCGGGCGTCGTAACCGGCATGGCGCACATCACGGGCGGCGGCATCACGGAGAACTTGCCTCGCATTCTGCAAAAAGGCCTGTGCGCGCAGGTGGAACTGGCCGCCTGGGAACCGCCGCCGCTGTTTCGCCATCTGCAGCAACTGGGTTCTGTCGACCGCGACGAGATGCTACGTACCTTCAACATGGGCATTGGCATGATCGTGGTGGTTCCGGCTGAACTCGTCAAGAAGGCCAAGGCGATCTTGAACCGAGCAAACGAGCGGCACTGCGTCATTGGCCGCATTGCGCGCGGCGAACGGCGTGTTCACTACGTATGAAGCTGGTACTGCAACGTTTAGGCATTTTGCTGTCAGGCCGCGGTTCAAACTTCCTGGCCATCGCGGAAGCCATCAGGACGGGCGGGTTACGCGGGTGCGAGATCGCTGTCGTAATCTCAAACGTGGCGGACGCACCGGGACTGAAGGCCGCATCGGAGCTTGGATTTAAAACAGTCGCCGTTCCAAGCCGAGGTATGTCCCGCGAAGAGCACGACCTTAAGATGGCCGAGGCGCTGCGGAAACACACGGTGGACTATGTCATCCTGGCCGGTTACATGCGCGTTCTATCGCCGGAGTTTCTGCGTGCTTTTCCTGATCGTGTGCTGAATATTCATCCATCGCTACTGCCAGCCTTTCCGGGCCTGCACGCGCAACAGCAAGCACTCGAATATGGCGCGGGTTTGAGTGGTTGCACGGTTCATTTCGTTGACGATGCCGTCGATCACGGCGTTATCGTGTTGCAGAAAGCCGTCGCCATCGAGGACGGCGACACCGTTACATCACTCTCTGAACGAGTGCTGGCTCAGGAACACATTGCCTACTCGGAAGGCATTGCACGCGTACTAAGCGGCCACTACTTGGTTGAGGGTCGACGCTATGTGCTGCGCAAGCTCAGAGATAGGTCTTTGTAGCAAAGGTGCTGATTAGATCTGCTGTTCGCTGCTCGCCTCGCCCAGCGTCACCTTCACGTCGGAGCGGCGGCGGCCGCGAAAGATCGTGACGGTGACGACGTCGCCGGTTTTGTGCGAGTTCATAACGGCGCTGATGTCCTGAGCGTTGGCGATTTCCTGGCCGTCAATAGCAACGATGAAGTCGCCACCCAACATAACCGGTGTGTTGCCCAGCGCGGCGCGCTGTGTACCGCCCTTCAGACCGGCGCGTTCCGCAGCACCGCCCGGCAGCACCCGCTGGATCAACACGCCGTAGTCGCCTGGCAGGCCAATTTCGCCAGCAAGATCAGGCCCGATCTCAAGCGGCAGGATCGCCAGGCTGGGGCGGCGAACGTGACCATATTTTGAAAAGTCATCCAGCACGGCGCGCGCTGTCGCAATCGGTATAGCGAATCCAATCCCGGCGCTCTGGTCCGCGCCGTTGTTCGACGCAATCATGGTGTTGATGCCGATCACCTGTCCGCGCGAGTTCATCAAGGGACCGCCGCTATTCCCGGGATTGATTGCCGCGTCGGTCTGAATGGCGTTGTCGATCGCATTGCCGTTAGGCCCACGCACACTGCGAATCGCCGAGATGATGCCCCGCGTCATGGTTCCGGAAAGGCCAAATGGGTTGCCAATGGCAAACACCTTCTGCCCGACCATCAACGTCTTTGAGTCGGCAAGCTCGACAGGCTGCAGATTGGGCGCGTTGATCTGCAACAGGGCAAGGTCGTGCATCTTGTCAACACCAATAACCTGTGCCTTGTACTTGTGCTTATCGGAAAGCTGCACCTCGACACGCTGCGCATTCTCGCCAATGACGTGGTTGTTCGTGAGGATATGCCCCTGCTTATCGAGGATAAAGCCGGAACCCTGCCCCTGCTGCGGGACGGCACCGTAAAAGAAGTCAAAGGCCACTGTAGTCGTGGTGATGTTGACAACGCTTGGTGTCAGTCGCTTGTAGACGGCGATATTGTTTTGTTCTTCCGCGTCGTACTCCGGCTCGGCGTTGGCGACATTGAGGTCAAAGACGCCCATGGGTCCGGTGCTGTGGACCAATGTCAGGCGGCTGGCGGTTTCAGGCGCATAGCGGTGAATTAGCGCGCCGACAGTGCCCGCAGGCCATAAATGCTGTGTCAGGTAGTAGAAGCTGCCCACCAGCAGAACCACCAGCAAAACCCTTCGAGACTTCATTCCTACACACCTCCGCCCGCGACACAAACCGCAATCAGGCTGCTTACCGATTTTAGACGCCGTCGTAACTTACATTGCTTCTTTCACCGCGTCTGCCGCTTCCTGACGCAATTGCAGGAAAAGCGAATCCATGCGCCTTTTGAGCTCTTCCAGACTGCCCCCATTCGGGATCACGAAGTCTGCCAAAGCTGCCTTCTGCTCGTCGCTCCATTGGGCTGCAACTCGGTGGTTGAAGTCAGCGGCTGCAGATGGCGTCCCGGCACGCTGCACATAACGATCTCGACGCAATGTGATCGGCGTGGTGATGACGACGATACGGTCGAACCGTGGGCGCCAGGGCGCTCGTGAGTCGTAGTCGTCCAGGGACGGTGCTGCATGCTTCGTCTCGAATATCAGAGCCGACTCGACCACAGCCACGGCGCAGGGATCCTTTTTGCCGACAGCGTCCATCCAGCACGCCTGTGCGGCTATGACGGCCGGGTGCACAATCGCGTTCAGGTCTTCCAGGCGGCCCTGCTCAAACGCGATCTCTGCAAGCACGGACCGGTCAAGTTCGCCCTTTCCAGAAATAACTGCTGGGCCAAATTGGTCGCGGATGGCATCGAATACCGGCTGTCCCGGCTGCATTAGCGCCCGGCCAACCTCGTCAGACTGGGACACAAATGCGCCCAGATCGCGCAACATCACGGCAGCCGCGGATTTACCGCTGCCCACACCACCGGTTAAAGCCACGCGTAGCATGACTGGCCTACTGCATCCCGCGCCGCAGCTGCGCTGCCTTCACGGTGTTGTGCATCAACATGGCGATCGTCAAGGCGCCCACGCCCCCCGGCACAGGCGTATACGCACTGCACACGGCGTAGGCTGCTGGATCAATGTCACCCATCACAATCGAGCCGCGCCGCGCAAATGTCGCTGCACGGTCCGCATCGGCAGGAAAAAAGCGCTGCACATCTGCGTGATTCGTGATGCGGTTGATGCCCACGTCAATCAGCACCGCGCCCGGTTTGACCATGTCCGCCGTGATCAGACCCGGCTTGCCAGCGGCAACCACCAGGATGTCAGCCTCGCGAGTATGTTTACCCAGGTTGGTGGTATGGATGTGGCAGGTAGTCACCGTGGCATTGGCCCGGAGCAGCATGCCTGCAGTCGGCTTACCCACAATGTCACTACGGCCTATGACAACGGCTTCTGCACCGTCGGTTGGAATGCCGCTTCGCTGCAGAATTTCAAGCACACCGGTGGGGGTGCACGGTGTAAGGCAGTCCTGGCCCGTGTACAGCCGTCCGACGTTCATGGGATGAAAGCCGTCAACATCCTTCCAGGGCGAGATGGTCTCCAACACCTGCTTGGCATCAATTTGACTGGGAAGCGGCAACTGCACCAGGATGCCGTCCACGTCGTCACGTTCATTCAGGCTGCGGACGATATCAAGCAAATCGCCCGTACTAAGCCCCGGATCGGGTCGCAGCATCGTACTGCGGATACCCAACTCTTCGCAGGTTTTCACTTTGTTGCGGACATAGATGGCAGAGGCAGGATTGTCTCCGATCAAGACCACTGCCAGACCGGGCTGAAATCCGACCACGCGCAACTGACTTAACTGATCCTTCACCTCTGCTTTGATACCGGCCGCAAGGGCCTGTCCATCAAGTACACGTGCGCTCATGTTTCTTCAGGATACAGGGACGTGTATTAAAGGCCCTGCCTGATCGGGAGCGTGCCGTACCGAAATGGCGCGATAAACGCGCGCTATGATCCCTTACGCAGCAACCCAACAGAGGCCGGCACGTCTAACAGGCAAATTGAAACAGGGGAGAAAAACGCCATGGGTGCAATGCCAGTTGACGGAAAGTTCTCCGCGGAAGATGTTGCAACGCTTCGGATAGAGCTGCTGCAGTCCGGCCTGGACAGTTGGCAGGCGGCTGAACTGGTCTCAAGTTTCCTAAGCGCCCGCGGATACGGCGTCTCCAGCGAAGGTGCCCGCGGAGTGGTGGGCCGCATCGATTCCTTTCACTGCAACCTGGCAAGCATGCAGGCAGAACTGGAACAAATCGCACTGGTGATGTAGTTGCCTAACTACCACTTTTAGTCCAGTGGTGAATTCCAGCCAGACTTCTACTCGTACTTCAGCGTTTCCACCGGATCGAGTGACGCCGCACGGTTCGCCGGCAACGTGCCGAAGATCACACCTACCAGAACACTCGTAAGCAGCGCAACAATGGCGGAAAGCCACGAGATCGGAATGTGCAGTGGGGTCAGCAGGTTGACGCTCATGGGCACGGCCAGGCCCAGAAGCGTGCCTACAACACCGCCGCAGAGCGAGAGGAACACAGCTTCGGTAAGGAACTGCAGGCGGATTTCCCGCTTGGTAGCGCCAAGCGCCTTGCGGATACCAATCTCCCGGATGCGTGCCGATATGTTGGCCAGCATACTGTTCATGATGCCTACACCGGAAACGACCAGCGTAATAAATGCTGCCGCCGTAAGCGCGTAGGTCAGGTAATCAGCTACCTGTGCCATCGTGTCCAGGATGGCGACCATGGTCATCGCGTTGTAGGTACTGTTTTTGCGATGTCTCGAGCGAATCAGCTCCGTGATGCGTGCAGCAGCGCGCGGCACATCCTCAGGATTCTTCATGGTGAAGAAGATCTCCTTCACCGTGTCTGTACCGGTGAAGTAGCGGGCTACAAGATACGGCAGCAAAATAGTCTGGTCGCTGATCTCGGATTGTCCGAACAGGTCGACGCGCAGCTTGAAGGTACCCACAAGCTGCACAGGGATGCCGTTCAGGCTGATCACTTTGCCAACCGCGCTCTGGGCAGAACCGAACAGCTCCTTCGCCAGCGCCTCCACAATCATGCCGACTTTTTCATGGGCCACGGCATCCTGGTCGTCGAAAAAGCGCCCGCTGACGACGGCAAGGTTTCGGACGTCTTTGTACCGCGGCGAAACGCCCAGCAGGGTTACTTCTTTGCTCAGGCCACCGCCGATGCTCACGGGAGCATGGAATTCAAGCATGGGCGAACTGAACGCGATGCCCGGAACCTGGTTGTTAACCGCAACCTCATCTTCCTTGGTCATGTAATCCGGAGTCGAGGTGTTATCCGGGCCACTGGTGGCGCCGCCCACATACTGCATCTCCACCATGTTGGGACCGATGTCGCTCAGGGTCTTCAGCGCGTACTGCCGGCCCGTAAGGCCCACGGTGACCACAAGAACGATGGACGCTGCACCAATGATCATGCCCAGCATGGTCAGCAGGAATCGGACCTTGCTGGCCCGGAAACTGTCCGTGGCAAGACGCATGGTCTCGGAAAAGACCATGGTCGTTTTCGCCGAACGCAGGGTGCTTTCAAAACTGCCCCGGGTCTGTGTCGCAAGCGCCATGGCTTTATGCTACTCCGCAGCGCGCGGCGCTACTACCTGAGTGCGCCGGTTTGCAGGGTCACGCAGATACTCTGCGGGCTGCTTCCCTGCTACGGTGCTGAAAGCCCCACGCTCCCACGCGGAGGGATCTAAACAGGCAGTCTTGAAAACTGCTTTGGGCGAAAGTCCGACGGAGGGTTCAAATCCCTCTCCCCGCCACCTTACTTGTTCTAAGCTGTTGGATAACGTCCATAGGTAATCGAAATCCCCAGCACATGGTCAGATCGACTCGCAGCTTATCTGGGTGCGCAAGTACCCTGAGAACCACATTGAAGGCGTAGCGGCCGCTTACAGTTCCTTTCCCGCCGCCGCTCCACATACACAGCGACACTTCAAGTCAAGAGCGCCGCGATAGCAAAAACACATCCCGGACCGTAGGCAGCACGCTTTACCAGCGCGGAAGGTTCAGGTGATCGGGCAAGGATTGAACAGTGCGAACTCGTTGTGCAAGCCCCAATGGTCCGCGCAGGTTTCCTGCTCTCCGCTGGCTACAGCAAGAATCAGTTGGAAGATCTTCCTGCCCACTTCTTCAATCGTTTTTTCGCCGGTCGCGATGGTACCTGCGTTCACGTCCATAAGGTCAGACCAACGCTTGAACAGCGCCGTACGCGAGGCTACCTTGATAACGGGCACCATAGCCAAGCCGTAAGGTGTGCCGCGGCCCGTGGTGAACACGTGCACGTTCATGCCGGCGGCAAGCTGCAGTGTGCCGCATACGAAGTCGCTTGCAGGTGTTGCCGCGAAGACAAGGCCCTTGGTCGCGACACGCTCGCCCGGGCCGTACACACCGCTGATGGCACTCGTACCGCTCTTTGCAATGGATCCCATGGCTTTCTCAACAATGTTATTGAGTCCACCCCTCTTATTACCGGGCGTTGGATTGGCACTGCGATCTATGCCGCCATGCTGCAGGTAGTCGTCGTACCACTGCATCTCGCGCAGCAGGCCATCTGCCACTTCGCGGCTGGCTGCACGCTCAGTCAGCAGGTGGATGCCGTCGCGCACCTCAGTCACTTCACTGAACATGACCGTCGCACCGGCACGCACCAGCAGATCACTGGCATAGCCTACGGCGGGATTTGCGGTAACTCCACTGAAGGCGTCACTGCCACCGCACTGCAGACCCACTACAAGGTCTGACGCGGGGCAGGTCACGCGGCGACGCTTATTTAGATCGATTAGGCGCTTCTCTGCCATTGCCATGATCGCGGCGACCATGTCACCAAAGCCCATATGCTCCTCATCCTGCAGGCGCACGACGTAGGGCGAGCTTTGAAGAATAGGCAGCGTGGAAGACGGGAGCATTTGCGATGGCTGCAGCTTTTCGCAACCCAGGCTGACCACCATGGGTGCCCCACCAAGGTTCGGATTCAGGCTCAGGTTGCGCAGCGTGCGGATAGGAATTTTCGCGCCCGGTGCGTCAATGGCAACGCCGCAACCGTAAACGTGCGTGATGGCAACAACGTCATCAACATGAGGATATTTCGGCAGCAGCTCTGCCTTGATCCGTTTCACGGCAAAGTTGACGACTGCCGAGACGCACTGCACGGTTGTGCTGATGCCAAGAATGTTACGTGTGCCCACTGTGCCATCGTCATTGCGGAAGCCCTGAAAGGTGATGCCCTCAAGCGGCTCCGCTTGTAGCAGGCTTGTGCCGGTGACAGGCACCTCGTACAAGGCAGGCGCCAGCGGCAGGGTTAACAAACCTTCATGCACCCACGCGCCGCGTGGTACATCCGCCATGGCCGTGCCGATCACAACGCCGTATCGAATGACGTTTGACCCTTCTGCCAGATCGATGAGTGCGACCTTATGTGCTTCCGGCACATGCTCCGTAAGCACAAGGCCATCATCGAAGCGTGTACCAGCTGGCAAACCACCTTCATTCACCACAATGGCGACGTTATCGTCCGGGTGAACCTTGATGCAAAGCGGCTTTGCCTCGATTTCATTCATAAAGTTCTCGATGTCCGAAGTGCTTCCCGTGTCAGCTGCGGCCTGCCATCAACGCCTGCAACTGCGTGGTCTCGTCTTGTGTCAGGTCAGAGAGCGGCGTGCGCACGGGTCCGCAGTCAATGCCCGCAAGCCGTACACCTGCTTTCACAATCGAGACTGCATAGCCCTTGCGGCGATCACGAATGGCAAGGTACGGCACCACAAAATCGCGCATCTCCTTTGCGACAAATGCATGATCGCGTCGACGTACGGCGGCGTAGAACTCGGTGGCCCACTTCGGCATGAAGTTGAAGATGGCGGACGAGTAAGTGGTCACGCCCATCTCTAAATAACTCAGCGCGAAGGTTTCAGCCGTCGGCAGGCCGCCAATGTAAGTGAGCCGGTCACCCATGCGCAGATAGATCTTCATCATCAATTCAAGATCGCCCACGCCGTCTTTGAAGCCAATCAGGTTGGGGCAGGCATCGCACATGCGCGCAATGGTGACGTCCGTTGCAATGGCATTGTCACGGTTGTAGACGATGACGCCGAGGTCGGTCGAATCGCAGATAGCCTTTACGTGAAGAAACAAACCATCCTGGTCTGGAT
>CAXUEW010000079.1:0-12402 GCA_964250115.1 uncultured Terriglobus sp.
GCGCGGTCAGCGGCATTCAGGACATGGGCGCGGCGGGCCTGACCTGCAGCACCTGCGAAATGGGTGCGCGCGGCGCGGTCGGCCTCGAGATTGAACTCGACAAAGTCCCGCAGCGCGACAGCGGCATGACCAGCTACGAAATCATGCTGTCCGAATCGCAGGAGCGCATGCTGCTGGTCGCCTACGCAGGGCGCGAACAGGAAGTCCTTGACGTCTTCGACAAGTGGGGTCTGGATGCCGCCGTAGTCGGCACTGTAATCCCAGAAAATCGTATGAATGTGCGTCACGGGGGCGAGTTGGTCGCGGACCTTTCGAACGAGTCGCTGACCGACGATGCTCCGCTGTACCACCGGCCCGTGGGCGAGTGGAAGTCTCCGGTCCCGCTGGACCCGCCCGCGTGGGTGCTGGAAGAATTGAACAAGCCGCGCGACTACACCGCCGACCTGAAGAAGCTGCTTGGCTCCGCAAACATCTGCAGCAAGGCACATATTTACGAGCAGTACGACAGCATGGTGCAGACCAACACCGTCTTCGGGCCGGGCCAGGCTGAGGCGGGGGTTATCCGCATCAAGGGCACGGGAGGTAAGGGAACAGGGAACAGGGAACAGGGAACAGGGCTGCAGGCCCACCCGAATTTGTCATCCCGACCGGAGCGTAGCGCAGTGGAGGGACCTGCTTCTCTTCCACTGAATTCAGCGGAGCCTGCAAAGCCCGAACGAGGCCTCGCCATGGCCCTGGCCGGCAACGGCCGCTGGTGCTACCTCGACCCGAAACTCGGCGCGATGCACGCCGTCGCGGAAGCCGCGCGCAAGGTCGCCTGCACGGGCGCAACACCCGTCGCCGCCACCAACTGCCTGAACTTCGGCAACCCCATGAAGCCAGAGATCATGGCTCAGCTTTCGCAGGCCATCGACGGCATCAGCGAAGCCTGTACCGCGCTCGGCACACCCATTACCGGCGGCAACGTCTCGCTCTACAACGAGACGAAAGGCGAAGGCATTTACCCCACGCCGGTCATCGGTGTCGTCGGTATCTTGGACGATGTGACCAAGGCAGTGCCAAGCGGCTTCCAAAGAGAGGGTGATACAGTACTCATCGCCTTTTCGACGGGGAGCGGGCCAGAGCCGCTTTCGCCTCCGCTGCGCATGGGCACCACAGAGTACGCACGCGTCATCTTTGGAGAAATGTGGGGCACCCTCAAAGCCATCGACTTACAAGCGGCAGCAAGTACTCAGGCCTTCTTGTCAACTGCCGCAAAGTCAAGCCTGCTCAGTTCCGCAACGGACATTGGCAGCGGGGGGCTGCCCGTAGCACTGGCCCGCTGCGCTTTGAGAAAAGGCATAGGGGTACAGATTCATTTTCCGGGCGAACAGCCTTCACCCGTCTCGTTGGCAGACTCGTTTCTGGAAGATGGTTTTCTGCTCGTGACGTGTTCTCCTGACAGCGTGAACGACCTGCAGTCGCTGGCAGGGAGCCATGGGCTTACAACCTTCCAGTTGGGCACGACCGGCGGTGATCGACTCGGAGCCACAGCGCATGACGGCGCGTTTCTCGATGTGTCGCTGGATGAACTGAGATCCACCTTCAACGGCGTTCTCGAAGAACTTGAAGCACAGGTGGTGCTCGCATGAGCGGAGCCCTTCTCGATCCACACACACCTTCTGATTTGTCATCCCGCAGCGAAGCGAAGAGATCTGCTGTTTGTTTTGCCCCAGCGATCAAGCCCGTACAGGCCAATAAGCAGATTCCTACGCTACGCTGCGGAATGACAGATCAGGATTAGGAAGTGGTAAAGACCAGGACTGCAAGATAATTTGCAACGGAGGTAGTGTGACATGATCGACATCGACAACTACAGGCGTTCCATTGCATGGATGAAGCGGAACCTGCTGGCATTGGAGCAATCACCAGACGACAAGATCATTCAAGATGCCACGCTGCAAAGCTTTGAGGTAACCTTCAACCTGTCTGAAGAGACCTTGCGAAAGGCTGTCCGCTCGCTCGAGACAGATGATGCTTCGACCTATCTTAGTTTTCGTGAAGTCATCTATCGCGCCGACGACGAAGGCCTCGGCTTCACCGCGAACAAGCATTGGTTAGAGTACGGTTTAGCCTTGGAATCCATTCGCGAGACGTTCTTTGTGAATGCCGAATTGGAAATCGATGCGACCTGCCGATTGCTTCTCACGCGCTACGTCAAAGAGCTTGAGAGCTTCGCCATTGTTCTGGAGCGAAAGCTGGCCACGCGTGCGTGAGGTTATGCCATCTGCTGAGAGCAGCATGGATTACGAAGGGAGCAAAACTGTTCCCTGTTCCCTGTTCCCTGTTCCCTCTGAAGACAACGAAGCCGACGACCACTTCGACAAACTTCGCGAAGAGTGCGGCGTCATGGCCATCTACAACCACCCGGACGCCGCTCGGCTGACTTACTGGGGCCTGTATTCGCTGCAACATCGCGGGCAGGAGAGTGGCGGCATTGCCACTGCTGACGGCGAGGAAATACTCGACCTGAAGGGCATGGGGCTGGTCAGCGAAATCTTCACCGATCCTGTGCTGGCTGGTTTGCCGGGGCATCTTGCCATCGGCCACACGCGCTACAGCACCACGGGCGATTCGGCGCTGCTGAATGCGCAGCCCATTAAAGTTGAATCGACCAAGGGCCTGATCGCCATCGCGCATAACGGTAACCTGGTTAACCTTGGCACGGCGCGCGAGCGGCTGGAACGCGACGGCGCCATCTTCCAGACCACCAGCGATTCCGAAATCATCATCCAGCTCATCGCGCATTCGAAACACAGCATGCTGGTGGACTGTATTGCCGACTCGCTCGGGCAGATCGACGGTGCGTTTTCCATCGTCATGATGACGCGCAACCGCATCTTTGCGGCGCGCGATCCGCATGGTTTTCGACCACTTTCCATGGGCCGCATCGCCGGTGTCGATGGTGCTCCGGACACCTTCGTCTTCGCGTCGGAAACCTGCGCCTTCGACCTGTTGCACGCCAAGTACGAACGTGATGTAGAGCCCGGTGAACTCGTCATGGTGAGTGAAGACGGCGTGACCTCACGTTACTTCAACCGCGATGTGCAGGAATCGAGCTGCATCTTCGAGCACGTCTATTTCGCTCGGCCCGACTCAAAGATCTTCGGCCGCTGGGTGCAGAAGAGCCGAGACGAGATGGGCCGCACACTTGCCCGCGAATCCGGTGTGGACGCAGACGTCGTCGTGCCCGTGCCTGACAGCGGTGTGACGGCAGCCATCGGCTATGCGAGTGAGTCCGGCATCCCGTTCAACTTCGGCCTCATCCGCAACCATTACGTGGGTCGCACTTTCATCCAGCCGGAACAGCGTGTGCGTGACTTCGGCGTCCGCATGAAGCTGAACCCGGTGCGCGCGCTGCTCGAGGGCAAGCGCGTCATCCTGATCGACGACTCGATTATCCGCGGCACCACCTCGCGCAAGATCGTCCGCATGGTGCGCGCGGCTGGCGCGGCAGAGGTGCACATGCGCATCTCCTGCCCACCCACCATCTCGCCCTGCTTCTACGGCGTAGACACGCCCAGCACCAAGGACCTGATCGCCGCGAACAACTCCGTGGAACAGATCCGGCAGTTTATTGAAGCTGATTCGTTAGCTTACTTATCCTTGGAAGGCGTGGTGCACAGTTGTACGACAGGCGATGCCAAACCGGTCGGCTACTGCACCGCATGCTACACGGGCAAGTACCCAACGCAGTGGGTGGATGTTGAAGAGATCCTGCCTGCTGCAGTTCTCGCGTAGCTTACGGCCGACTATGTTTCTTCGTTCAGTGCTCAAGATCGGCAAGACTCGGGCTTCGGCAGTGAAGCCGGTCGGAACCATTAGTGAAGAGCGTCCACTAAGCAGTGCAGAGCGAGACTTATTGCTTCACTTGCTGATGCACGCCGATGCAAAGGCCGCCGCGTTCATCCCTCAAGTAGAACTCACGACCGTTCGAAGTAAGTGTGACTGCGGCTGTGCGACAGTTGATCTAAAAGGGCCGGACCAAGTCGATGAGGTAATTCACCACTCAGGTCCAATTGTGGATGTTCTTGGCTTGACGGAAGATGGGCGACAGGTAGGAGTATTAGTGTTCGCGAGCCGACGACAACTCTCCTGCCTTGAGGTCTATAACCTGTCGGAGAGTGAGGAGCCAGTCGGTCTACCGACGATCGCATCCCTAACGCAATTTTCTGGTGATCCATTGGTCAGGTACCAGCTACAGAATGCGTAAGCCTCTGCTCGCACTTGCTGTAGCCGCCTTCGGCATCGGCACGACCGAATTCATCATCATGGGCCTGCTGCCCGATCTAGCGCGTGACTTCCACGTCAGCATCCCAAAGGCGGGCACGCTGGTCAGCGCGTATGCGCTTGCGGTAACGATTGGTTCGCCGTTGCTGGTGCTGCTGCTGGCCAAGGTGGATCGCAAACGCGCGCTGATCCTGCTGATGCTGCTGTTCATCCTGGGCAACACCGCGTGTGCGCTGGCGCCGACGTTTGGCTTGCTGCTAACGGCGCGCATCCTGACGGCGCTGATGCATGGCTCGTTCTTCGGCATCGGCAGCATCGTGGCGGCGAATGTGGTGCCGCGTGAGCAGCGTGCACAGGCCGTGGCCATCATGTTCAGCGGCCTGACGCTGGCCAATGTACTTGGTGTTCCGGCAGGTACTGCATTAGGACAGGCGTACGGATGGCGCATGGCGTTCTGGGCCATTGTGCCCATCGGCTTTATTGCAGCGGCGGGAGTGTGGCGATTGGTGCCGCACCAGCATGCCGAGCCGGTACACGTCCTGAGCGAACTGCGGTCGGTCGCGCGCAAGGAGGTGCTGATCGTGCTCAGTACCAGCGTGCTTTCGTCCACGGCCATGTTCTGCATCCTGACATACATTGCGCCCATTCTTGAGGTCGTGACGCACGTTTCGCCGCACGGTGTGACGCTGGTGCTGGTGGCGTTTGGCGTGGCCATCACAGTCGGCAACCTGCTCGGCGGTGTGATGGCTGACCATCACGGCATTGCCGCGGTCATCTATGGTTTTGTCATCCTGATGCTGCTGTTCCTGCTGTTTCCACTGGCAGAGCAGCGTGTGGCAACCTGCGTAGCGGCCATTATGGTGTGGGGTGCGCTGCACTTTGCCGTGGGTGCACCGTTGCAGACGCGCGTGGTCGACCAGGCACAGGGAGCGCAGAATCTCGCTTCCACGCTGAACCAGGGCGCGTTCAACCTGGGCAACGCGCTGGGTGCAACGCTGGGTGCGGGTGTTCTGATGGCAGGCTTCGGCTATCGAGACCTGGCTTATGCCAGCGCCGTTGTGGCCGCAATAGCAGCGGGCGCGGCTGCGCTTTCGTGGCGTTTGGAGCAGCGCCAGCAAGCCGCGTAGGCAGGCGGCACCGCTCTACAATTACGTTCAGGAGCGGGCCTGGGCTTCGCGTTTCGTTGCGTTTCGTTGGCGGTTTGCTGCTGCTGGTTTTGTTCATCTGCCTGGCAGACTTTGCCCTTTGGCGAGTACGCATGGCAAAGGGCAGCGGCATGGATGTTGTGCAGGTAAGCCGGTCAGCATCGCCACGCTGAAGTCCAACAAGAAGGAGTACTACTTTGACGGAACAGATACCGCGCCATGCACACGCAGCCTGTTGCCGCCGCCCACAGGGGATGGTTGGGGCATGCCATGCTGGTGGCTTGTCCGTCATCGCCAGGTGGTCACACGTTACTGATCGCGAAAGCAACCGGCACCGGTGAAAGTAGAGCCGTCAGACGCCGTATTGCAACTCCCATCATTTTTCACCCCGCGGGAGGGCGTGCGCATCCGTACACTGCTTCCATGTCTGCCTTGAGAGGAACGGCCATGGTCTCGCCCGCGCGCGCAACACACGCTACTCCCATTGTGATCCTGCTTTGTCTTTGCCCGCTGTCCCTGTGCTGTGCGCAGGCGCAAATCCTCAGCGTGTACGGTACGTTTTCGCCGCTGCACACTTCCAACGTCCGCACCGGAACGGTTGCAACCAACTCGGGCTATACACCTGTGTACACCGGCTTCTGGGCGCCAGCGTTCGGCGGCGGTGTGACGCTTAACTTCCTTAACCTGCATGTTGTCAAGCTGGGCCTGGATGCCCGCGGCTCAACCAAGCCCGGCACGACCGATGCGGATACGGCGCAGCTTGCCTTACGGCTTGGCTTTCAACCACCTGTTCTGCGACTGAAGCCGTATGTGCAGGCGGGCGTCGGATACCTTGCCACGCGCACTGTCAATGCTTCGACAAACCCGGGTTCAACAACAGCCATCGGTGGTACGTTCAGTAACCAGTACGCAACCGCCGGATTTCAGGTGGGTATCGACAAGCCTTTAATTCCCTTTCTTGATTTACGCATAGTTGAAGTCGGCTACACGCGTGCTTTCAGCACAGGTATCTCCACCAGTGCCGACAATGCAAACACCTTTTCACTTAGTACCGGACTTGTCGCCCATTTCTAGAACGAGGAGTTTTTCTGTGATTCGACTTGTCTGCGCATTTGCAAGTATTGCTTTGCTGACTGCCACGTGCGGCTTTGCGCAAACGCGCAAGGTCGCCGCGGATGACGCAGTGGATTACCGGGTTGCGGGCACACCGCTGGCTGCTCCGCTACAGGATCGTCAGATCGCGACTGCTTTGAAGCAGGTGTCGGCAGATGCTATCAAGGCAAACATCAGCCGGCTGGTCGATTTCAACAATCGCAGCACCGTGTCCAGCACAGAGACCGATCTGAAGCCGGGCACAGGCATTCTTGCCGCGGCAGACTGGATCAAGGCGCAGTACGAAAGCTACAGCAAGACCTGCGGCGGATGCCTGGAAGTGAAAGTCGATGAATTCATTCAGCAGCCTGAGCCCGGTTTTAACGGCAGCAAGCCTCGTATCGCGAAACCCACAACTCTGCGCAACGTTTATGCGGTGTTGCGTGGCACAGACCCAGTTGCAAGCAAGCGGATATATCTGGTCACCGGCCACTACGACACACGCGAAACCGACGTGATGAACACGCACGACTTTGCACCGGGCGCGAACGATGACAGCAGCGGCACGGCGGTATCCATGGAAGCCGCGCGTGTACTTAGTAAGTACAAATTTCCCGCAACTCTTGTCTTCGTTGCGGTTGCAGGTGAGGAGCAGGGGCTGAACGGCTCTCGCCACCTTGCCCAGCTTGCAAAGAAAGAGGGGTGGCAGCTCGAAGGCGTGTTGAATAACGACATTGTCGGCGGCGACACCACGCCAGGCGACACGCTGCAAAGTAAGTCGCGTGTGCGTGTGTTTTCACAGGGAATTCTGCCGTCCGCGCCCATCGAGCAGATTCGGGCAGCGCTGAACATTGGTGGCGAAAGCGAAACACCGTCACGCCAACTCGCTCGCGAGGTGCTCGAAGTAGATCGCACTTATTTCCCTGTGGGTGCCCCGCAGCCATTACGCGCCGTGATGCAGTTGCGGCTTGATCGTTTTTTGCGTGGCGGCGATCACCGCTCATTCAGCGACGAAGGCTTTCCCGCGATTCGCTTCACAGAATGGCGCGAAAACTTCGATCATCAGCATCAGCACGTTCGTACAGAGAATGGCAAGGAATATGGAGATTTGCTGAAGTTTGATGATTTCAACTACATCGCGCAAATTGCTCGTCTGAACATGGCCGCACTGGCCACCTTGGCTAACTCACCCGGTGTTCCGCAGAATGTTCGCGTCATCACGTCCAACCTCGATAACGACACCATCCTGAAGTGGGACGCGCCGTTGAGTGCAAATGGTGAAGTAAGTTACCGAATCGTCTGGCGCGAGACTACCGCGTCCGACTGGCAGTTCGCTGCTGCTGCCACGAAGTATCCCGGTACTGGCGAGCGTAGCGCGCGCTTGCCTGTCTCGAAGGACAACGTCTTTTTCGGTGTTCGTGCATGCAGTGCGACGGGTGCGTGCAGCCAGGCAGTGGCACCTATTCCGGGTCGCTGAAGAGTTCCATTTCGCGTGGGTAATGCGCGGAAAATATACGTCCGTGCACGTTTTTGCGCGGTTATGAACGTATCTGAACCCGCAAGTCTGCTGCATTTATGGTGCAACTTATGCGTGCAGAATGCGCTTTTTGCACGCTTATTCCGCACAAAAACGAGCGAACATCCCACATCGGCCGAACCGCCGAAATCACTGCTGCCGTTCGGTTGCATCAGCAGCCTGGCAGCCTGGAACTCAGGCGCTTGACCATATTCGCCACGCCGCAATGACATTGCGATTTCACGAACTGGCTCTTCTGCGAAGGCGTTGGCATCGCGTCCGCGTAGTCTTATGAAGCCGATGATGATGAGCCGCCTTCGCCGTTTGATTGTGTTCTGCTGCCTCGCAGGTGTGTTGACCTTTATGCAGTCAGCGCAGGCCTACTCCGTGCTGACGCACGAGCAACTGATCGACCTGTCATGGGACGCGTCCATTGTTCCGCTGCTGTTAAGCCGTTACCCCACGCTGACGCCCGCGCAGATTGAGCATGCGCGCGCCTATGCCTACGGCGGCTGCGTTATCCAGGACATTGGATACTACCCGTTTGGCGACCCGGTGTTCTCAAACCTGACGCACTATGTGCGCGCCGGCGATTTCGTCGTGAACCTGTTTCGAAACGCAGGCAATGCGGACGAGCTGGCCTTTGCCGTGGGCGCGCTGTCGCACTACATTGGCGACACTGTCGGCCACGCAACCGCGACGAACCTTGCCGTTCCGGTGGAGTTCCCCAAACTGGGCAAGCGTTACGGCAGTACCGTGAACTACGCCCAGGGCGAGCACCAGCACGTGCAAACCGAGTTCGCCTTCGACATCAACGAGATTGCCCATCACCACTTTGCGCCCGTGCACTACCTGCGGCATGTTGGCCTGGAAGTGCCCACGCGGCAACTGGCGCTGGCCTTCTACCAGACGTACGGCCTGCGCGACGACTTCGCCGCCAAGCGCGGCAGCCGCATCAACGTGAAGGGTTACCGCTTTGCCGTGCGGAACTTCATTCCTCGTATTGCGTACGCCGTGAACCTGCTGCACCGCAACCATGAACCGGCAGAGGTGATGGACGACGACCTGAAGAAGCTGGAAGCGGAGATCGCGGCTGTCTCCGCGAAGAACGACTGGGACACCTGGCGCAAGAAGCCGGGCATCGGCACGTACAGCCTGGCCGGGTTTCTATACATCCTGCCCAAGATCGGCCCTATCAAGCTGGTCGCGGTCAAAGGGCCGACGCAGGCAACGGCGACGGCCTATGTGCACTCCGTGGTGCGCTCGTCGGACGAGTTGAACCGTGCCCTGCGCAGGTTTACACCTCCACCTGCGACGGTAAGTACTGCAAATACCGCTGCCGCTGCGGACAAGGCATCTGACCCGCCTCCCGGTAATCCGGTGCCGCAGTCCGGTGCCGCGCCGCACCCTGCGACGGACCGGCAGCACCCGCTGGCGAACCGCGACTTGGATACAGGAGCCGTGGTCAAACCCGCCGGCTACCGCCTGACGGACGACACCTACGCCAACCTGCTGCAGCGCCTGACCGAGCACCCCACGGACGCCGTTCCGCCCGGCATCAAGGAAGACATTCTGCTCTACTACGCCGACCTGAACCTGCCGTTCGCCACAAAAAAGGCCCCCGAACGCTGGGCCGCCGTGCAGCGCAACCTGCTGGTGCTGCAGGCCATGCCCACCAGCACAGCTCCGGAGCCCTACGCTACCTACGGCGATGAAGATGAAAGCAAGTAGTCATAGTTGCTCTGCTTAGGTGTAGCCCTGTACTCAGGGCCGAGGAGCCCGCCAACATGACAGCCTGAGGCCGAAGGCTCGGGAAACCGGACTCTAAAGAGAAAGGTTCTAAAACGTCTCATCCTTGGCGTCGCGAAGGATCCCGATGCTCCCTTGACAGGTACAACCCCTTAGATTCCTCGCGTGAAAGCCTGGAGCAGTAATTTCGTGAAAAGCTCGAAGCGATTCTTTGCTTAGCCCTTCGACATGCTCAGGGCAAGCTTCAGGATGACGGCCCTCGAACGGCGGAAGAATCCTATTCATAAGTATTCAAAGTCATGAAAATGTAGATCCCTTACACGGCAACCCATGTAAGGGATCAGACTTCGTACTTTCTCTAAAGGTATTGGAGCCGTGGCGTCCGGTATCAGGTCCTATCTGCGAAAGGCTCGCCTGTTTCGTCCATCACAGCTCCCCAAAGCTACAGGCCTGCCCGATCCCGCGAAGTTGAGTTCGCGGATTGCGCTGGTGCCGCTTGCTTCAACAGGCCTTCGATGAGCGTCTCCGTCTCAGCTTTCAGATCGGCGTAGGCCTGGCCGGTTGCCGGTCCGGCAAAACCTGCGTGCGCTTCCTTCACCAGGCCGTCACGTCCGACAAAAAACGCGGTGGGCCAGCAGTTAAGATTCTTACCTTGCGGCAGCTTCTGGTTGAGCTGGTCTGGCGTGCCCGCCACCAGGATGGGGTAGGTAATGCCATACTTCGCCTGGAAGGCACGCAGCCGCACGGGGTCTTTCAATTGGTCTTCCTCTTCGAAGGAGAGTGAAACGACCTCAAGGCCCTTGGAGTGGTAGCGCTTGTATAGGTCCACTAACAAAGGAGCTTCATCGTGGCAGTTGGGGCACCAGCTGCCGCCTACTGCGACGATGACTACCTTGCCCGCAAATCGCGGATCAGCATTCGTTAGTTCTTTTCCGCTGGCAAGATCAGGTGCGGCAAACACGAGTGGCTTGGATGGATCGACCACGCTGGTCTGTTCCTCTGTCTTGGTTGGCGGCGCAAGGTTTTCTTTGCGTGCGTCGGCTGGCCGCCGGCCCGTCCACTGCTGATCGGGACGCAAAAGGTTTGCCAGCTTGATGGTTCCATTCTCTTCCAACTTGATACCGTACAGTGCCGGTCCAGACGCTGCAAAGCGCGCAAAACGGTATTCCTGCGCGGCAGCGTCGTACCCGCCGTAGAGGCCGCCTGTGTCGCCATCGATGCGAAGCACGACTGCCTTTGCTTCACGCGACTTACCTGTGGGCTGAGTCACACGAAGTGTCCATGCAGATTCACCTTTGGGCGACTTGACTGCAATCTCCCAATCGCCTGCGATCTTGCTCACCTCCGGCACGCTTGTCGTGATGGTGGCAGCTTGCTTCTGCAAGTTGAAGCTCGTCGGTGTGCCGCGGGCGCCACTAAAGGTCGCCTGGAGCTTGCCGTCTTTGATGTCTCCTTCGAGCTTGCGTGCAAAGTAGTCAAAATTGAGAACAAGATGGCCGTCTTTCAGAACGCCCTTGTTCGAAACCGTCTTCTCATCGCCATTGATGAACGCGCCTGTGACGGAACCATCCGCGCCCGGTGTGGTGAGCGAAAGATGGATGGGCACGGCTGCATCGCGAATGATGGCTTTGCCGCTCCACTCCTCCGCGTGCGCAACAACTGCCGCGCTGGAGAGAAGCATCACGGAAGCTACACGTACAAGATTCTTCATCGGAAACTCCTTCACGCTTGCCTGCGTGGGTTATGAGGATGTATGGAATTGGTAGTAGACAAAGGCCGCAGGCTAACTCTTTTTCGCCGGGGTGCCGCTTGTGTCGCTTGGTCCACCATCGCCTGGTGTGCCGCCATAGATTGATCGGCCATCGGGCAAGGTCACGCGGCGGCCATCAATCAGGTGCGAGCCGTCCTTCGCACGGTACCCATCCACCACGATGGTGTCGCCAATCTTGAGATCTCCCTTGCCGAGACCGCGCCGTGAGAGAGCTCCAGGGCCGGCACCTTCGCAACCCCAGTTGGTTACATTGCCCTTGCTATCCACCACGTCGACATAAAAGTACGAGTGAGGGTTGGTCCATTCCACACGGGTGAGCTTGCCGACAAGACGTACGGGCTTGGTACCGTCAAATTCAGCGGCAAAGGAATGATGTGCAAACGCGGGCGCTGCCACAAACAGGCCCAGCGCAAGCGTGGCGGTAAACACTTTGGCCTTCATGGCGAAAGTCTCCTTGGGTTGTGATTAGGAAGAAGCGCAGACGCAGAAAAGGCCCGGCCGGAAGTTACCGGACTGCGGGCCTGCTCAATACGCAGCTAGTTGGAACTAACTCAATTGACACAAGTGGGCGCAACACCGGCTCTGGGAGAGGGTGTTACAACAACGCGCCTGCAAGCTCGTGTGCATAGGGAAAATGTAACTTTGTCCGGCGCACCTGTCAACAACTCACTTGACGCGATGGCCTACTTGTCTTATTGTTCGCTCATGCTTCTGCTCATCGCGAATTGTTGTCGCAGGCCCCATCTGCTGATTCGCGGAGGCATTTTGCGCACGCTCTAACCTGAGCCAGACGCATTCTTTCCTTTACATCACCTTTCGCGGGTCCGCTTCTTCATGCGGCAGCCCGGTCACGTGTGCTT
>CAXUEW010000080.1:0-12200 GCA_964250115.1 uncultured Terriglobus sp.
ACGGCTGCGCCAGCCGCACCATGGCGTCGTAAATGGCAGAGTCGCCGTGCGGGTGGTAGTTGCCCATGGCGTGGCCCACCACCTTGGCGCATTTGGTGTACTTTTTGTTGGCCTGCAGGCCCATCTCCTGCATGGCGTACAGGATGCGGCGGTGCACCGGCTTCAGGCCGTCGCGCACGTCAGGCAGCGCCCGACCGATGATGACGGACATGCTGTAGTCGAGGTACGACCGGCGCATCTCCTCTTCGATATTGATGGGGATCATGAACAGCGCGCCCGGCCCGGTCGATCCGGGAGGCGTAGCGCCCCCATCCGCACCGCTGGCGGCAATCGCGTCTATATTCGACTCGGGGTTCTCGCCGGGTGCGCCTGCGCCGCTCAGGCCATTTTTTTGTGCATCTTGCGCGCTGTTTTCGGTGCCTTCAGGGTCGCCGTTCGGACCCAGGGGAAGCTTGTTCTGATCGTCTGCCATGTGACCTTAAGTATAAATGGCTCGGGTTTGCAGCCCGGCATCCCCACCCAATTGCAAAGCCTGCAATTACCCCGAAGCTAATTGCAAAAGAAGCTGTTTTTTGCAATTAGCTATACTGGCGCTATGAGACGAAGGCTGCAGGGCAGGAAGTTGAAACAAAGATCAGGCCAATCGGCTTTCTCGGCCTTCAATCCTGCTCCCTTGCCCCCCGAGCCTCAGCTTGCGCTTACACCTGAGCTGAACCGTGCACTCTCCAGGGCGGATCAGATGCTGGGACGGCTTGATGGTCTGTCGTCTATTCTGCGGCACCCGGATTTGCTGATCTACTTCTATGTACGCAAAGAGGCGGTGCTGTCCTCGCAAATCGAAGGGACACAGTCAACGCTCTCTGAACTCCTCCTCTACGAAATCGAGCCGGCAATCCACGCCAACGATGATGTGGTTGAGGTATCCAACTACGTTCGTGCCATGCGTCATGGTTTGGATCGGCTTTCCGGTGGCTTTCCGCTCAGCTTGCGCCTGATCCGAGAGATGCATGAACATCTGTTGCGCGTAGGACGTGGAAGCGATCGAACACCGGGCGAGTTCCGCCGATCACAAAACTGGATTGGCGGAACGATGCCCGGCAACGCTCTCTACGTGCCGCCGCCTGTTCCGGAGATGAATGCTGCCCTGGATGTTTTTGAGAGGTTCATGAACGAAGGATCGCTGGAACTGCCAGTCTTGCTGCAATGCGCGCTGCTCCACCTGCAGTTCGAGACGATCCATCCTTTTCTCGACGGCAACGGCAGACTGGGCCGGCTGCTGATGACGATGCTTTTAGTGGAACGCGGTGTCCTTACCAAACCCTTGCTTTACCTTTCGCTCTACCTGAAGCAGAACAAGACGCGCTACTACGAACTGCTCCAGGCAGTCCGGATGGACGGCGACTGGGAGGCATGGATTCTCTTCTTCCTTGAGGGCGTCGCCGCTACGGCTGAGCGGGCGGTAAGCCTGGCACGAGAGATTCTGGAACTCTTCCAAAGGGATGAGGAGCGACTGCAAGTGCTTGGACCGAGGCGCGGCTCCGCTGCCCAGGTGCTTCATTACATGCAGCAATCGCCCTTCGCGTCTGCGCGCCTTGTAAGTGACCGCACAGGGCTCGCCCTGAATACAACGTTGTCTTCTCTGGGAGAGTTGGAAAAGTTAGGGCTGGTCACTGAGATTACCGGCATGGTCAGGCGCAAGACTTACCGCTACACGGAGTACCTGCGTCTGCTTGACGAAGGTACAACGATCCTCTAGTGAATATCCACATATAGGCAGGAACATGCATGCACGATACACGCTGTTCAGGCCCAACAGTGTTTCGGAAGGGCACAGCTTTAGCTGTGCCGTACAAGGGGCTACTTTAGATCGGCTTTAGCCGCCGAGGTTAGCTTTGAAACGAGAAGACAACATCGTGCGGAAAGCACAACCTCAGGGGCTGAAGCCCCTTGCCAAGGCCTGCTTTGTTGGCATGGCTGAAGCCATGCCCTTCCGAAAGCTATAGTTGACGCACCCTAATGCACGCGCTGCGTTAGACAGGGCATCTCCAGCAACGCCACTCTCTGCGCCTTACGCTCCATGCGTTGTAGATAGGCGAGGATGGCAGGCGTTTTCAGGCCCAACCGGCGCAGATCGATGATGATGTACAGGCCGGGTACCCATTGATCGTGGTAGAGGAAGCGCATGTGGCGGTAGCGATGAATGCCGTGCGTTGCGCGCGCTCGGGTGCTTAAGATGTGGCGCGGCATGTCAGGCCTCGCCGCCTAAATCCAGTTGCAGGTTGCTGGCCTTCTGCCCCTTGCTGCGTGGGGCCTGCTTGAAGGTGACATCGCGCACGTGCATGGGACGTTCGACTTTCTTGCCGCCCACGATTAGATCCTCGATGGTGAGCAGTTGCACGCGCGGGTAGCGGCTGCCGTCGGACGAGGTGTAAAAGCCTGCCTCTGCCGCTTCACGCTTCATCGGCCCGGTTGGATCGGCGAAGGAGACGTACACACCGATCTCGGCCTTCTCACGTTCGAGAACGCCGATCAGGTCGCGCACCTCGTGCCGAACGGGTTGCGCTGCATGACGTTGTCGATAACACCTAGCAATGCGGAGCGCAGACGCTTTAATTACAAAAGATACTCAACTTGTCGGGTATTTGCTCCGCAACCATCGCAGAAGTGCAAGCTGTTCATTCTGTCCGGCTCGACGCACCTGCGCAAGCAACCATAGGCCACTTGGCTTCTCAGTCGTGACGTTCTTTGCCCCTTGATTGCAGGATGAGCAAAGTGATCGCAGGTTTGACAGTTCGTCTCTTCCGCCTAAACTTTTGTCGACGATGTGACCTATGTGCAGCCTGACTTTCCTGCCAGTCTCTTCGTCAATCTCGCCGGGCGTCAGACCGCACATCTGGCATGTGAATCCGTTGCGATCAAGAACCGTCGCCCTCAACTTAGCTGAGATGGTTCGAGAAAAATTCACAGCCCCTTTTCCTGGAGGAAGTCCAGTAAGCATGTATTGCCCGGGTTTGAGATCGGCTCTGTCATTGTGTGTGACGATCGGCCATCGCTCGTCCTCTCGCAACTCACGTACACGGCGAGCCCATTCGCTTACATCTGTTCCTATGGCGTCTCGCAACTGCTTCGAGTCGATGATTTGTCCGACGTGGCGCAGTAGAAACTCGCGTATGCGCTGCTTTGAACTCACGCGATCAGGCATATGCTATGCGTTCCTCGCGCTTCTCATCGCTGTTCTTGTTCTCAAGGAAGGATATAAGTTGCCGTCCGATCAGCCTTGTATAAGCGGGTGGGATAGCCTCATTCAACTCATTCTTTGTCATCCAGCCGATACCCATGGCATCTTTAGCCGCAGCCACAGTGCAGTTGCCGCCACCCGTCACTTGGACAAAGTCCCTCATGTCGTGGGTTTTGCCGTAATGCGCTTTACGTTTATCAAAGGTGTGTACCTTTGGGTGCGGGCCATGAGCAGGTACAAGAATCGAGAAGTTAGCTTCAAACAATCGATGTCGGATGACGCGCAGACCCCTAAACATGGTTCCGCACAGCGTCACTGCATTAATCAAGGGAGCGCCCTCTACGTTCTCGATAACGTAAGGCTTTCCTGAAGCGGTAAGCATAGTTCGCACAGGTTCAACAAGCCTGGGCCACGCATCTGCATTCCCATTCCGCTTAGCCAAGTCAGAGTAAGACTGGCATGGAGGTGATGCATGGATTGCGTCGAAGCTTTCAACAAAATCAACGGGCAAGCTGAAGACGTCAGCTTGAATGAATGCGAATGGGTAATTCGGCTGCGGAGCTATATCTACTCCAACAACTTCAAATCCAGCATCCGCATACCCGCGCCCCGCACCTCCGGCGCAGCAAAAAAGATCCAGTAGTCGAAGTTTGCACGCCATTTGTTCTCCTACGAACGCTTTTGACTTCCCAGAAATCTCTCGATCCCAACTGATAAACGCTCTGAGTTCTTGAGCTGACACTGCCAAACGATCAGCACCTTGTAGCCGAGGCTTTCGAGTTCTCTTTTTGTTCGCTCGTCACGTTCCATATTGCCACGAAATTTTCGGGACCAGAAATCCACATTTGTGCTCGGCTCAGTGGCAAGTCGACAGCCACGATGTCTATGCCAGAAGCAGCCATGCATGAAAATGACAGCTTTACGGGAAGCGAAGACAAGGTCAGGTTTGCCGGGGAGCTTCCTATCGTGAAGACGAAACCGAAAGCCCATCCGGTGTATGAGTCGGCGGAGCATCATCTCAGGAACTGTATGTTTTGACTTTACCGCTGCCATATTGCGGGAGCGTGCGTCGCGGCTTAAGTGATCAGCCATGTTGTTAAGCCTAAACTGTCGATTCAGGATGCCAGGAGTTCCGTGAAGGCGCTTTGTCACAAGGCGCGGGCTTCCTCGTTCCACTCCCACGTGTCTTTGAAGGCGGTGATCTGCGCGGCGGAGCGGTTGCCGTCTTTTTCCGCGAACAGCACGTTGTAGCCCTGCCGCGAGTTGAAGGGCGGGTCCAGGTAGACGAGGTCGACCGACCCGTCCGCAACGTACTCGCGGAGCACGGCGAGGTTGTCGCCGTAGTAGAGCCTGTTCTTCTCGTCAGCCATGCGTGATGTTGAGGGTAGCACCCGCAGCTTGTTAACAGCTTGCGGGTGTCTTGCTAACTGCCGGCAGCAACGGGAGGCAGAGCGACATCGTCGGCAACGTAGGCTTTCAGGGATGTGCCTTCTTTGATATCGATGTTCTTGCCGTGTTTGATGAGGCCGATGGGTCCGAACAGGACGGTGAGGACGACGGCTCCGGTGGTGCCGCTTGCGCCCTCCTTGGCCTTGCTGCCGCGCAGCCTAATCTTGCCGTCAGCTACTTTCACGTAGTCGAGGCGCACGTTCAGTTCGCCCGCTTTGCCCATCATGCCGGACTTCTTCGCATTGGTCACTTCACCGAAAGCTTTGCTGCCGGCCTTCGCCACAACCACATCGCCAACTTTCAGATCATCCTGGAGGATAAAGGCAACGGAGTCGCCGTCCACAGCTGTCTTCGAGCTGATGTCTTGCGCGAACTTCAGTTGAACATCCTCGCCCTCGCGCAGCATGTACTTTCCGTTAGCGTCTGGACTGGTCTTGGTTGGTGACACTGCAACGGCGGCAGTTGCGGCTACTGCGGTGGGTGCTGCTACAGCGTTGACAGGTGCGGGGGACTGCTGGGCGCAGGCAACAGGACCAAGCGCAAAATGCCTGCAAGAGGCAGTACAACAATGGGCTTCATGGCACAACCTTTTTAGAGTAGGGCAAGGGTACGGTCCGCTGCAGAAACATGCAAGCTGAATCCGAAAGCTCTTAGATCGTGCTTGCCAGTGGGGCGGGGACGCATCTGCAGCTTACTCAGCTCGACGGCCAGGCTTATAGCGATCCCATTGTGACGCACTTACTTTTGCCGCAACAGAACTTCCTGCGCGAAAGTGCATCTATACCTGTGGCAGTGAAGGCCGCCGGCAAAAGTGCTGTAGCCCGCGCCGCAGAATGGACGTGCAGTATGAGCAAGCGCAATTGGATGTTGAGTGGGGCGTTACTCCTTGCCTCTGTTGGAGCGAGTGCCGTACCCGTGCAGTTAGCAGCGCAGTACAACAATGGCTATAACAACAACGGCCGTAATAATAACGGTGGTTACAGCAATGGCTATCGCGGAACACATCCGTATGACGACCGTTACGACCGCAATCGTTACGGCAATGATAATCGGCGCTATGACAACAATCGTGGCGGCATCGGGCCGGGCAAGGGTGCGCTGATCGGCGGCGGTGCAGGTGCTCTGCTTGGCGGATTGCTGGGCGGCGGGTTGAAGGGCGCATTGATCGGTGGCGGCGTGGGTGCCGGCGGCGGAGCGCTGCTGGGCAAGGCCAATCAGAATCGGCGTGATAACCGCGACTATCGGGATTATGGCAACGGCTACAACGGCTATCGTCGCTAGAGAATCTTTGCACTTGCGCAGGCTCCGTTGAGCCGAATGAACGATGGTGCCTCCGTGCGCGGGGCGGATATGAAAGGTTGAGAATGATGAAAGTTTCTAAAGCAGCATGCGTGGTACTGGCGGGCGTTGTGTCGATGCTGCCGGTTGCCGGACGTGCCCAGGCGAACAACGGTCCGGCACCCAGCGTCACTGGTGCAAACAGCAGTGGGGCAGGCACGGCCAGTGCGGAGTTGATGGCAAGCACGGTGCATGAGGCGTGGTTGAAGAGCGGCCGCAACGAGGACAAGTTCTTCGACATGGTCAAGCAGCTTGCGGAGATCAGCGCATCGAAGCGCGGCATGACGCTGCCTGACACGGAAGAGGCGGGCCGCAAAATGGGCATGCTGATCAAGACGGGCGCTCGGCGGGACCCGGATCAACTGTTGTATGCCGTGGTGGATGCCGCGGTAAAAGCGACGGCAAAGGCACCAGCCGCTGCAAAGTAGTTTCAGCCCGAAAGGGAACCGGTAGATATGAAAAATCCAGATGGATTTCAAGCTCCGGAATGTTTCCCGGCATCTACCACGTAACGTTTTAAGATCGCCGGCTTATAGGCGCAGGAAGAGAAAATACAGATGAATTTCAAGTCATTGCTACAGACCAAGATGATGCGCACGGCACTCGGCACGGCAATGTTGCTAAGCGTGGCAGGCCCGATGGCCAGCACTGCTGCAGCGCAAAACCACAACCGTCGCGATTACTACCGCGACAGCAACGGCAACTGGCACAAGCGTCACAGCGGTATTGGCGCAGGCAAGGGTGCGTTGATCGGCGGCGGTGCAGGCGCGGGCATTGGCGCGCTGGCAGGTGGCGGCAAGGGTGCTTTGATCGGTGGTGCATTGGGCGCGGGTGGCGGAGCATTGGTTGGCAATGCGAACGCTAACCGCAGGCATCGCGACCAGCAACGTTACGACGAGCGGGGACGCCGCTACTAAGGCTTGTATTGCGACAGATCGGCGGATGTCCTCGGGGATGTCCGCCTTTCGCTTTCTGCCTGCGCCCCTGTCAAAGCTGCATCGTTCATCGTTTTTTATCTGATCTCAGGGGCTGAAGCCCTTCTGGAAACACTTTGCGGATAGCACAGCTAAAGCTGTACTTGGCATGGGCTTCGCGTTGAAAGATGCGCCTCTCAGACCATCGTCACCGCATAGGTTTGCAGAGTGCACGTGTCGAGCATGGCAGCGCATCATCCCGGCGGCTAAAGCCGCGCCACTGGGCAATTCGTCTATCTATCTCAGCGGCTAAAGCCGCCCGAAAGCGCAACCTGATACGAGCCGATGCTTGTGTTGGTAGGCTTGGATTGCGAGTCAGGAAGGGTGAGCGTTGAAGCAGATCTTCTCAGTAGTTTGGCAGGCCATTGTGCTCTACGTTGCGGCTTTCGCGGGGTTCGTGGCGGGGATCACGGTGCCCGCGCTACGCGTCTCGCGCGTTCTCAGTCAGACTGCCACCAGCGTTCGCACCTATGACTACAACTGGTTGCTTGCGGTGCTGTTGATGTATGCCCTGTTGCTGCTGTCGGGTGTGCTGCGCAGGCGCCTTCGGACAAGCTGGGTTGCAACGACGATTGCGCTTGTGATCACGCTTGCCGTGGTGTTGCTGTTTACACGGCTCGGCATCAAGGAGACGAGGCTGTAGCTAGCGTCGAGTCGCGTGTCAGCCATTCCAGCGGGGTGGTGAAGCGGTATTCATCACGCTGCAGCAGCGTGCGTGTCACTATCAGGGCGTTGGTGCGTGAGGCTGGTTCTGCGCCGTCCAGGTGCGATGCGTCGTGCAGCAGCACGTTTGAAGCTACGCCTCGGCGCCGGTTCGTTGCGATGGCGCGATCCACGTACATCTGCACTGCGGCAGCGGCGATGTTTTCCCAATCCTTGGCCGTGACGTTCCACATGACCGGTGTCAGGCCCAGATCGCGCACAGTGCGCAAGGTGTCAGGCCGCCGAGCGCCGTAGGGCGGACGGAACAGCACGGGCGAGACACCCAGCGCATCTTCGATGGTCTTCTGACAGGTGGCGATCTCCTGCCGGGTGCGTGCCGGACTTTTTCTTGCGAGGTTGGGATGCATGGCCGTGTGGTTGCCCACGACATGCCCTGCGGCTACAATGCGGCGTGCCACATCCGTGTGCTTGCGCACGTGTTCGCCGATCATGAAAAAGGTAGCGGTGACGTTGTGCTCTGCAAGCAGGTCAAGCAGCGGTGGTGTGTTGCGCGGGCTGGGACCGTCATCGTAGGTCAGGGCGATGATGTGCCGCTGCCGGTCTGTGTCAGGACCCGCGATGAGAGTTTTGCCGAAGATCTGCGATGTGGGCCAGTTGGCGGCGTAGAGGTAGCCGCCTGCCAGCAGGCCACCTGAGGCAAGGGCGCTGCCTGCTGCTAAGAGAGCCTGCATCGGCTCAGTGTACCGGTGCGGTGCGTTGCCGCAGCGCACGCGCGCCGTAGACCAGCAGACCTGTCAGCAGCACAAACAGCACCGGCCGCAGCTCAAGCAGCAGGCGCGGACGGGACAGCAGGATGTAGACAAAGCCGCACATGGCCAGCAGCGTGGGCAGCGGGTACAGCGGCATGCGGAATACGCCGGGCTGTTTTCTGGCTGCACGGTGCCGCGGAAGCATGACGGCAGTACCCTGCAGCAGGAACTGGAAGACAATGCGGACGACCACAAGCGACGCGATGACTTCCTGCAGCCGGAACAGGCAACAAACCAGCGTGACGCCGCACAGCGTCAGCAGCGCGACCGTGGGCACGCGATGACGGGGGTGCAGACGTGCAAACACCGCTGGGAAGTTGCCATCCTGCGCGGCAGCAAACGGAATGCGCGAGTAGCCCAACAGCAACGCGTACACCGAAGCCAGGGCGGTCAACGCGATCAGTACCACGGCCACACTGCCTGCCAGGTGCGCCCACGTGTGCGCTGCAAATGCCTGCTGCGCGAACACTGCGATGGTGTACTGCCGGGCACCGGCATCTTCTGTCGCAAGCGATTGCCACGGCAGCACGCCCAGCACGGCGGTGTTCATCAAGAGGTAGAGCGTGCCCACGATGGCGATGGATCCAAGCACGGCGCGGGGTATGGTCCGCTGTGGATTCTGGACCTCCGCACCCAGAAAGCAGACGTTGTAGTAACCCCAATAGTCATACGCAGAAATAAGCAAACCGCCGCCCAGGCCTATGAAGAACGCGCCATCCAGGTGAAATGCTCCCGCTGGAAACGAGAACGCCTGCGCTGCCGAGAAGTGGGCGAAGCCGACCACGATCACCGTGGCGAGAATTAGCAGGACAACAACGCCCAGCAGCTTCGTCGCAGCGCCGATCCGGCGAACGGGCTGCAGCAGCAGCAGCGTGCAGGCTACGCAGGCAAGCATCGCAATACCGGTCTGCAACGCGTGAGGCCGCCCCGGCATAAACCAGCTTGCATACTGCGCAAATCCGATGCATCCGCTGGCAATCGAAAGCGGGGCAGAGAACAGCAGTTGCCATGCGTACAGGAACGAAAACATTCTGCCCCATGGCTCCGGATAGCTGTGTTTGAGGTAGGCGTAAGAGCCGCCTGCTTCCGGGTATGCCGTGCCCAGTTCACTCCAGGTGCAGCCGTCTAGCAGCGAAAGCACCGCGCCCAACGCCCAGCCTAGCATCGCCTGCGGCCCACCCATTACACCGACGATTAGCGGCAACGTAAGGAATGGGCCAACGCCCACCATGTCGATGATGTTTGCGCCAAGCGCGCCCGCGATGCCCAGGCCGCGCTGTAGGCCGGGTTGTTGTGAAGGTGCCGGTGTGACTGGCTTGGGCATGTGCCCGATAGTACCGTGCCGATTGCCTGGCGTCCTGAACCGCTGTACTAGGCTGCGGTGTCCTGCACCGCCCGCTCTTGCGCAGCCGGGCCCTTTGCCGCCGCTTCCTGCGCATGGGAGGCCAGCATTTCGCGCCGGAGGATCGCGTTGAGGCGCGACGAGTAGTCTTCGCCCTGTGTTTTCAGCCAGTCCAACACGTCGGCGTCCACACGCGCGGTAATTTCCTGCTGAGCGGGCCGGTAGAACATACCGCGCCTCGCGTTACGAAGTTGATCGTCAGTGAGGGGCGGTATGTCACTGTAATCAATTTCATTATCCGGCAACTCTGCCAGTTCCTTCAGGTGTTGGATCTCTTCTTCCGTCACCTTCGGCATGGTTTCCCGGGTATAGCTAACCATGTTGCTCTTCATAAGTGCGCCTTTCCCTTCTGTCAACACGCCGTGCTGAGATGATGCGTGTTAGCGTTCCGTCTTCGTCACTTATAGTGTGTGCGACCATCAGCAGCATCCCACGTGCATGGCCGAAGGTCTGCCAGCGCTTCTCGCCAGACGTAATTCTATCCGTATGTGTGACGTGCAGCGGGTCGTCGAACACCTCCGAAGCCAACTGGAAGCTCACGCCGTGCTTGCGCTTGTTCGCCAAGTTCTTCGCTTCGTCCCACTCGAACCGAAACTGCTCCATTGCGCTCATTCTAGCCGCAAACGCCGAGCACGAAAGTATGCCCAGCGGCGCTCCTGTTATTACTGAAAGGACAATCCACAAGTAACTGATCCGCAGCCCTGAGGAGCCGTTTGTGAAGCCGTTGCATCTGAAGCCCATGCCTTTCAAGCCTCTCCTTGCCACGCTGCTGGCCGTTGCCACAACGTCGACCGGCCTACCCACAGCCGCGCAACGCAGCGCTTCCGCCGATCCGCTGCAGCAGCCGGTTCCGGCATACGCGACGCCGCTGCCGTTCGACCGTGGCGCGGCGGGCCTGGCGCAGTCGCTGCGCAAGCTGGCGACGCGTGCCAGCCTGATCCAGATCAACGCGCACCCTGACGACGAGGACGGCGGCACGCTGGCCTATGAAAGCCGCGGCGTCGGAGCAGAGGTTTCACTGCTGAGCCTGAACCGTGGCGAAGGCGGCCAGAATGTGATGACAGGGGAGTTCTGGGACGGCCTGGGCATCCTGCGCACGGAGGAACATCTCTCGGCCAACCATTACTATGGCGTGCACCTCTACTACACGCGCGTCGCCGATTTCGGCTTCTCAAAGACACGGGAAGAGACGCTGAAGCAGTGGACCCACGAGCGTGTGCTGGCCGATGCGGTGCGCGCGGTGCGCGAGACCCGGCCCATGGTTGTGACCAGCGTCTTTAGCGGCAACGTTTCGGACGGCCACGGCCACCACCAGACCGCCGGTGTGCTGGCGCAGGAGGTCTTTACTGCAGCCGCAGACCCGAAGATGTTCCCCGAGCAGATTCGTGAGGGCCTGCGACCGTGGGCTCCGTTGAAGGTCTACGCGCGGACGCCGTTTGCGCGCGTGACGAAAGAGGGCATCTTCGATTACGCCACGGGCAAGGTCGAACCGCTGCTGTACAAGAACTACGTCACTGGCGAGGAGATGCACCAGGTCCCGTCGACCACGGTGACTGTTCCTTCAGGAACTTACAACGCGCTGTTTGGCGAGAGCTATTCACAGATCTCCCGCGAAGGTTTGAACCAGCAGAAATCCCAGACAGGCGGTGTTCCGACGCCACCTCCCGGCAAGGTGGACGCGACCTACCATCTCTATGCTTCCCGCGTGGCCAAAGGTGCGGTACCGGCGCACGAGAGCGATTTTTTCGAGGGGATCGACACCACACTCGAGGGCATTGCAGCGTACCTGCCTGCAGCGGCACAGGCCGACACCAGGGCCAAGCTCGCCGCGATTGCCGCGACGGTTAAGGAAGCTACCAACCACTTCGACGCGAACGATCCGGCAAAGAGTGCACCATCGCTAGCCAGCGGCCTCGACAAGACGCGCGCTCTCATCGCGGATCTACAGAAGGAACGCAAGGAGAAGCTGCCGGAGGACGCACGCTACAACGCCCTGTTTGAGCTGCGAATTAAGGAGCGCCAGTTCAATGAGGCGCTGGGCCAGGCGCTGGGCATGAACATGGTTGCCACCGTGCAGAACGGCCCCGCGCAACCGGGCCGCGGCATGGGCATGGGCGGTCCGCCGGAGATCGTCTCGCAGACCGTCACTGCCGGTGAGAGCTTTGGCGTGGGCATCCACGTAACCGACCAAGGCACGGTGCCGGTAACGGTCGACGGCATCACGCTGCAACCTACGTTGGGCGGAGACTGGAAGGTGCGCACGCCCCCTGTTGCCCCACCCAAAGCTCCACCAGCGCCCGTGAACGCGGCTGCACCGCCTGACGCCA
>CAXUEW010000081.1:0-10960 GCA_964250115.1 uncultured Terriglobus sp.
GGCGTGAGGGTCAGGTATGGGTGCAACGAGCAGTGTGAATCGGCGCGAGTTCTTCCGCCGAGCAGGAGCGGCAGGCATGTTGGGTGCGGTTCCAGAGTTGATGCTGGGTCAGCCGCTGCCGATGGACGGCATGGACCAGAGCAACATTGTGCACGAAGTCGCACAGGCAGCGCCCGACGCGGACGCCGCGCCGAAGGACACGGTGAACTTTGCCGTGTGCGGCATGAGCCACGACCACATCTACGGCATGGTCGATGCCGTTACGCACGGCGGCGGCAAGCTGGTGGCCTGGTACGGTGCAGAGCCGAACAAGGTCGCTCGCTTCAAGAAGCGCTACCCAGACGCGAAGATGGTCGAGTCGGAAAACGCCATTCTCGACGACAAGAGCGTGCAGTTGGTCCTGACCAGTGCGGTGGCCAGTGAGCGGGCACCGCTGGGCGTTCGCGCCATGAAGCGCGGCAAGGACGTGCTGAGCGACAAGCCCGGCATCACCACGCTGGACCAGCTCGCTGCCGTTCGCAAGACCGTTGCGGAGACAGGCCGAATCTACGGCATCATGTACAGCGAGTTGTTGGAAGTCAAAAGCGCCATCAAGGCCGGGGAACTGGTGCAGGCCGGTGCCATTGGCAAGGTGATTCAGACGATCAACATTGCTCCGCACCAGGTGGTACAGGCGGGCGGCAATGGCGGCGGCGCGGACGCTCGGCCTGACTGGTTCTGGAAGCCGGAACTGTACGGCGGCATCCTGACGGATATCGGTTCGCACCAGGTGGACCAGTTTTTGTACTACACCGGTTCCACGCAGGCCGAGATTGTCGAGTCGCAGATCAGCAATATCGGCCACCCGGAGCACCCGGAATTCCAGGACTTCGGCGACATGGTTCTGCGAGGCAACAAGGGCTTCGGCTACGTGCGGCTGGACTGGTTCACGCCTGACGGCCTGGGTACCTGGGGCGACGGACGCCTGTTCATCCTGGGCACCAAGGGCTACATCGAGGTGCGCAAGTACGTGAACGTGGGCGTGGCAAAAGCCGGCAACAACCTGTTCCTGGTGGACGGGCAGAAGCAGCGCTTCATCGACTGCAGCAACGTCACCCTGCCGTTTGGGCGGCAGTTCGTGTCAGACATTGCGCACCGCACCCACACGGCACAGGACCAGACACAGGCCCTGTTGGCGGCTGAGCTGGTGATCAAGGCGCAGAGGGGTGCCAAGTGGGTGAAGATGGAGGTCTGACAGGCGCGGTATTGGTAGCACGCGACATCTGACTCGTCATCCTGAGCGGAGCGCAGCGGAGTCGAAGGACCTGCTGTTTTCCTGAAGCAGCACTGCAGCCCGAAAGGAAAGCAGGTCCTTCGACTACGCACTGCGTGCTTCGCTCAGGATGACGGCTGAATGGCAAATCAAGATGATGCTCTCAAGCTTTTGCAAAACAGTAGACTAAACTGCACGAAGGTCATTACTATGACCCGCATGAACAACCCGCTTACCCGCCGCGCCCTGATTCAGACCGGCAGCCTTGCCGCAGGCTCCATGCTGTTCTCCCGCTATGCTTCCGCAGCCAAAGCCTCGCCCGTAAAGCTCGGCATCGCCAGCTATACCTTTCGCGAGTTCAAGCAGCCGGAGCAGTTGATCGGCTTTATGAAGCAGCTGAACCTGACGGCCTTGAACCTGAAGGATTTTCACCTGCCCATGACCCCGCTGGATCAGGTGGCGGCAAAGGCTGACGTTTACCGCAAAGCCGGCCTGACCATCACGGGCGGCGGCACCATCTACTTCCTCAAGGATGAAGACGAAGACATTAAGCAGAAGTTCGACTACGCGAAGGCCGCGGGTTTTCCAATGATCATCTGTTCGCCCACACACGCGGCGATCGGACGGGTGGAAAGTTTTGTCAAGAAGTACGACATCAAACTGGCCATTCACAATCACGGCACTGAAGACAAGGAATGGCCGTCGCCGCACGACATTCTGAAGGTCGTTGGCACCATGGACAAACGCATGGGCTGCTGCGTCGATCTGGGCCACGCCATGCGCGCGGGAGACGACCTGCCCTCAACACTGCGCGAGGTAGGACCGCGCCTGTACGACATCCACATGAAGGACCTGGCCAACAAAGACCAGAAGGAAAGCCAGGTTGACGTGCCGGTCAGGGCTATCTTCCAGACGCTGATCGACATGAAGTACCCGGGCAATGTCGATCTGGAGTACGAGATCAACGGCAAGGATCCCATGCCGGGTGTGACGAAGAGCATTGCATTCATGCGCAAAACGCTGGCAGAGATGGGCTACACAGCCTAGCCCGTTGCCACCGTCTTCACAATCGTCATCCTGTGCGAAGCGCACAGTGCTTAGTCGAAGGATGACGATTGAAAGTAAACAAAGAGGCCGCGCAATGCGCGGCCTCTTTGTTTACACGCAGCAACTTCAGATCAGTTTCGGTTCGAACTTCGGATCGTAGGCGCGCTTGCGAAGGGCAGTGGCCTGCGCGTCGTTGATGAAAGCACCAGTCTCCGGGTTTACGTTCAGGGGGCGCTTCAACTCGTAGGCGATGTTGGTCATCAGCATCATCTTTACGGCAACCGCGCCCTCTGCTACAGGCGAACGCAGATCTGACTGCGAACCGGATTTGACCGCGGTGATCCAGTTGCGGAAATGTGCATCGGTCATGCTGTCCGCGCCGACAAGATCGTTGCTGGATGTCTTGTTCGAGTCCTTTTTCGTGCTGAAGCTGTCGACCATCTTGCCCTTCAGGTCGTGATGTTCCCAGCCATCGCGGTCCAGGATCACGGTACCGGTTTCACCATGGATGGCGACACCGCGTTCGCGATTGAAGATAGGCATGTCATTGCAGCAGCGGCATTCCCACTCGATCAGCTTGTCCGGGTACTCCAGACTGGTGTTCAGCGTGTCGTAGAACTGCCAGTCATCCTTGTAGGCGTAGCGGCCGCCTGAGGCGGTAACCCGTGTGGGTAAGCCGACGCCCAGCGACCAGCGCGCCACATCGACTTCGTGCGTGCCGTTATTCAGTGACTCGCCGGTGCCCCACTGGTGAAACCAGTGCCAGTTATAGGGCTGCACGTTGTCCTTGTACGCCTGCTTCGGCGCGGGGCCCTGCCACAGTTCCCAATCCAGCGTCGCAGGAACAGGCGCGGGCTTGCCGACGCCGATGCTCTTGCGATTGTTGGTGTACCAGGCCTTGGTGTAGTATGCGCGGCCAATCAGGCTGCCCGACTGCACCTTGTTGATGATGTCGATGGAATGCTGCGATGAGCGCTGCTGATTGCCCATCTGCACCACCTTGTTGTACTTCTTTTGTGCCGCGACGATCAGTTCCGCTTCATGGATGTTCTGGCTGCAGGGCTTTTCCACGTACACATGCTTACCTGCCTGCATGCCGAGAATGGCCATGGGCGTGTGCCAGTGGTCGGGCGAAGCAATGGTGATGGCATCCACATCCTTCAGCGCAAGAATCTTGCGGAAGTCCTGCTCGCACGCAGGCATGGTGCCCATGCGTTTCTCAACCGCGGCGGCGTACTTTGCCATGATGTTGGTTTCCACGTCGGCCACGTGGGAGTAGTTGACCTGGTCCTTGTTGGCGTGGAGGCTGGCGAGGTGCGCGTAGGCTCGGCTGTTCAAGCCGAAGGTGGCGATGTTGACGCGTTCGTTGGCACCAATGATGCGAGCGTAGCTCTTGGCGGTGCTGCTGAGCGCCAGACCGGCAGCAGCGGCTGCGGCAGAGGCGGTAAATTCGCGGCGATTCATAGTGGAGTCTCCTTGGCCACTGCATTGTAATCACGCGGATGCACGCTTGGCTTCGGGTGGCAGGTAAGCTGAATCTATGCCGTTTGGCCGCAAGAAGCTGCGTGAACCCCTTACCGAACCAGAGTTGTTCGACTACGCCTGTAAGTCGCTGGGCGCGCGCATGCAGAGCGTCCGTGACCTGCGCCGCAAGATGCAGGATCGCGCCGAGCCGGGACCGGACAGCGACGCCGCTATCACGCGCATCCTGGAAAAGCTGCAGGAGATGCGCTACCTCTCCGACGAGCGCTACGCCGCCGATTACACCCGTTTGCGGCAGGAAAACCGCAGCCTTGGCCGCCGCCGCGTACAGCAGGATCTGCAGCAAAAAGGCATCGCAACCGAACTGATCGCGACCACGCTGGAAGAAGCGTACGGCGACCTGGACGAGCAGGCGCTGGTGCGCCAGCACCTGGAGCGCCGCCGCATCCAGCCGCCCACGGACGAGAAAAGTACCGCACGCGTGTTGCGTCGGCTTACCGCCGCGGGGTTCTCGTCGAAGTCGATCTTCGCCGTGCTGCGAAGCTTGCGCAGTGGTGAAGACGCATTGGAGAAGGCAGAGAGTCAAGCAGCCGAAGAGTAAGCAGCTGTGGCCTACGTTGTCTGACCGGCACTCAGCCGTCATCCTGAGCGGAGCGTAGCGGAGTCTAAGGATCTGCTGTCTTCCTGGAGCAGCACTGCAATCTGCAAGGAAAGCAGGTCCTTCAACTACGCACTGCGTGCTCCGCTCAGGATGACGACTGAAGAGAAGAAGAGAGCATCCAAAATCCTGTGACTGCACCGGAAATCATCATCGGCATCGACTGGTCTGGTCGCGTTGACCTCCCGGGTCAGCGCCGCCACATCGTGGCTGCGGTTTGGCAAGCGGGCAAGGTGCGCGTCGAAAGCGGGCGCACGCGCGAGGAAGTCACGGACTGGCTGATCGCACAGGCCGCGCAGAACCCCGCGCTGGTGGTTGGCTTCGACTTTTGCTTCAGCTTTCCTGCCTGGTTCTTGCAAGAAGTCGGCGCTAAATCCGCTCCGGAGTTTTGGCACATTGTCAGCGAACATGGCGAACAGTGGCTGTCGCGCGAGAGTGAAGACCGCCGCTTCTGGGGCAAGCCGCACAAGCGGCCCGCGGAGTTCAGTGGAGAGCAGCTTCATCGCATGCTGCGCGCGACCGATATCGATTGCAAAATCATCGCGCACATACCGGACGAGGAGCGGGCCCTGCGCGTGAAGGGCATCACGCCAAAGTCTGTCTTCCAGATCGGTGGCTCCGGCTCAGTGGGTACGGCGTCGCTGCGCGGCATGCGCACACTGCAACGCCTGCACGAGGCCGGCTTTCTGGTGTGGCCCTTCGATCCACCACAACCAGGCCGGCCCATGGCGGTGGAGATGTACTCCCGACTGAATACAGGCCCCGTGCACAAATCGAACCCGGCAGCGCGTGTGGCTTACCTGCAGCGCAAGCGCACGGAAGACCCCGCGTACGCCGCGCTTGGCCGCACCGCACTGGCTAAAGCAAAGGCTGGCGAAGACGCCTTCGACGCGCTGGTGTCCTGCATGGTGATGGCGGAACATCGGGATCAGTTCTACCGGCTGCCGCAGCCGCGCGATCCGAACTACAAGCTTGAGGGCTGGACCTGGGCGGCGAAGTAGGCTGAAGAAGGCCTACAGGAGAAAGGGCAAGTTGCTCTTGCGCGGGCGACAAAAGGATTCAGGTGGCGCACGCCATGCGCATCCGGTTTGTCCTGCTGATCTTCGTAAGGACTGTCTTGCAGCCGGGGCGTTGGAAGGGCCCGAACGGCCGCAGTACTTCCGCGCCTGCCGGTGCGGAGCAGGTGGATGCGCCTGCCGCTGCAAGAGAGATGCCGATGAACTGCCGCCTGTACCAATCCATGTGGAATCCTGATTCCTAGGTTGTGACGCTCGCCGCACTGCACCGGACAGCGATGGTGGTTTGCGCATGATTACGGCAGGTAGGGCGCAAGCTCCTGCCGCGACGCCGTGAACGGGTTCAGGTAACGCACGCCCTCCACAATAGGGCGGTTTTGCGCATCCTCGGTAAGGATGGCGGTGCAGCCATACCTGCGCGCAGTCGCCCACAGCAGCGTGTCCCAGAACTGCAGCGGGCGGTGCTTCTGCTGCTCAATGGCCTCTGCCAAGTCTTGGAAGTTTGCAGAAACTACGGGCACGGAGGCTTGCAGCGTGAAGAGCAGGCGCTCAGCCGTCTCGCGCTGCTCCGGCTTACGCCGTGAGATCGCATTGTAAACTTCACCGAGGCATTGCAGCGTCATCAAGCATTTGCTATGTGGAGCCTGGTTGACTAGGTCACGCGCAAGCACATGCTTGCGCCCGGCGGTGCTGTCGATGGCATAGAACAAGATGTTCGCATCAAGTGTGTGCGACTCAGTCACGCGCGTGCATCTCGTCCTTAGTCGGAGCTACGCCACCCAGCGGTATGCCCACTCTTAGTAGTTCCTTGAGTTCTGCAATCGCAGCTTCCCGTTCCGCACCCTTGAGGCCTGGCTCTGGAATGGTGTCGAACTGCCGCATGGGCACCACGCGTGCCACCGGCACGCCGACCTGGGTAAGCACAATCTCTGCGCCCTGCGCCACCTGCTCCAGCGACGCTAGAAATTGCTCCTGATCTTCCACGGCAACCTGCATATCGCACCTCTGTCGCCATTCTCGCACTGGTATCCTCGAAGGGCCATGCGTTACTTATCCGGAAGCCAGATTCGCGAAGATTTCCTGCGTTTTTTTGAGGAAAAGGGGCACCGTCGCGTGCACTCGTCCTCGCTTGTACCGCACAACGACCCCACCCTGCTGTTCTCCAACGCGGGCATGAACCAGTTCAAGGACGTCTTCCTGGGGGCGGACCAGCGCAGCTACAACCGCGCCACCACGTCGCAGAAGTGCGTCCGCGCGGGCGGCAAGCACAACGACCTGGAGAACGTCGGCTTTACCCGCCGCCACCACACCTTCTTCGAGATGCTGGGGAACTTCAGCTTTGGCGACTACTTCAAGCAGGACGCCATCCGCTACGCGTGGGAACTGCTGACCTCGCCCGACTGGTTCGGCATCGATCCGAGCAAGCTGTACGTGACCATCTTTGAAGGCGACGCGCAGGTGCCGCGCGACTCCGAGGCCGAGCAGTTCTGGCTGGGCGTTGGCGTGCCGCAGGATCGCATCTTCGGGCTGGGCGCGAAGGATAACTTCTGGCAGATGGGCGAGACCGGTCCCTGCGGACCGTGTAGCGAAATTTATTATGACCTCGGCCTAGAAGCCAGTGACACTACCAATTACGAAGCACTGACAATGTCAGGAGTCATTGGCGAGGAGAAGCCCTTCGGCGAAGACGACCAGCGTTACATGGAGATCTGGAATCTGGTCTTCATGCAGTTCGATCGAACCGTAACTGCGGGCGGCGCGGCTGAACTGACGCCGCTGCCCAAACCATCCATCGATACCGGTATGGGATTGGAGCGCATTGCGTGCGTGCTGCAGGGCAAGTTGTCGAACTATCAGAGTGACTTGTTCGTTCCACTTATTGCGAAGGCGATTGAACTTACCAAGTTCACCGGCATGGACGCGGAGAGAGCTTCCGTCAGCGATGACAAAGGCGCGGCCTCTCTGCGCATTATTGCGGATCACGCACGCGCCGCAACCTTCCTGATTGCCGATGGCGTAAATCCCGCAAACGAAGGCCGCGGTTACGTTTTGCGCAAGATCTTGCGACGCGGCATCCGGCATGGCCGCCTGCTTGGGCAGGAACAACCATTCATGCACAAGATGGTGCATGCGGTCATGAGCGAGATGAAGGTTGCATATCCAGAGCTTGTTGATGCTTCTGATCGTGTTGGCAAGACGGTACTGCAGGAAGAGCAGCAATTTGCTCGTGTCCTCGAGAGGGGTTCGCGAGAGTTGGAAGCTGTTCTACAGCGGAACATCAATGACAAGTCCGCTCAAGTCAGGTTCTTTGTTGCATTGAGAGCTAAATTAGGTGGGCAGTTCTTTCCAGAACTCGATGCAAGTTTTGCACTAAATGCTAATGACAACTCCGCACTGTGGCGCGCTATCGAGAACGACGTAGATGCCGGTGTTTTTGTTGGAAACTTAGATAACCCTGATGGTTTCGCAAAGCGTATGGAGGCAGCACTTCTTTCTGACTCGGAGCTTCGAGAACTATTTGAGAACCGATCCTCCGTCCCGGTCGTATCTGGCAAAGAGGCATTCTCGCTGTACGAGACCTTCGGCCTTCCGCTGGATTTCATGGTCGATGCAGCACGAGATGCAGGCGTCGAGTTTGACCTAGTCGGATTCGAACAGGCCAAGGAAGAAGAGCAAGCCCGAGCGCGGGCCTCATGGAAGGGCGGTTCGCAGAAGACGGCAAGCCCCGCCTACCGCGAACTCGCCAAGACAGACTTTCTTGGTTACACCGCGCTGCGTGCGGACGATGCGACCGTGCTGGCGCTGGTGAAGGATGGCGTCGGCGTGCAGGTGTTGCAGCCCGGTGACGAGGGTGAGGTGGTGCTGGACCGCACCAGCTTTTATGCCGACAGCGGCGGCCAGGTGGGCGACACCGGCTGGCTCTACCCCATGGACCACACCGGCGCGCTGGCCGACGTGCATGGCTGCACCAGGCCGGTGCAGGGGGTCTTTGCGCATCGCGTGACGGTACGGCGGCCCATCGCCGTCGGAGACACGCTGGACGCCGTGGTCGACGGAACGGAGCGCGCCGCCACCACGCGCAACCACACCGGCACGCACCTGCTGCAGGCCGCGCTGCGCGAGGTGCTGGGCACGCATGTGAAGCAGGCCGGGTCGCTGAACAACCGCACGCGGCTCCGCTTCGACTTCTCGCACTTTGCGCAGGTGGCCGACGAGGAGTTGCAGGAGGTCGAGGACATTGTCAACCGCGAAGTCCTTTCCAACGCGAAGGTGGAGACGTTTGTGGATGTGCCCATCGACGTGGCGGTAAACGAGTTCAAGGCGACCGCGCTGTTCGGCGAAAAGTACGGCGACAAGGTGCGCGTGGTGAAGATCGGCGACTTCTCAACCGAACTCTGCGGCGGCACGCACACCGGCGCAACCGGCGAAATCGGCCTGATCAAGCTGACCGGCGAAAGCTCCGTATCGAGCGGCATCCGGCGCGTGGAAGCGGTTACAGGCACAGGCAGCCTGCGCGAGTTCCGCCGCGACTTCGAAGTAGCGAAGGTGGTCTCGTCGCTGGTGGGTGGCGCGACCGACTCGCCTGCGGTGGCGCTGCAGACGCGGCTCTCGCAGCAGGACGAGGAGCTCAGGAAGCTGCGGCGCGAACTGGACCAGGCACGCATGAAGTCTGCTTCGGCCTCAACCGAAAACGCTGCCGAATCTGCCGTTGAGGTGAAGGGCGTCAAGGTGCTTGCGCAGCGCGTCAGCGGGCTGGATCGCAACCAGATGCGGCAGCTCGTGGATACACTGCGCGGACGCCTGGGCAGCGGCGTCGTAGTGCTGGGCACGGCGACCGAGGACGGCAAGGTCGCGCTGATTGCCGCCGTGACCAAGGATCTGACGGCAAAGCTGCAGGCGGGCAAGGTGGTTGGCGCGCTGGCTGCAAAGGTAGGCGGCAAGGGTGGCGGCAGGCCCGACCTGGCCGAGGCCGGCGGAAGCGATCCCTCGCAACTGGACGCCGCGCTGGCAGGTGCGGCGGATGTTGTTGGTTCGTTGCTGTTGTAGGAGACCTTTGCCGTCAACGAAGCAGGTTGATCCAGCCGGTGTGTCCATGGGTGTGGCTTCAGCCACTGGGATAGATCACAGCTCCTAAAGGAACGTGGCTTCAGCCACCGAGATGCTCATCTCAGCGGTTAAAGCCGCTCTGTTGGAGGAGGGCATCGTTGGAGGTGGGCATCGTCTATCTCGGCGGCTGAAGCCGCTGTTTCCACGAGCATTTACAGCATGGCTGAAGCCATGCTTCTCCGAAAGTTGCCGTCTGCAGATTGCTCGTCATCCTGAGCGGAGCACGCAGTGCGTAGTCGAAGGACCTGCTGTTTTTCTAAGCGGCATCGCAGCCCCAAGGAAAGCAGGTCCTTCGACTCCGCTGCGCTTCACTCAGGGTGACGATCTTAGAGGCGTTCGTGCGATGCGGTTACCAGCAACAACGTTCGCTCAACGCGCGCCAGCAGCAGGTGTCCGTGTCGGCGCAGCAGCCTGCGGAGTGTTCGTGCGATTGCAGTTCTGCGTGGCAGACGCGGCACAGCAGCACGGGTTCGCCCCACACGGTCTGGTGCACGTGCTGCCCCACGTCGCGGATGCGATCGGTTAGTAAGGCGTGCGTGTCTGTGATGATGGCCGCGTGGTGCTCAGGAACTTCGGAGTGTCCAAAGAGAGAGTCGTTGTGCCACATAGTCTGCGCCTTCTGCAGTGCACCGTTCGGCTGCGGTGATGTTGTAGTCCCTCGCGTGTGGCTTTGACTACTGCTTCAGGGTGAAATCTTCGAGAATCAGCAGCTTGCACCAGACTTGAGGCACTTCAGGGGAGGTGCCACGCCGTGTACGTCTGCTGTGTTTCCGCAGTGTGGCTGCCATGCCTCGGTAGACTGGAGGCGGCTTGATCGACGTCTCCCCAATTCGTCGCCTGCGTTGGGCCGCGCTGCTGTTGCTGTGTGCGGTGCCTGCGTGGTGCGCCCCGAAGAAGCCTGTGGTGCAAACGCCCTGGCAAATGGCGGAGGCCGCGCGGCAGCAGTTGATGGCCATTCCCGCAGAGAGCCGTACGCGCGCCGATTACAGCACTGTGATGGATGCCTTCCGGCTGATCTACCACGGCAATCCGGCGGACGTGCATGCGCCGGAGGCCATCTTCAACGTGGGCCTGCTGCTGGAAGACGAAGGCAATACGCTGCACGAGCCGAAACTGCTGACCGCGGCCATCGGCCAGTTTGAGTTTCTGCGCACGCAGTATCCACGCTCGTCCCTGCGGATTTCGGCTCTGCTTGAGGAAGCGCATGTTGCGGCGAACGGCATGCGCGATGTGAAGCTGGCACGTACGAAGTACTCGGCCTTTGTGGAGGAGTATCCACAGTCCTCCCACATCAACGAGGCACAGGCGGCGTTGAAGAGTTTGCGTGCGGGTGTGCTGCCGCCGACGGACGCGCCTGCTTTGCCTGTGACTGTGGCCAGCAGGCCCGCAGGGCGCAGA
>CAXUEW010000081.1:10970-12125 GCA_964250115.1 uncultured Terriglobus sp.
GCCTCATCGAACGGTGTTCCCGGATCGTCGGTATCACTTGAACGACACGCGGAAGCGAGCCTTGCGGCCTCGCTGAGCAGCGTGTCGCAGCCGGTTACGGCGGCTTCTAACATGCCGCTGGCATTGGCCTCAGGCGCAGCTCCGCAGGTACGTGCCGTGCAAGATGCCAGCGCACAAGTGCCGGCGCACACGCGCGGCGGCCTGGCCACCGTGTCGGCCATTCGTCACTGGTCCACACCGACGTACACGCGTGTCGCCATCGATCTGGGCGATGAGGTGCAGTATGAGGCTGCTCGCGTGCCGTCTCCCGACCGCATCTACTTTGACCTGCACGGTACGCGGCTCGCGCAGGAGCTCTCGGGCAAAAGCTTCACCGTGACCGACGATGGATTTCTGAAACGCATCCGAGCCGCGCAGTACTCGAACGACATGACGCGCGTGGTGCTGGATGTGAACGACGTCACGGAGTACTCGGCCTTCCTGCTGCCGAACCCGTACCGGCTGATCATCGACATTCACGGCGGCGATAAGTCATCCGCTGGAGGCCAGCCGACCGCTGCGGCTAATGTGTCGGCACCTAAAAGAGACGTTCCCACGAAGCTGAGCGGTGGCGATCTGCTGCGGCCGCCTTCGGCTGTACAGGGTAGCGTTGCAGCCGCGGTGCAACGCGGAACGCCCCCATCGAGTGCAGCGCAGTCTCCAACGCCATCGAGCACGGTCGCGTCCGTACCCAGCACTGTGGCGACCCGCACCACAACCGGTGGTGAAGTGGCGTCGCTGAGCGCAGCTCCTGACAACCAGCGCGGAACGGCGCAGCCCACCAGCCAGCCGATTGCTGTGGCGACATCGCAACTGACCGCCACGCGAGGCAAAGCCACCAAGCGGACGACCCCGCTTGCCGATGCGACGCCGGGCCACGCCGCTGCGCCTACATCTGCAGGTGAACGGTCGCTGGTGAGGGCGCTGGGCCTGAAGATCGGCCGCATCGTGATCGACGCGGGCCACGGCGGCCACGATAGCGGCACAATCGGCGCAGGCGGCATCATGGAGAAGGATGTCGTGCTGGACGTGGCGCTGCGGCTGGGCAAGCTGCTGCACGACCGGCTGGGCGCGGAGGTGATCTACACGCGGTCCGATGACACTTTTATCCCGCTG
>CAXUEW010000082.1:0-12027 GCA_964250115.1 uncultured Terriglobus sp.
GAATTCGCCTTGACCGCATAACAGACTGTATGCGGCCGGTCTGCAAAGGCCGACTGAAACAGCGCCGCGCGCTCTGCAATCTGCCTGCCGGCATACACGTATAGCGGCGTTCCATACTGTTCCGCTAACAACGCCATATCGACGCCGTCGCACTGCAGGCGTCCGGCAACAGAAGTAAAGGGTCGGGAGCCAATCATGCCGTGGGCGGCACCGTGGGTGGCGGCGGAGGGTATTGCGCTGATGATGGCGGAGGGTACTGCCCGCTGGGCGGATAGGCTGCCGGTGGGTACGGAGGCAAAGCGATGGGATCTTCCGGGATCACAATCCAGCAGATGACGTAGGCCAGGCCACCACTGCCGCCGCCGAAGATCGCCAGCGCGACGACGACAAGCCGAACCATGGTCAAGTCCCATCCATAAGCACGTGCAAACGCAGCGCAGACACCGGCAATCTTCCGGTCGTACCTGGGGCGAAGCAACTGTCCGTTCATAAAACTCTCCTGTGCCGCAACCGTACACATTCTTGCATACGGCACTGCATCAGGTACGGGCAGAGATGAGGTAAAGTTCCGCTCGAAAGCACCACCCATCGCAAGCCGATGGCTTTAAGAGCTAGTTGCCGGTATAGGGTGAGCGGATGTACTTGCGCGCATCGGAAGCCTGCGTCTGGTCTCCACCTGGAGCAGCCGCAAGTTGATACTGCGCCACGGCGTCCTCACGACGGTGCAGCAGATCGAACATCATGCCTGCGGCCAGTTGTGCCCGCTTGCGCATCCAGTCGCTGCAATTGGGCTGTCCGGCGGCCTTTATATAGCTGATCGCTGCATCGTTGAAGGCGCCCTGGCCGCGCTGCGTCTCTCCAAGACCAAAGTAGGCAAGCTGTAAACGCGGCTCGACAAAGTAACCGGGTTTGGCCGCATCATCCAGCACATTGCGGTAGATCTTAATCGCTTCCGGCCCATGGCCTGCATCCTTCATCAGGTTGGCCTCTTCCAGCCGAAAGAGGAAGTCATGCGGGTACTGTTTTGCGAGGTTCTGCGCTACGACATAGGCTTCCGCGTAGCGACGATCGTGGCGCAGGAAGAGCGACAACGCCGTCTGCGACTCCACCTTCGTTGCAGTTCCATGCGCGGCGGCATCGCGCAGCAGGGCCAGGCCCTGCTCTTTGTTGCCGCCGACCCCGTCAATGCCAACCAGCATGCGAACAAACCGAGGCAGGCTGGCGACGGCAAACTGCTGGATACCCACGGCCATCTTGGCGTCGCTATAGTTCGGGTCCAGCTTCAGAACCTGCTCACTGTCGTTGCGCGAAGCAAGCCCTTGCCGCGCGGCACCCGTGAAGCTGTGGTCTACCAGCGTCATCCAGGCAGCGTGCATACCCCTGGCGTAGCCCCGAGCGAAGTAGGCGTCTTTGTCATTCGGGTTTGCCTTGATCCGAGCCTCAGCCAGCCGCACAGAGGTATTTGTCAGATCTTCGATGTGCTCCCGTGTCGCGTCCGACACGTTGGACTTATGGCCGGAACTCAGAAAGTGTTCCCGTGCGTAGTAGGTCGTATCCAGCAGGTCCTGCCGGTACAGCTCGCGAAAGATCGTGTCCATCAGAACGTAAGCCGCCGCCATGGGATCCTGGGGATGTGCGCGTTGCACCTCCTCAAACCGCTTCATGGCACCGTCATAATCCAGGTTGTAGAAGTGCTGAAAACCATCCCGCACGGTTGGATCAAGATTCAGCGGATACGTATTTTGAGCCGGCACAAACACGGGAACCGCAAGCGTGCAGATCGTAGCTGCAAGAACACGCAGCCGATTCTTACCGTTCGCGACCATGTTGAGATAGACGTAACCCACAACTACAGAGTATGCGCCTCCCTGCGATTTGACGCGTGACCTAACGCAGCCTAACTTTGACTCACATAGGACAGGCGGCGTCCCCGTGACTCGCACAAGGCTTCTTCAACTTCTGGTGCAACAGGCACGCGCCGACGGATTCGAATTCCGAAGGTGGTTTACAGTGAACGCCGGTATCCCGTGGACAGGCGCGGAACATGCCGTGGAGTGGCTCAGCCGCGGCGAACGGGCCAACCTGCTGCTTTTTTCCCATGGCTTTGCTCGGCCCTTTTGGCGCAGTGGCCAACGCGTCACCTTCATGGTGCCTGCGCAGGCATTTCAACGCGTGAGCCGCGACGGCACGACGATGAGGGTGGATCGCAAGGCACATTTGCGGCGGTCAAGCCGAGAGGATGTCTGGGAGTTCCATCTGCGCGAGATGGCCGCAACCGCACAGCCGCTGCGATACATACGGCGCTATCTGATTGTGGACGAAGTGGTCGAAGACCTGTTGGCTCAGCCGTCTCCCGTTGAACGAGGCCCGGACTTCAACGAAGACACACCTTTTTGAGGATGACCTGTAACGCCTTTTTACTGCGCCGCGACACCAAGCCGGCCCAAGGCCTTGCGCGATGCCTTGTCATGGTCGCCGCCGGTGTCGAGCTTGAGATACTCGCGGTAGTTCAAAACAGCTTCGTCACGCTTGTTCAAACGGCCTGCGGCTTCCGCCAGGTTGAATCGAACATCCGGGTCGTCCGGCGCGTGGTCCGCCGCATCCTTGAAGCGGAGATACGCTCCCTGAATGTTGCCATCCTTCATGTAGAAGCCACCCACTTTCAGATCATCAGCGACACGGGTTTGCTCGAGCTTTGCCCTTGCCTCGGACGTATCAGCCCGGCTGCCCAAATCCTTCAACGCTGAGGACTTTACCGGAGCATCGGGTGCGGCACTGGTCGGTGCCACATCGTCGTCCTCCGCCGACCGGCTCGAACTGCTGCCCGTTGCTGTTGAGGGGTCATCACTGCTGGAGCTTCCGGCATAGCCCGGCGGCAGGTTCATGGGCTTTTGCGATGACGCGGGAGGATCGGGGACAGGGTCCGTCGGCATGGCAGGCAGACCACCACTTGGGCGAACCGCCTGCGGTGCCGGGCTTGTGCCCTCCGCGTCCGCACCATGCTTTGAATCTTCCACGGGAAAGGCGAAGTCCGCGGTTGAAGACGGCGACTTGGTGTCATTGCCGTCCTGAGGTGCCGAGGAGATGGAGCCATTCTTGCACCCCGCGGACTTTGAGCCGGGCTTGCACTTTGCATCTGCCGCCTTGCCGGACTGCGCTGTAAGCGAGAGAGAACCAGCCGCAGCAAGCAGCAGGGCGGGCAACAAGCGCCGCGTCTGCTTCCACCGTCGGCTGCTGACAGTATTCCGTCTCATTCTTAGCCTCGTCCTCTCCTAAGTTTAGACGCGGTGCACGTCGCGATGCAGCTTGCCGTTTATACTCGCGCAACGATGCTGCCACGATTATTTCTTCGTTCGTCGCCCGTTCACGGCTGCGGCTGTTACACGCTGGACCCGGTTCGGGCAGGGACCCGCATTGCCGAGTATGACGGTCCTCGCATGCCCAAGTCTGAAGCAGACGAGCGTTACCGCAATCGCGACGTGACGTACCTGTTTGGTGTTGCCGATCGCGACACCGTAATCGATGGTTTTGGCGCGGCCATGTTCATCAATCACTGCTGCGAACCCAATTGCCAGACGGAGGAAGACGACGGCCGCATCTTTGTGCTGGCGCTGCGCAACATTGCCGCAGGCGAGGAACTCACCTACGAGTACCACCTGTACGACTCCGACGAGGACGACCAGCCCTGTTACTGCGGCAAAGACGCCTGCCGCGGAACCATGTTCAGTGATAAGGAAATCAAACGGCGAAAGAAGCTGGGCCTGCCGCTGACGCTGCGTAAGCGCACGCGGTCCAAGCGGGTATGACATTGCCTGCTCTGCTGCTCACACTTGCAACGGCATCCCCACAACCTTGCGAAGGCATGCTTTTGCGCTGGCGCTTGGTCCGGGGCCGCGCTATTGTGGTGCGCAGCCGTGTACCCATGTGCTACTTACACACGGAGTATGGTCTGTTCGCGAGGGCTTCATGGATCCACGTGTTGCATTGCTCTTCCTGATCTCGACTGCCGGGTTCGTCATGGTGGCCGGCGGTATGTGGCTCCTGTACAAGGAGAAGATCGTTATAGACAAGGAGTCGAGCCAGCCGATCGAAGTTAGCTTGCCCGGCGACCTGAAGTTCAAAAGCAACTACCCCGCCCTGACGCTGTTTGTGCTGGGATTCTTCCCTCTTGTCTATCCGATTAGCCAGTTCACCAAGCTCACCGAGTACCCGCACGTAGTCCGCGTGGTGCTGCACGGCGTGCCCAACAATGGCATCTATCCCGCCGCTATCTACGCCTCCGTCAAGCCGCAAGCGGTGGTGCAGGATGGCGACAGCTTCAGCGTTGAAGTACCCTTTGTGGGCGATCCAACCAACCAGGAGTACAAGGTGCTGTTGGTAGCGAACAAGCAGTTGCTGGACACACAGACCGTAACCCACCAGATAAAAAGCGGCAGCAATCCCATTGACGTGAACTTCACGCCGACCAAGATCGTGCCGTCAGAGTTCAAGATAGTCTCCGCGCCAGACCCCGGAGGCTACAAATGAACATGCTAGGTTTGCGATTGACGATGCTGGCTGCTCTTGTGTCGGGAGCAGTGGCCGCTGCCCAGAACTTTGCCGCGCTAAGCGGCCGGGTAACTGATAATGCGCAGCACAGCACACCCAACCTGCAGGTGCGGCTGCGTCCGCCTGCCAATAGCAACCTGGCAGGGCAGATTGCCCTGACGGATGGCAACGGCGGCTTCGCGTTCCCAAAGGTGCAGCGCGGGAACTATCTGCTGGAGGTTTCGCAGGGGCCTTACCTGCTCTATCGGCAGCAGGTCAACGTGCCCTCAGCGCAGCTGAATATTGTCGTTCAGCGGAAATAGCTGGCTTGATCGCGTGGAGATGCAGCCTTCCGCAACCGATAGAATGGAGTCATGCCGTACCAGGTACTCGCCCGCAAATACCGGCCGCAACGATTCGCCGACGTTGCTGGGCAGGACCACGTCACCCGCACCCTGCAGAATGCGCTGGAGCAGAACCGCATTGCGCACGGCTACATTTTCAGCGGGCATCGCGGCATCGGCAAGACAACGATTGCCCGCATCCTTGCCTCGGCGCTGAATTGCCGTAACTCCATAGGTTCGCCTGAGCGGCCGACGCCCGAGCCATGCGGGCTTTGCGATTCCTGCATCGAGGTGCGCGCCGGCAACGCTGTGGACGTCATCGAGATCGATGCAGCCACGAACCGCGGTATTGACGAGATCCGCGAACTGCGCGACGCCGCTCGCTACCGGCCCGCACGCGACCGCTTCAAAATCTACATTCTTGACGAAGCGCACCAGATCACCGACGCCGCCTTCAACGCCCTGCTGAAGACGCTGGAGGAGCCGCCGGACCACATCGTCTTCATGATGGCGACGACCGAGCCGGAGAACATTCCACAAACCATCCGCTCGCGTTGCCAGCACTTCAGCTTCCATGCGGTCAAGCTGGACGACATCCTGACGGAGCTGCGAGGCATTGCAGCGCATGAAGGTGTGCTGGCCGACGAGGCCGCTCTGGCGCTGCTGGCGGAGGCGGGCGACGGCTCCATGCGTGACGCGCTCTCCATCATGGACCAGGCCATCGCATCCGCACCGTTGGTCGACGGCAAGGCTGAGCTATCGGCTGCTGAGATACGTGAGCTGATGGGTACCGTACCTAACACGGTCTTCGAGGACATGTTGGAGTCGGTAGCGCGCAATGACACTGCCTCTGTGATGGCGACCGCCGGCCGGTTGCTGGACGCCGGGAACTCTTCGTCGCAGATCGCACGGCAATTTGTGCGCTACCTGCGCAACTGCATCATGGCCAAGATTACGGCGCTGACTGAGGAGCAGAACACCAGCGATCTGCTGCAGATCTCGCCGGATGAGCGCCGCCGTGCCGTGCGTTCTGCGATGTTGTTTTCAGAAGAAGAACTCACCCGCTTTCTGCAGGTGATGCTGCGCACTTTCGACGATCTTGGCTTCCGGCAGGAGCAGCGCCTACACCTGGAACTGGGACTGATCAAGCTCGTCCACCTGCAGCGCCTGGTGCCGATGGAAGAGTTTCTTTCGCAGCTGCCGAAGCCGTTGGCAGGTGCTGTCGCACGAACCGTACCGGCGCAACGCCCGGCGCTTCCACCCGTTGCAACACCCGTTCGCAGCGCCCCGCCGGCATCTCGCTTTTCGCAGTCTCAGGCGCAGAGTTCGTCAGCGCCCCCGATCCTTGCGCCCATGGCAAAACCGGAGGCGACACGGCAGACGCCGGTTCCAGCAGAGGCTTCAGTCAGTCAGTCCGCACCCCCTGAAGCGGTGCAGATCACCGCCGCTCCCCCTTCCATGCGCCCGACTGCGCCGCCATCAGCAGCCCCGGAACTGGAAACACCATCCGCGGCGTCTGTGGATGCAGCCGCGCCGCTGCAGGAACTGCCAGATGCCGAACCCGATGCAACACAGCCGGAGACAAAGTCTGACACCTCATCGACCGCCGCGCTGCAGAATGCTGCGGTAGAAGCTCTCTTCGAAACAACAAAACATAACTCCGCGGCCGAGCAGTTGGAGGCGTCCACATGGACACTCTCAGACGGTGAGGTTCGCATCGCAACCGCGCTCTCAAAGCCGATGATTGGGACCATCTTCAGGCCGGATGTCGAGGCGATTATCAAGACGGCCCTGCGCCAGCGCGGCCTGCCCGCAGCGCGGTTGGTCTTTGAGCCCGCAGCCCTCGACGCCAAACCGAAAGCACTAAAGAAGCCGCGTACAGGATCGGCGCAAGCGCGCGCACTCGAGCACCCAACCGTGCAGGCCGCTCAGAAACTGTTCAACGCGGAGATCACCAGCGTCTTCGATCTGCGAAAGGATTAGTCCCATGGACATGAGCAAGCTGCAGGAGATGATGGGCCAGGCCCAGCACATGCAGGAACAGATGGAGCAGAAGATGGCCACCACCATAGCCGAGGCAAGCACCGGCGGCGGGTTGGTGACGGCGCGCGTCAATGGCCGCAAGGAACTGCTGCGCTTGAAGATCGCCCCAACCGCGATGGCTGCCAGCGATGGCGATGTGGAGATGCTGGAAGACCTGATTACCGCTGCCGTGAACGAAGCCGGACGCAAGGTCGACGCACAAATGCAGAGCGCCAGCAGCGACATGCTGGGCGGCATGGACCTGGGAAAGCTTCTCGGCGAATGACCTCGCCCGCGCAGATGCGCCGTGCGTTGCTGTGCGCCGCTGTTCCCCTGCTGCTGCTTTTACCAGCGTCAGCGCAGGTGCCTGCGGCAAAGTCCACGGCAAGCACAAGCCCGGCGCAGCAGGCAGCACTCGAAAACCAGGTGCTGCAACTTGTCTCGCAGCACCACGGCAGCATCGCTCTGTTTGCGCGGCAATTAAACACCGGCAAAGAGATTGCCATCGACGCCGACAAGCCCGTGCAGACCGCAAGCACCATCAAGCTGGCCATGCTTTGGACCGCGTTGCGGCAGATAGCACTTGGCAACGCGCGGTGGAACGATCCCATCAAGCTGCGTGCGGGCGAGGCCGTGGGCGGGTCCGGCATCCTCCACTTTCTGGACGCTCCCGTAACCCTGACCCTGAAGGACGTCGCGACCATGATGGTCATCGTGAGCGACAACACCGCGACCAACCTGATGATCGATCGCTTCACCACAAAGCAGGTTGACAACGACATGGCCGCGCTGGGCTACAAGGACACGTGGCTCTACAAAAAGGTCTCCAAACCACCCACCGGCCCCATGCCTGCTGACCAGCCGAAGTTCGGCCTTGGCAAGACAACACCGCGGCAGATCGCTGCGATCATGGAGCGCATTGGCCGCTGTGACCTGAACGTGCCCGGCCAGCCCTTGCTCGATCAGGCCAAGGCCGATGTTGCCTGCAAAGTTGCCATAGACATGCTGCGCAGCCAGTTCTATCGCGACACCATTCCGCGCTACCTGGAAACGCTCGACAACACGGAGGAAGGCAGCGGCATCGCCAGTAAAACCGGCTCGCTGAACGCCACGCGGTCTGACGTTGCACTTATCGGTGCGAAGTCCGGTCCTATCGTGCTGGCGGTCTACACCTATGACAACGCCGACAAGGGCTGGAGCGTCGACAACGAAGGCGAAGTTGCCATCGCGAAGATCGCCAAAGCAGTCGTCACCGCGGGGCTCCTCGGCGTACACCTGACGCTCTTCGGGCTGGTCATGCGGTTCGCCAACGGGCGCATGAACCTGCGGCCCACGCGCCGCACCGCGAACCTTCACGCCGATGAAGCCGGGGTCGCGGTCGACGGCAAGCTCCTCGTCCCCGGCCTTGGTCTGCGCGCAGGGGCATCCAAGTAGCCATGGAACGCTTTGCCCAACCCATGGCGCGCCTGATCGACGAGCTGCGCAAGCTGCCTGGCGTCGGTATGAAGAGCGCGCAGCGGTTTGCCTTCCACATCCTGCGTTCGCCCGATGCAGACGCCGAGGCACTCTCCATCGCCATCCGCGCACTGAAAGCGCAGCTACGCCTCTGCTCCATATGCAACAACGTCACGGACGTGGACCCCTGCATCTACTGCAGCAGCCCCACGCGCACGCACTCCACCGTCTGCGTGGTGGAGGAGCCAACCAGCATCGCCTCCGTCGAAAAGACACGTGGCTACAACGGCATCTACCACGTGCTGCATGGCACACTCTCGCCATTGAACGGCATCGGTCCAGAGCAGCTACGCACGGCAAATCTGTTCAACCGTCTCGGAGAGATCGAGGAGATCATCCTCGCGCTCTCGCCCACAGTCGAGGGCGAAGCCACCGCGCACTGGCTGGCCGGCGAACTGCACCGCGCAGCCGCCGATCATCCTTTACGCATCACCCGCATTGCTACTGGTGTACCCGCAGGTAGCGACATCGAGTACGCGGACGAAGTCACCATGAGCCGCGCCATGGAAGGCCGCCGGGAGATGTAGACTCGTCGCAGCGCCGCCATGGAAGAAAGATAAGGACGTGAGGTATGACTACCCTTCAGATCGCCGATGAACTGGTCGCAGAAACTGTGAAGCGAACGGGCCTTGATACGGCAAGCGAGGCTGTTGAAGCCTTCCTTCGGGAGCAATTTGATTTGAAGCGGCAGGCAGAAGCACTCGATGCCCTTTGGGGCAGCACTCAGTGGGAGGGTGATCTGGAGATGTCTCGACTGAGCCGCGACCTAGGCAGCAGCGATGACCATCGTTGACAGTACCGTCTGGATCGACTACCTGAATGGCGAAGAGACACCGCATACTATCTGGCTTCGGCTGCATAAGCTCAGCGAAGAAATAGCACTTACAGACCTGGTGCTTACCGAGGTCTTGCAAGGAACCAGCGGTGCTCAAAACTTCACGCGAACAGCAAAGCTGCTGCTCACGTTTCCAATCTTCACCTGCACTGGTACCGCGGCAGCTATAGCGTCTGCGAATAACTATCGCCTACTACGTTCGCGCGGCATAACCGTTCGGAAAACAATCGACTGCCTGATCGCTACTTTCTGCCTATCGCGCAATTTTGCTCTGCTGCATCATGATCGAGACTTCGATCACTTCGAGCGGGAATTTGGCCTCCGTGTCGTCAAACCGTAAAGTCGGTTTAGAACACCCGCAAGTCGCCACCCGTCATCTCGGCCGGCAGGTTCAGCCCAAGCATCGCCAGCATCGTCGGCGATAGGTCCCGCAGCGACCCGTCCGAACGCAGGTGGAACTGCTTCCCTGCTTCCGTCACTGCAATCAGCGGCACCGGGTTGGTGGTGTGCGCGGTATGCGGCCCGCCGGTGACCGGATCGATCAGCATCTCGGCGTTGCCGTGGTCGGCAGTGATCAACCACGATCCACCATTGCGTTTCAGCGCAGCATAGATTTCGCCGAGGCACGCATCGACTGTCTCAACGCCTTTGATCGTCGGCTCCATTTTGCCGCTGTGACCCACCATATCGGCGTTGGCAAAGTTCACTACAACGACGTCGAAGGCCGTGTCATAAATCGCCTTCAGCACCACGTCGCAGATGCCGCGCGCGCTCATCTCCGGTGCTAGGTCGTAGGTGGCGACCTTCTGCGACTGCACCACCTCGCGCTCCTCCCCGCTGAACGGCTTTTCGATGCCGCCGTTGAAGAAGTAAGTCACGTGCGCGTACTTTTCCGTTTCGGCGACGCGCAGGTTGCGCAGTTCGTTGTTGGCCATGACGTTCGCCAGCAGGTTATCCATGCTCTCGGGCAGGATGACCATGGGCAGCGTGAACTTCGGGTCGTACTGCGTCATGCTGATGTAACGCAGGTTCCTCGGCGCGCTGATGCGGGGGATCTCAAGGTCGAGTTCGTCAGTCTTCGGCAGGTCGCGCGCATCCGCTTTGGTCAACCCGCCCGCCACGTTGCGCGCCAGCACGCGGGTAATCTGCCGCACGCGGTCGCTGCGATAGTTGAAGCAGATGCACAGGTCTTCATCCTGCACGGTGCCAACGGGCTGGCCAGCGGCATCCGTACAGACGAAGGGCAGAATGAACTCATCTGTAATTCCGTTGTTATAGTTTTCTCGAACGAACGCTTCCGCATCGATCGTCGTGCGGCCCTCGGCATTGCCCTTGACCATCGCATTGAACGTCAAGGCCTCGCGATCCCATTTCAGATCGCGATCCATGGCGTAGTAGCGGCCGCTGCATGTGGCGAGCTTGCCAACGCCGATCTCGCGCATCTGCTGCTCCAGCGCGTCGATGTAACCTGAGCCGGAAGTCGGCACGGTGTCACGCCCGTCAAGGAACGCGTGAATGAAAACGTCTCTTGCGCCGAGTTGCGCGCACAATTTCAGCAGCGCGTACACATGACGCTGGTGCGAGTGCACACCACCATCGCTCAGCAGGCCCAGCAGATGCACGGCGCGTCCGCGCTCCATGGCCGACTTGATTTCACCTACTAGCAGCGGGTCACGAAAGAACTCTCCGGACGCGATCATGGCATCGATGCGCGTGATATCCATGCGCACCACACGGCCCGCACCCAGGTTCAGATGGCCCACCTCGCTGTTACCCATCTGCCCATCCGGCAGCCCAACAAAGTGTTCGCTGGCGCGGATGACGGTGTTCGGATACTCGCGCAGCAGCATGTCGTAGGTGGGCTTACGCGCCATGGCTATGGCGTTACCATGCGTTTCCGCTCTGATGCCCCAGCCGTCAAGGATTGTAAGAACCAGTGGCTTACGGCGCGGCATGGGTGCTTCTCCTGAACTGGCTGAGAAGCAGATCCCTCCGCTTCGCTGCGGGATGACAAACAAAGGATCTGCGGTATGAAAAACAAAGGATCTGAGTATGACGAACGTGAAGAAGTATTCGTTCCGGCTACTCGCAATTGACAGATTCGATGCCGAGGTACTCCGCGGCCTGGCCAAGCTCTTCCTCGATGCGCAGCAACTGGTTGTACTTCGCAATGCGGTCCGTACGTGACAGAGAACCGGTCTTGATCTGCCCCGCGCCAGTGCCCACTGCGAGGTCCGCGATGAAGGTGTCTTCCGTCTCGCCGGAGCGATGAGAAATGATCGACGTGTAGCCGTAGCGGCGGCCCAGTTCGATCGCATCCAGCGTCTCGGAGACCGTGCCGATCTGGTTGACCTTGATCAGGATCGAGTTCGCTACACCCTTATCGATGCCCTCGCGCAGACGCTTGGAGTTGGTGACGAACAGGTCGTCCCCAACAAGCTGGCAGCGGTCGCCAATCTCATCCGTGAGGATCTTCCAGCCTTCCCAATCGTTCTCGGCAAGGCCGTCTTCGATGGAAATGATGGGGTACTGCCGAACCCAGTCGGTCCAGTAGGCGGCCATCTCGGCAGACGTCTTCTCACTCCTGTCGGACTTCTTGAAAATGTACTTGCCCGTGTCTTTCACGTAGAACTCGCTGGATGCGGGATCGAGCGCCAATGCAATGTCTTCTCCTACAGCAAAACCGGCCAGCTCGATGGCTTCAAGTATCACTTCAAGAGCCTCCTCGTTTGACTTCAGCGAAGGAGCAAATCCACCTTCATCACCGACCGCAGTGTTGTAGCC
>CAXUEW010000083.1:0-11920 GCA_964250115.1 uncultured Terriglobus sp.
CAAGAATGGTAATGCGCAAAAAGATCGATGCAAACAAGCTGAACCTGAAGGATCAGGTGGTCGCAATCAATCGCGTGACGAAGGTCGTCAAGGGCGGCAAGAACATGTCGTTCGCCGCGCTGGTCGTGATCGGCGACGCAGACCAGGGCATTGTCGGTTACGGCAGCGGTAAGGCGAAGGAAGTGCCGCAGGCTATTCGCAAGGGCATCGAGTCCGCCAAGAAGAACCTTCACCGCGTCAACCTGACAGAAACGACGATTCCGCACCAGGTGCTGGGCCGCTTCGGTTCGGGCCAGGTGCTGCTGAAGCCCGCACCGGAAGGTACCGGCGTCATTGCAGGCGGCGCGGTGCGTGCCGTGATGACGTCTGCGGGCGTACAGAACGTGCTGACCAAGTCACTTGGCTCAGCAAACCCGCACAACGTGATTAAGGCGACGTTCGACGCGCTGGCTCAGTTGCGTGACAAGGCCCAGGTCGCCGCGCTGCGTGGCAAGGAAGTTTCAGAACTCTAGGAACAGCGAATAGGGGCAGGGAGGAGGTTTCCCGGTCCCGTGAGGGTAGAGCAATGGCAGAAGCAGTGGGCAAGATCAAGATCCAGTATTTCCGCTCCAAGATTGCGACACCGGTGAAGCATAAGCTGGTGGTCAAGGGGCTGGGATTCACCCGCCTGAACCAGATCGTGGAGCGTGAAGATACGCCTTCGATCCGTGGCATGATCGCCGCGATCCCGCACCTGGTGCGGGTTGTCGCATAACGAACTTCAGCGCCTGTAACATGGCGCTAACATGCTGACGCGAAGATCAGGTCAGCGCCGCGAAGAGCGGCAATGCGAGTCGGTTCACACCGGCGTAAGCGAGGAAAGTAACATGGCACTCAATCTATCGAACCTTGGCGCGCCCAAGGGAGCAAACAGTAATAAGAAGCGCGTAGGCCGCGGTATGGGCTCCGGCATGGGCAAAACTTCGACACGCGGCCATGACGGCCAGCGCGCGCGGTCCGGATCGCGCATGATGCGCGGCTTTGAAGGCGGCCAGATGCCGCTGCATCGGCGTCTGCCCAAGCGTGGCTTCACCAACATCTTCCGGCAGGAGTACCAGGTGCTGAGCCTGGATACGATCGAACTGTTCGCCGCCACCAAGAACCAGACCGAGCTGACGCTGGAGACCATGCGTGAGCTTGGCCTGCTGAAAAAGAAGAAGGCACTCGTTAAGGTACTCGCCAACGGCGACATCAACATGGCCGTGACGGTCTATGCGCACAAGTTTTCCAAGCAGGCGCAGGAAAAGATCGAGAAGGCCGGTGGCAAGGCAATCGTTCTGGGCAGCGCACCTGTATCGACCGAAGCCGCGGCGTAGGATTGATGTACGCTCTGCATTCTTGAAGGGTCGGGCCGTAAGGCTCGGCCTTTCTCCGTAGCAAAGTAACACCGCATCACCTGAGTTAGGAGCCGGCAAGGCTCCAGATGGGTCACACCGCCTGATGTTCGACAAGATTGCCAACATCTTCCGTATCCCCGAGTTGCGCACCCGGGTGCTGTTCACGCTGGGCCTGCTGGCCGTATACCGGCTTGGCGGTCACATCCCGACGCCCGGTATCAATGCAGAGCTGCTGACGCAGTACTTTGCGCAGAACGCCGGCTCATCGCTCGGCCTGGTGGATCTGTTCACGGGCGGATCGCTGCGCAAGCTGACGGTCTTCGCGCTGGGCATTATGCCGTACATCACCGCGTCGATCATCTTCCAACTACTCACGGTCATCTACGAGCCACTGGCCAAGCTGCAGAAGGAAGGCGAGGTTGGCCGCCGCAAAATCACGCAGTGGACCCGTTATGTCACGGTGCTGCTCGCCATCGTGCAGTCTTTCGCCATCGCCATGACGCTGGTGAACTCCACCCAGCCCATGGTGACCATCGGCACAAAGTCCTTCATCGCCATGTGTGTGCTCACGCTAACCACTGGAACAGCTTTCATCATGTGGCTGGGTGAGCAGATCACGGAGCGCGGCATAGGCAACGGCATGTCGCTGCTCATTTTTACTGGCATCGTGGCCGGCCTGCCGAACGGTATCAATGACCTCTTCCAGAAAGCCAAGGACGGCGCGTGGGGTGGCTTCACTCCCCTGGCGATCGCGATCCTCATTGTCGCGATGGTCGCGGTCGTTGCCTTTATCGTGTACGTCGAAAGGTCTGAGCGCCGCATCCCGGTGCAGTACGCCAAGCGGATCGTCGGCCGCAAGATGATGGGCGGCCAATCCACGCACCTGCCGCTCAAGGTGAACTCCGGCGGTGTCATGCCGGTCATCTTTGCAAGTTCGATCCTGTCCGCGCCGCTACTGTTTGCGAACACGCAGTTCGTGCAGAACCACACGTTTTTTCGCACGATCGCCGACGGGCTGAAGCCGGGCGAGCCATGGTACCAACTGCTGTCGGCAGCCGCCATTATTTTCTTTGCGTACTTCTACATCTCCATCGTCTTCCGTCCGGATGACATTGCGGATAACCTGCGAAAGTACGGCGGCTTCATTCCGGGCATCCGTCCAGGCCGGCGCACCAGCGACTTTATCAACGACATTCTGACGCGCATCACGCTGGTCGGAGCGGTTTACCTGATCATCATTCAATTGATTCCGCAGATGTTGATTTCGGGTATACACCTGAATCACCTCTGGCTGGTTGGGCCATTCTTCGACCGGCTGCCAAGCTGGCTCACCAACGGCCTCGGCGTCAACTTCTACTTTGGCGGTACATCGCTGCTGATCGTCGTCGGTGTGGCCATGGATACGGTGCAGCAGGTGGAATCGCAACTCATCATGCGGCATTACGACGGCTTTACGCCGAAAAGCGGTCGCATTCGCGGCCGGCGGAGCTGGTAAGCAGATCCGTGGCGGACTTGAACCATCTTGAGCATGACTTTGTTCCAGGGCCGATCCTCCTCCTGGGAGCGCCCGGTGTAGGCAAGGGGACTCAGGCGCAAATCCTCATGGACGCCTGGGGAATCCCACAGGTATCTACGGGCGACCTGATCCGGGATAACATCGCGCGTGAGACCCCGGTCGGTCTTCGCTTTCGAGAGCTTGTGGCGGCGGGCATCTTGGTACCGGATGACATCGTGAACGAGATGGTTCGTGACCGCCTCGCTCAGCCAGATGCACGGCGCGGTTACATTCTGGACGGGTACCCGAGGACGCTCGGCCAGGCAGAGTGGCTGGACGTTTTTCTTGTATCTGCAGGCTTAGGCGCGCTCCCCGTCGTTGCAGTCTCCATTGAAGTTCGCTATAATGAGTTGTTGCGTCGCATCACGGGGCGGCGCACAGGTCCCGTCTCCAAAAGGATCTACAACGTCTATACCAATCCTCCGGCAAGTCCGGGCGTTTGTGATGTGGACGGCGAGCCGCTGGTGCAGCGGCCAGACGACACCGAAGAGGTTTTCGCCGAACGCATGAAGGCGTTTGCAGAACTTACCGCGCCGGTTGTCGAGCACTACCGTGAACTCGGCAGGTTTGAGATTGTCAACGGGGAACAGCCCGTAGAGCAGGTAACGGAAAGCATTGCCGCGGCGCTAAGGCGTATGCGGCGCGGAGCACTGTAAGCAGCACTATGGCCATTGCACTGAAAACACCGCAGGAGATTGAAAAGATGCGCGCCAGCGGCGTCATCCTGCGCAAGGTGCATCAGGCCGTAGGTGAAGCGGTAAAGCCCGGTGCCACGACCATGGATCTGGAGCGGGTGGCAGAGGCAAAGATCAAGGAATTGGGCGCGAAGGCCGCGTTCAAGGGCTATAACAACTACCCGGCGTGCCTATGTACGTCGGTGAACCATGAAGTGATTCACGGCATTCCGTCTGACAAAAAGGTACTGCACGAGGGCGACATCGTATCCGTTGACTGCGGCGTGATCCTGGATGGCTACTACTCGGACGCAGCGGAGACTTATCCTGTCGGACGGCTCAGTGCGGAGACTCGCAAGCTGCTGGACGTGACCAAGGCCTCACTTGAGAAGGCCATTCAGTCGGTCCATGTGGGTGCGACGGTCGGCGATATTGGCGCTACCGTGCAGGAGATGTGCGAGGGCGAAGGTTTTGGCGTCGTCCGGGACTTTGTAGGGCACGGCATTGGTAAGAGCATGCACGAGGAGCCGCAGGTGCCGAACTTCGGCAAGCGCGGTAAAGGTACAAAGTTGAGGGCGGGTATGGTTCTGGCGATTGAGCCGATGATTAATGCCGGATCCGCGGATGTGAAGGTGTTGAAGGATGGGTGGACTGCGGTGACGGTTGACGGCAGTATGAGCGCCCACTTTGAGCACACGGTGGCAGTTACGAAGGACGGCCCCATGGTGCTGACCCGGTAGAGACCAGGTTGGCAGCAATGGCAGGAAGTACAAGGAGACGGTTTGCCGAAGGAAGATGCAATTGAAGTGATGGCGGTGGTTGTTGAAACGCTGCCCAATGCCATGTTCAAGGTGGAGATGGAGAATAAGCATCAGGTGCTGGCCCATGTCTCCGGACGCATGCGCAAGAACTTCATCCGTATTCTGCCCGGCGACCGCGTTGCCATTGAGTTGAGCCCGTACGATCTGAATCGCGGGCGAATTGTGTATCGGTATAAGTAGCAGACCGGTAAGCGAGTCAGCGAGCCGACCCTGTTCGGCGGCGCGCTGAAGTTATGAGGAAGCAATGAAGGTAAGAGCGTCAGTCAAGAAGATTTGCGACAAGTGCCAGATCGTCCACCGCAAGGGTGTCGTTCGGGTGATTTGCGAAGTCGCAAAGCATAAGCAGCGGCAGGGCTAATAACTCTGCAGTTGCAAATACTAACAAGCGGAACCCACAGCTCCTTTCAATAGGAGTGGTCTTCCAGGGCGAGTTAGCCGAAGTCAAGGCTTGCGATGAACCCGGGGATATTCGCCAAACAATCCCGGCGACAGCGCCAGGATGAAAGAAGTACGAGGAAGACAACATGGCACGAATTGCTGGTGTCGATGTGCCCAATAACAAGCAGGCACGTATCGGCCTCACTTATATCTACGGCATCGGCGAAAGCCGAGCGCTCCGCATCCTGGAAAAAGCAAATATCGATCCGTCACGGAAGATTCAGACCCTGGACGAAGATGAGTTGAACCAGGTTCGTAGCGCGATCGAGCAGGAGGGTGGTATTGAAGGCGATCTCCGCAAGGAAGTCGGTCTCAACATCAAGCGCCTGATCGAAATCCAGAGCTATCGCGGCCTGCGTCATCGCCGCAGCCTGCCTGTGCGCGGCCAGCGCACCCACACCAACGCCCGCACGCGCAAGGGTCCCCGTAAGGGTACGGTTGCAGGCAAGAAGAAAGCGACCAAGTAATGGCCAAGCAGCAGAGCAGTGCAGCCGGCAAGACCGGCAAGGGTAAGAAGTTTAAGAAGCGGGAACGCAAAAACGTTCCTTATGGCCTGGTATTTATCCAGGCATCGTTCAACAACACCATCGTGACCATTACCGACCAGCAGGGCAACACGCTGTCGTGGAAGAGTTCGGGTTCGCTCGGCTTCCGAGGGTCGCGTAAGGGTACGCCGTTCGCGGCACAGCAGGCAGCCATGAATGCGGCCACTGCAGCGCGCGATCACGGTCTCCGCTCGGTTGATGTTCGCGTCTCGGGCCCTGGTTCGGGCCGTGAGTCGGCCGTGCGTGCACTCGCGGCAGCGGGCATTGATGTGCGCAGCATTCGCGACGTTACGCCCATCCCGCATAACGGCTGCCGCCCGCCGAAGCGTCGTCGCGTGTAAGTCAGAGCAGGGAACAGGCTTCAGGGAACAGGACACAGTAGGTAGTTCTTCCTGAAACCTGATCCCTGTTCCCATGTAGTCGGATCGGGAAGAAACGTCAGTCGACGTGTAAACCGATCGTCACCTGAAGTTATGGAGAGTAAGTAATGGCACGTTATACAGGAGCTGTCTGCCGACTTTGCCGGCGTGATGGCGTTAAGCTTTTCCTCAAGGGTTCGCGTTGCTTCTCTGACAAGTGCGCCATCGATAAGCGCAACTTCCCACCGGGCCAGCATGGCCAGGCGCGCGCGAAGAAGATCGTTGGTTACGGTCTGCAACTGCGCGAAAAGCAGAAGGCAAAGCGCATCTATTTCACGCTCGAAGGCCAGTTCCGCTCCTATTACGAAAAAGCCTCCAATCGTCCCGGTGTCACCGGCGAACTATTGCTGCAGCAGTTGGAGCGTCGCCTGGATAATGTTGCTTATCGTATCGGTTACGCGGTATCACGTCGCCAGGCACGTCAGGTTGTTCGGCATGGCCACGTTTCGGTAAATGGGCGCAAGGTGAATATCCCTTCGTTCCAGGTCAAAATTGGTGACGTGGTCGAGATCCGCGAAAAGTCAAAGAAGCTCGCCATTCTCGAAAGCTCAGGTCAGTTCGCCTCCGGTCTGGTTCAACCCACGTGGTTGCACATCGATCGTGAAGCACTCACGGGCAAGGTCATCGCCCTGCCGAAGCGTGAAGAGATCCAGTTGCCGGTGAACGAGCAGCTGATCGTAGAACTTTACTCGAAGTAAGCAGCTCGTCAGCGTTGCAAGTGAGGAAGTCAGGCTGACTCGCTCACTTGCTCAACTGACTCGCTGCCGTCAACAGTGCCACTTAGAAACTGCCAGTGCAGCTTTCTTGAAGTCACTCAACCGAAGGAACCGACCTCTAACCGCCGCAAAATGCATCGCGGTGCGTGTAGAGCCAGGAATTGAGGAGAGTACCTATGTTGTGGAGAGGTTTTCAAAAGCCCAAGCGTCTCGCAGTTGACACCGACACGTTGACCGAGAAGTACGGTCGTTTTAGCGCGCAGCCGTTTGAGCGTGGCTTTGGTACCACCGTCGGTAACAGCCTGCGCCGTACCCTGCTTAGCTCGATCGAAGGCGCGGCTGTTACCGCCGTCAAGATCGAAGGCGTGCTGCATGAGTTTCAGTCCATTGCGGGCGTCGTCGAAGATGCGACCGACATCATCCTGAACCTGAAGCAGATCCCATTCAAGCTGAATGGTGACGGTCCCAAGGCGCTGTACCTGCGTGCCGACGAAGCCGGCGTCATCACCAGTGGCATGATTGAAGCTGACGGTGATGTCGAGATTCTGGACAAGGATGTGTACATTGCGACTGTGTCTGAAGGCGGCAAGCTGGACATGGAGATGCGCCTGAAGCGTGGCCGCGGCTATGTCTCCGCCGACAAGAATTTTGATCCCGATCTCGGCATCGGCTTCATCCCTGTAGACTCGGTCCACTCGCCGGTTCGTAAGGTGAACTATGCAGTGGAAGCGGCTCGCCTCGGTCAGATCACCGACTACGACAAGCTGACGATTGAAATCTGGACGAACGGGACGGTGCTCCCTGCCGATGCGCTCGGTCTTTCCGCCAAGTTGATGAAGGATCACATGACGATCTTCATTAACTTCGAGGAAGAAATGGAGAGCGGCATGGACGGCCTGCACGATGGCCCGGCCATGCGCAACGACAACCTGAACCGCTCAGTGGAAGAACTGGAACTGTCGGTCCGCAGCTATAACTGCCTGAAGAATGCCAACATTGCCACTATCGGCGAGCTGATCCAGAAGACCGAAGCCGAGATGCTGAAGACCAAGAACTTCGGCCGCAAGAGCCTGAACGAGATTAAGGAAATCCTTGCTCAGATGGGCCTCTCGCTTGGCATGAAGATCGACGATCAGGGTAATCCTCAGCCGGGTCCCACCTCCGTTCTGCCGGCGGCAACGCTTGCAGCCTCCTTCGGCAACTTCGATGATGAAGAAGACGAAGAAGAGGATGAGGACGATCTGGTTCTGCCGGAGACGGAAAACTTCTAAAAGCAGGGAACAGGTTTCAGGGAACAGGGAACAGCCTGTTACTGGATTGGACTTTGCGGCCGGCACTTACTTCGTGTAAGTGCCGGCAATAGATCGAGTAAGTGCCGCACCGGGACACATCAGGGGCGGCGAGTAATTCGGAATGATGCGCGGGGTTTGTTCCCTGTTCCCTGTTCCCTGATCCCTAAGTTAGAGAGAAGACCTATGCGGCATCGTAAAGCAGGCAATAAACTCGGACGCAATCCCAGTCACCGGCGCGCGCTTCTGCGCAACCTGGTCACCTCGGTTGTCGTGGAAGATCGTGTGGAGACGACACTCGCGAAGGCAAAGGCAGTCCGTCCGCTGATCGAAAAGATGATCACGCTCGGCAAACGTGGCGATGTGCACAGCCGCCGCCAGGCAGCGGCTTTCCTTATGACGCCCGACTCGGTCACGCGTCTGTTTGCCACGGTTGCACCACGCTACGGCGATCGCCAGGGCGGCTATCTGCGCATCGTGCACACCGGCTTCCGCAAGGGTGATGGCGGCGAAAAGGCCGTGCTGGAACTGTTGGGCGCCGAGCAGGAGCTTGGTGAAAAGCAGCAGAAGCGCGCCGAGGCAAAGGCGAAAAAGCAGGAAGAACTGCAGAAGCAGCTCGCCGAGCAGGGTGGCGGAGAAGGCGAAGCGGAAAACCCGGCAGCTTAGTTTCCAAGCCTGATACAAGGCGTGATCAAGATGAGGTGTGCGTCCTGCGATGCACACCTCTCTTTGTTGCTGCCCGCTGGATCGTTCCAATTTAGGATTTCGTAAGAGAGTGTCTCCTACTGTTTGCCCATATGCCAGTGCTTACAGGCGAGTGGGGCGATATCATGCAAAAGTGTGCTTACTAAGTACCCTGCTGCCGTCCGAGGATGCACAGCCGGGCGATAACGCCTATTCTTTTCGCAACTCACAAGCACTATCTGCGCCGGTCTGGCTCCGAGTGCCCAGGGTTACTACCCGATGAGGTTGCCGGTGCTGCTTGGTGGCCGCCACGGCCCGCAGACACGCTCACGCTTCTTCTGGCTGTTGTGGACATGGTTGCCGGTGATCCTCTGCCTTTGCGTGATCGGGGGCGAATCTACGGATACCTTCTCGTCGGCACGCACCAATGGTCCCTTGCGGCACCTGGCGGAATGGTTGGCAGGCCCCATCTCTCTGGCGCAGTGGGACATCATTCACCATTACATGCGAAAAACCGGTCATTTCATCGGCTACGGCATGGTCGGTTTGTCCTGGCTGCGTGCGTGGCTGCTGACCTGGCGTGCCCGGTTGCGGCTCCAGCCAAATTGGAGTTGGCGTGGTTACGCCATCGCCATGGCCCTCTGCGCCACCATGCTGGTGGCGTCGTGTGACGAGGTGCACCAGTCCTATCTACCGAGCAGGACAGGGCTCGTCTCCGATGTCTGGCTGGACACCCTGGGCGCGGCAGTACTGATCCTCTTGTTGGCGTCACTCTGGCGGCTGCGGGAGTGGTCTGCCCAGCGGTAAACTTTGCCTACGGAATTCGCTCTTACAGGTCTGTCGCTGCCGCTCCGCATTCGTCCGTCGGTGCCTATGACTGACGCCCGGATAAGGTTCCTGACCGGCTCAGCACGATCTCGCAGGTGAGCGGCGAAGGTCCGGTAGTAGGTTTCGTGTTGCCCTTAGACCGCGTCTTCATCGCCTAAACGATCTGTGCAGCGCTTGCACTTTCGTCTTACTTGTTGCATACTCATAAGAGTGCCTGAGCCTCCGTGCGTGTCCTGTACCGCCGGTCCTCAAGTACATCGCAGTCCGGCAATCGAAAAGAAGCGCGTAAGCGTGACTATAGAAAGCCTGCTGCGTCTACTACCACGGCCGAACGGCTCATTCCCCCCAGCAGTTGAGTAAAAGCAATTCGGGATGGGTTCAGCGTAGAAACTGCGCTGCGGACAAAGGGCGGGGCCCTCGTTGCAATTGGGTTCCAAGCGGAAACGCTGAGAGCTGAAGTACAACGCGAGGCATACCCGCTGGGCTAGAAGAATCCATCAGCCCGCTTTGTCCAATGGTTCGAGCGGTGGGAGACAAGGAAGAGAAAGAATGGCTCGCAAGATTTCGAAGAATCTGGCCAGAGCACGGGCAGGTGTTGAACCTCGCCCTTACGCTTTGACCGACGCAGTTCCCCTTCTGCAAAAAATCAAGTACGCGAAGTTCGATGAAAACGTCGACATCACTCTGCGTCTTGGTGTGGACACGCGTCACGCCGACCAGATGGTTCGCGGTACGGTCATCCTGCCGCATGGGCTGGGCAAGACCAAAACCGTTGCTGTCATTTCGTCCGCTGAGAATCAGCGCCTGGCCACAGAGGCCGGGGCAGACATCGTCGGCGGTGAAGAGCTTGTCGAGCGCATCCAGAAGGAATCCTGGACTGGCTTTGACGCGCTCATCGCAACCCCGGACATGATGCGTTCGATTGGCCGTCTGGGTAAGGTGCTTGGCCCTCGCGGCCTGATGCCGAACCCCAAGATGGGTACTGTGACGACCGATGTTGCCGCAGCCGTCAAGGAGATCAAAGCCGGTAAGGTGGAGTTCCGCGCGGACAAGACTGCGCTGGTCCACGTTCCTGTCGGCAAGAGCTCGTTCGACGCGCAGAAGCTGATCGAAAATGCGATGACGGTGATCGGCTCGGTCGTCAAGGCTAAGCCTTCGGCTGCGAAGGGCAAGTACATCAAGGGCATGTATATCTCGTCCACGATGGGCCCGGGCATTGAGATTGACCAGGCTGTCGCGGAAGTCGCCGGCAAGGCATAAGCAGCCGTTGGCTACTAGCGATTAGCTTTTAGCTATCTGTTGCCTGATCAGAATTTTGCGTGATTTGCGAGCAGTCGCGCCGCAGCAAGACAAGCTAGCAGCTAAGGGCTAGCAGCTAAAGGCTAATAACCATGGCATTGACCAGACAGAAGAAGACGCAGAAGGTTGCAGAGCTTGCAGGCGACCTGCAGACTGCTACCGCGGCAATCATCGGCACCTTTACAGCCATGACAGCCGCCAAGGACTTCGACCTTCGCAAAACCGTGCGCGGCGCGGGCGGCAAGTACCACGTGCTGAAGAACAAGCTCGCTCCAAAGGCAGGTGCAGGTACGCAGGTTGAGGGTGCGCTCGGCGGCCTGAAGGGCGTCAGTTCCATCGCTTACACCTCCGGCGACCCGGTCGCACTCGCCAAAGCACTTTCCGCGTGGGTGAAGGACAATGCCCAGTTCACCTTCAAGCTCGGCATTGTTGACGGTAAGGTTCTCGACGTCAGTGAAGTGAATGAGCTCGCGACCATGCCGGGCAAGGAAGAGCTCTTTTCGAAGCTGCTGTTCCTCATCAACTCGCCGGCAACTCGCCTGGCAACCGTGATCAACGCCACCGGCCGCAACCTGGCAGTGGTGCTCGATCAGGCCGCGCAGCAGGAGAAGTTCCAAAGTGCCGCGGCTCCGGTTGAGGCAGCTGCTGAAAGCGCAGCAGCAGAGCCCAGCGAAGAAGCGGCGACAGGCGTACTGGAAGATATCGCGCCCAACACCGACGCTGATCCTGCGCAGCCTGAGGCGGGATCCGCATCGCAGGCGGAATCCGCATCGACTGAGCCGCCCGTCGAGGGCTAAAACAAGTTCGCTCCAGTTTCAGGGGGTGCGCAGTCTGGGCGCATCGGAAACCTCTTGAAGGGAAGGGCAGCCGGAGCAGCCGTAACGCTTCGGAGACGTAATCAGCAGTTGCACTACAAGATTGAATTAAACGGAGAAATACCATGGCAGACATCCAGCAGTTGGAAGACCAGATTGTTAGCCTGAGCCTGCTCGAGGCTTCGGCACTTGTGAAGAAGCTCGAAGAGCGTCTCGGCGTTTCCGCAGCCGCTGCAACTGCAGCCGCCGCACCCGCAGCCGGTGGTGGAGCAGCTGCCCCTGTTGTTGAAGAGAAGACCGAGTTCACCGTCATGCTGAAGGATGCTGGCGCGAACAAGATCAACACCATCAAGGCCGTACGTGAAGTGACCTCACTGGGTCTGAAGGAAGCCAAGGATCTCGTCGACGGCGCACCCAAGGCCATCAAGGAGAACATTTCCAAGGACGAAGCTGCCGCCATC
>CAXUEW010000084.1:0-11907 GCA_964250115.1 uncultured Terriglobus sp.
TCAAGTCATTCGAAGAGGCGAATCACGAGTACATTCGCCGCTCGCTCTTTCTCGTCCGCATCATGGCCATGCTGTGGCCCACGCTAGAATTCGTGCTGGGCGTCTCGCTCGTGTTGACGCTGCTGGTTGGTGGCCGCGAAGTCGCCGCAGGCCGCATCACCGCAGGCCAGTTCACGTCGTATCTGGTCTTCATGGTGCAGTTGACCTTCCCCATGCTGGCGCTTGGCTATGTCATCAACCTGTTCCAGCGCGGCACCGCGTCGGTCATTCGCATCGACGAACTTCTCAAGTGGGTACCCTCCATCCGGGACGAAGCCGGTGACCGCATCGCTATCGACGCTATCCCGCGCGGCGACGTCGAGTTCCGCAATCTCACCTTCGGCTACGGCAAAGGTCCCGACATCCTGCGCAACGTGAGCCTGAGCATCCCCGCCGGTTCCAGCCTTGCCATCGTCGGTCCTACCGGTTCCGGCAAGTCAACACTCGTGAACCTCATCCCACGCCTGCTCGACGCGTCTGCGGGTCAGGTCCTAATCGACGGCTTGCCCATCCGGGAGTGGCCGCTCGCCTCGCTGCGCCGCGCCATCGGCTTCGTGCCGCAGGAGACGTTCCTCTTCTCCAGTTCGATTCGCGACAACATCGCCTTCGGTGTCGCAAGTGCGACCGACGAGCAGATCGAACGAGCCGCTTCACTCGCGCACATCGCGACAGAGATCCTGGAGTTCCCCAACGGCTTCGACACGCTGGTGGGCGAACGTGGCATTACGCTCTCTGGCGGTCAAAAGCAGCGCACCTCGATCGCACGCGCGCTGCTGCGTGATCCGCGCATCCTCATCCTGGACGATGCACTGGCCAGTGTCGACACCTACACGGAAGAGCAGATCCTGAGCGGCCTGCGCGAGGTGATGCAGGACCGCACCACCATCCTGATCGCGCACCGTGTCTCCACGGCACGCAGTGCCGACCGCATCGCCGTACTGGTCAACGGAGAGATACGCGAAATCGGCACGCATGACGAACTTTTACAAAGTGGCGGCTACTACGCAGATCTGTTTGAGAAGCAACAACTGGAAGAGGAGATCGTCGCAAACTAAACTCGCATCCCATCGGTTGCCTTTCGCTACCAAAAGGGAGATAGTGACTTTTGCAACTGGAGCCAGAAAGCCTGCCACGTCGAATCAGCAGGAGTACCGCCGTATGATGCACCAGAACTCGCCCAACACGGCGCTCTGTTCTCTCCCCGGCCAGCACGTAGCGCTGGGAGAGATCCTGTCTGCGCTTTCCTTCGCGCTGGACATTACAGAGGGTGCACATCCCGGTCATTCGGTACGCACCTGCCTGCTGGGCATGCGTTTGGGCAAGGAGATCGGGTTGCCCGGTCAGGCGATGGCAGACCTGTACTACGCGCTCCTGCTCAAAGACATCGGTTGCAGCAGCAACTCCGCGCGTATGGCCGGCGCATTTGCCGCCGACGATCAAGTGGTCAAGCAGCGTTTCAAGTTCATCGACCGCGAGAAGCTCGGCAAGCCCAACCGCGAGGCGCTCAGCTTTGTCTGGGACAATATCGCGCCGACGCAGAGCATCTGGAACCGCGTTCGCCAGATGTACCGCATGATCCGCAAGCCCGGGAATCTGACCGCCGAGATGATCGAGGACCGGTGTGAACGTGGCGCGGTCATCCTGCACAAACTGGGCATGGAAATCGATACCTGTGCCGCGGTGTATTCGCTGGACGAGCAGTGGAACGGCCGCGGTTTGCCCGACCATTTAGTCGCACGGGATATTCCGCTGTTGGGGCGCATTTGCGCGGTGGCACAGCACCTGGACCTGTTTTGCACAGAGTTCGGTCCAGCCCGGGCGATGGAGACCCTCGCGGAACGCTCCGTTAGCTGGTTTGACCCGGACCTTGTCCGTGCGGCGCAGAGCCTGCATCAGCAGGGAATTTTGTGGGACCAGTGCCTGCCCGGCGGCGATCCCGCGGCGCAGCAATCCGCCGTGCTCGCGCTCGATCCGGGCAGTTCCGCTACCCTTGCCGCGCGCGACATCGATTTGATCTGCAGCGGCTTTGCCGATGTGGTGGATGCCAAAAGCCCCTTTACGTTCCGCCACTCGGCGGCTACGACCGAAGCGGCGGTGCTTATCAGCAACGCCATGGGTCTGGCGCCAGATCGCGTCGACGTCGTCCGCCGCGCCGCTCTGCTGCATGACATCGGCATGCTGGGCGCACCCAACACGATCCTGGATAAGCCGGGGCCGCTCACCAGCACGGAGCGGGCAGCGATTCACCGTCATCCGGTTCTCAGCCAGGAAATTCTCTCCCGCGTCGGTGCCTTCCGTGAAATTTCCCTGCTGGCTGGGCAGCATCACGAGAAGCTCGACGGCAGCGGCTATCCCTTCCGCCTTGCCGATGAGCAACTCTCGATCGAGTCGCGCATCCTGACCGTAGCGGACGTCTTTAGCGCTCTGATGGAAAGCCGGCCGTACCGGCAGGACTTTTCCCCGGCTGAGATCCAACAGCAACTGGCGCTGGACGTTCCACACCGGCTAGACCCTGAGTCTTTCGACGCCCTGGTTTCCGTGTTGGACCAACTCGCGATTCTGCCTCTCGAGGACATTCCGGCCACGTCCGCGGACACAGTTCCCGAAGTCGTCATGGTGGAATCGCCGCCCTTCCGCTTTGAAGCGGCTACGCGCTAGACGCGCTGAGCTTAGACCAGCGATACCGTAATTCTTTTTTCACGTGAACCAGGACATCTTCTCTACGGCGTATGCGCAATGACGAGAAGCAGGGACCAACGCAATCGCCTTTGGCTTCCGCGAATGTGAGGATCGCAGTGGAATCTCGGCCTAAGAGATGAATCGCGTCACCATCGGATGGTGAATGATGGAGGTGAAATCCCTATCCAGAACTTCTTCAATTTTGCATATGAGTGGTGACCCGGGCAGGAGTCCAACCTGCGACCTTCGCCTTAGGAGTGCGCCGCTCTATGCATCTGAGCTACCGGGCCACTCCGGCTAGTGTACCGCCTGCTTTGGTAAACTTCAGGTCGAGGTTTCCATGCCCGAAATTGTCCGTCGCAAAGCCGTCTCCGTAACCGTTGGAGGCGTGCGTGTCGGTTCTGATGCGCCCGTTGTCGTACAGTCGATGACGAACACCGACACCGCCGACATTGAGAGCTCCGTCCAGCAGATTGCCTCGCTGGCGCGCGCCGGGTCTGAGATGGTGCGCGTTACGGTGAACAATGACGCAGCGGCTGAAGCCCTGCCTTACATCGTCGATGGCATTCGCGCCAAAGGCTGGAACACACCCATTATCGGCGACTTCCACTACAACGGCCACCTATTGTTGGCGAAGTATCCCGCATGCGCCGACGCGTTGGCAAAGTACCGCATCAATCCCGGCAACGTCTCTATCGGTCAGAAAGACGATAAGAACTTCCGCACCATGATTGAAGTGGCCGTGAAGCACCAGAAGCCCGTGCGAATCGGCGTGAACTGGGGATCGCTGGACCAAGCTCTATTGACCAAGATGATGGACGAGAACAGCCGCCTCGCCAGTCCCCTGCCCGCGCGCGAGGTGATGCTGGAGACGATGGTTCGCTCTGCGCTGGACAACGCCGCAGCCGCAGAGCGCTACGGCCTGCGTCGCGATCAGATCATCCTGTCGGCCAAGGTTTCGGGTGTGCGCGACCTGGTAGATGTGTACACGGAACTCGCTCACCGTTGCGATTATGCACTGCACCTAGGTCTAACCGAAGCCGGCATGGGCATGAAGGGTACGGTTGCATCGACCGCAGGGCTGGCACCTCTGTTGCTGAGCGGGATCGGCGACACCATCCGCGTCTCGCTAACGCCCACACCCGGTGGCGACCGCGCCGAAGAAGTCCGCTGCGCCCAGCAGATTCTGCAGGCGCTTTCCATCCGCAGCTTTGCGCCGCAGGTGACCAGTTGCCCCGGCTGCGGCCGCACTACTTCGACTTACTTTCAAATGCTGGCGGAGCAGGTGCAAAACTACATCACCGATTCCATGCCGGAGTGGAAGCAGCATTATCCCGGTGTGGAAGAGATGAAGCTGGCCGTGATGGGCTGCATCGTCAACGGACCCGGCGAAAGCAAGCACGCCAACATCGGTATCTCGCTGCCCGGCACATTTGAAGACCCGAAGGCACCCGTCTACATCGACGGCAAGCTCGCCATGACGCTGAAGGGCGATCACATTGTCGACGAGTTCAAGGTCATCCTCGACAAGTACGTCAAGAGCCACTACGGCAAGGCGCAGGTGCAGGAACTAGTCGTCCTTTAACCGGCCAGATGCTGACGTGCAAAGGGTACGTTCCTACGCAACGCGAGATGCAGCAAACAAAGCGGCGCGTGCTGCGGGAAAGTGCGAAGCCCAACGATGTGCGTGACGAGGCATTCCGGCGAATGATTCTGTCGGTGCCGCCCGGCAAGGTGAGCACCTACGGTGCCATCGCGTCAGCCGCTGGATATCCTCGGCTGCACCGTGCCGTAGCACGCCTGCTTCGCAGTGACCGTGCGGATCGTCTCCCTTGGCATCGGATCGTGGGAGCAGCAGGCGACATTCGCCTGCACGCAGATGCCGCCGTGGAGCAACGGCAGCGCCTGGCTATGGAGGGTGTGGGCTTCGTGGGAAAGCGTGTCGATCTGTGCCGCTTCCAACACGCACTCAAACCCTGGGAGTTCTAACCAGGTAATCACGCTGCCACGGCTTCGGCTGTCTCCATCCGCACAGCTACATCGGCCAGAATCTCGTACGATCACAACCGGTCCGCCTGCTCGTAGGTATCGGTCACGGCAAGTACCTCGTCGATTCCAAGCCAGTCCACAGTCCGTGCAACTGCTGGCGAACGCCTTCCGCATCGCCAACCACGGCAAGCTCCAGCCGAGCCTCGACTGCCTGCCGCTCCATGGGATTCCACAGCCCGTCCATGCTGCTCACAGGCTGCTTGAGTTCCACAGGCTGATTGCGGATCAGCGACAGAAATCTCTGCTGCGGCGTGATCAGCAGGCGCTGTGCCTGCGCTCGGTGTCCGCTGCGAAAACAGGTAAGCAGACCATCGCATAGGGCTGTGATAACGTCTCAGACGCGCGGAAGCTGCGGCGGTAAAGCTCCAGCGCGGGCTCCACGCGGCGGCCTGACTTCTAGTTTGTGAAGGATTGCTGCAATCGGACTCGTGGAAGCTTGATCGGATGACTTCAGCATCCAAGGTAATGGTTGAGAGACGTAGGCTTCGCCGCCTATTCGCCTATACTAAGCGTGCTAATGACTTCCCTGACCGTGCAGCAGAAGCTCGAGATTCTTGCCGATGCGGCGAAATATGACGCGTCGTGCGCAAGCTCGGGTGCAAAGCGGAGCGGCAACGGCAAGGGCATCGGCCACTCTGACGGCAATGGTATTTGCCACTCGTACACGCCAGATGGACGTTGCGTTTCACTGCTGAAACTGCTGCTGACAAATTACTGCACGTATGACTGCGTTTTCTGCGTCAACCGCGTGTCGAGCGACATTCGCCGCGCGCGCTTTACACCGGAAGAGATCGTTACGCTGACCATCGACTTCTACAAGCGCAACTACATTGAGGGACTGTTTCTGTCGTCGGGCATCATCCAGTCGCCGGACTACACCATGGAGCAGTTGATCCAGGTGGCGAAGTCGCTGCGAACCGTGCACCACTTTGGCGGGTACATCCACATCAAGGCAATTCCCGGCTGCGCGCAGCGGCTGGTGGATGAAGCCGGTCTGTACGCCGACCGTCTCTCCGCGAACATCGAGCTGCCCACGCAGAGCGACCTCGTACAGCTTGCGCCGGAGAAAAAGACTGCCGTCATCGAAACCACGATGACGCAGATCCACGACCGCAAGCAGGAAGCCGAAGAGGACCGTTCACGATATCGCGACGCGCCCAAGTTTGCGCCTGCCGGCCAAAGCACACAGATGGTGATCGGAGCTACACCATCCACTGACCGCGAAATCATTGCGCGCGCCAGCGGTCTGTATACCAGCTTCAAGCTGAAGCGCGTGTATTACACGGGCTTCTCGCCGTACCCGGAGGCGGATACCCGTCTGCCTCTAAAGGCATCGCCCATGATCCGCGAGCACCGGCTATACCAGGCCGACTGGCTGATGCGCCACTACGGCTTTGGCGCGGAAGAGATCACCACAGAGGATGCTCCGGAACTCGACTTGGCTGTCGATCCGAAGCTGGCGTGGGCACGCCGGCATCCGGAGTTCTTCCCTGTTGACGTGAACGCCGCACCACGCGAGACGCTGCTGCGCATCCCCGGCCTTGGCTACCGCAACGTGGACCGCATCCTGAGCATTCGCCGATACCACCGGCTCGGTATCGAGGATCTGCGAAAGCTCCACGTACGTCTGAAAGACGCGGCGACCTACATGATTGCGGCGGATCATCTACCCGCTTCCATCACGCCAGATTTGTTTGCCGGTGCTGTAGCAGACGCTGCTATCTTGCCGACGTTGACTTCGACCCGCGACGAGGTCGCGGCGCTGCCTCCAAAGCAGATGGGCCTGTTTGAAGATGCCGCACGTTCAGCCCTGTGGGGCGCGCTATGAACGTGCAGGCCGGTGTTCGCGTGCGCGTTGAACCGGCGTTTGCGCACTGGCGCGACCTAGCCCGGGGTGCGCTTGCACGCGGCCTAGAACCGGATGCAATCAACTTTGAAGATGCCACATCTTCCGCGTCGTCAGGCCTGTTCGGTTCAGCTACCGACGAGACCGCCACGCTGATGTTGCCGGTTGAGGGTGAGTCCGGCAAGACGTATGTGCCAAAAGCCTTTCTGCAGAAGGCGATGCTGGCTGGCTGCCACCGCGATCCGCATCGCTGGAACCTGCTGTACCGGCTGCTTTGGCGACTGCAGAAGAATCGCGATCTGCTAAAGGTAGAGGTTGACAGTGACGTCAGCGATCTTGTTCGCATGGAGCAGCAGGTGCGCCGCGATGAGCACAAGATGCACGCCTTCGTCCGCTTTCGCCGCGTGGAAGAGGCCGATGGCGAAGAGCACTTCATCGCCTGGTACCAGCCACAGCACCGCATCCTGGAGCTTGCGGCTCCCTTCTTCGCAGAGCGTTTTGCCATTATGCGGTGGTCCATCCTGACGCCGGATGGCTCAGTCGCGTGGGACCCGGCAGAGAAGCAGTTGCAGTATGGTCCTGCTGTGCCGCGAGAAAGCGCGCCAGACGGCGACGAACTGGAAAAGCTCTGGAAGAGTTATTACGGCAGCATTTTCAACCCGGCCCGTCTTAACCCCGGCACCATGTGCGGCCATATGCCGGTGCGTTACTGGGGCAACCTGCCGGAAGTCGACCTGCTGCCGAAGCTGTTGCAGGATGCTGCATCGAGGGTCCAGGGCATGGTTGAAACGCAGAACAGCAAGCCAAGCGCTGCACCGTTTGTGCCGGTGCTGCACACGATTCAGACCATCGTCGAAGCGCTTCCCGCATGCAAGGGCTGCGACCTGTACTGCCACGCCACGCAGGTGGTGCCGGGCCGCGGATCGTCGCATGCCAGCCTGCTGTTAGTGGGCGAACAGCCGGGCGATCAGGAAGATAAGCAGGGTGTGCCTTTTATCGGACCCGCTGGTGGCGTGCTGCGCCGGGCACTGGCAGAGGTCGGCATCCACGACGACGATGTATACATGACCAACGCCGTAAAGCACTTCAAGTTTGTGCAGCGCGGCAAGCTGCGGCTGCACCAAAATCCGCGTATGAGCGAGATCACCGCGTGCAAGCCGTGGCTGCTGGCGGAACTGGATGCGCTGAAGCCGAAGTTGGTGCTTTGCCTGGGTGCGTCGGCGGCGAAGTCACTGTTGGGCGGCACCTTTGCACTGATGCGAGATCGCGGCAAGATGCTTTCAACGCCCTATGCCGATCACGTGATGGCGACGGTGCATCCCTCGGCCGTGCTGCGCGCGCGGGATGATGCAGGCCGCGAACTACTGTACAAACACCTGCGTGACGACCTGTTGTCGGCGCACAGGTTTACCATGCAGGCGGCGTAAATTGAGTCCCGCGCCGGAGGATCGATTTAGAGATGCAGAACGAGAACAAAGTCACGCTGGAAGATTTCTACACAAATGCCACGGGCAGCGCACGCGCGCTTGCGGCCACGTTAGATCACACCCTGCTGAAGCCCGAAGCAACACGGGCGCAGGTGCTGCAGTTATGCGCGGAAGCTGCACAGTACCGCTTCGCGTGTGCCATGGTCAACCCGTTCTGGGTGTCCACGGCGGCAGCGGCGCTGGCAGGTACGGGCGTGCCGGTGGGTGTGGTCATCGGCTTTCCGCTGGGCGCATCATTGACCGAGTCGAAAGTCGACGAGGCAAAGCGTGTCATCGCGTTGGGTGCGCACGACGTCGACATGGTGATGAACATCGGCGCGCTGAAAGGTGCCGAGTATGACACAGTCACGGCTGACATCCAGGCCGTTGTCGACGCGGCACATGCCCGGGGCGCAATCGTGAAGGTGATTCTTGAGACTGCCCTGCTGAACTTCGAGGAAAAGCTCAGAGCGAGTGAAATCGCGGTCCACGCCGGTGCGGACTTCATCAAGACCAGCACAGGCTTTTCGACTGGAGGCGCAACAGCGGACGACATCGCGCAGATGCGTGAAGTCGCCGGCAGCCAATGCGGCGTGAAGGCCTCTGGCGGCATACGGTCGCTGGCAGATGCGCAGGCTATGTTACGCGCAGGTGCAACGCGCATCGGTGCCAGCGCCAGCGTCCGCATTGTGCAAGAACTAACAGGCATGGTCTCACCAAAGGCAACAGCCGGCGGCTATTGAGTCGCGGTGCGTGCTATCGCGGGCGCGGTTTCGCAGCGTATCGTCCAATAAGGTTGCGCTTTCGCGTGGCAAAGACTTCACATATGAGCGTAGATCAGAGCCATGAAGGACCGACCCTGCAACCGCTTGAGGTGGTCTCGCTCTCCCGTGCGTCCGAGGTCTCCGAGGTAAAGCTGCAGCCGTCCGACGATGCCGCCTTGCTGGCCGAGGAGTTTGAAGGCGACTACCGGCCGGCTCCGGCAACAGCAGAGTCAGACAATGGGCTTGCGCCTACACAATCAGAGCCCGGCAGCCCATCGCCGGTCCTGGAGAGCCGCATCCGTGTGTCGTCGGAACATGTGGACTTCCTGCTGCGGCTGGCAGAGGCGCTGAACAACACGCTTGACCTGCAGACACTTATGCTCCGCGTGGCGGAGCTGGTACGTGCCGTGGTGGACTACCGCATCTTCGCCATCCTGCTGATCAATGACCGGACGCAGGAATTATGGATGCGCTTCCAGGTGGGCCATACGCCTGAGATTGAGCGCATGCGCATCAAGCTGGGACGAGGCATTGTGGGGCAGGCCGCAAGCACGCGCAGTTCGGTTTTGGTGGATGATGTGCGGCACATGCCACGGTACATCAATGCCAACCCAGCCGTGCAAAGTGAGCTGGCCGTGCCGTTGATCGTCAAGAATCGTGTGATCGGCGTGCTGGACCTGGAGAGCGAACAGCTTGCTGCGTTTACGCCGGACCAGCAGCGCTTGCTGGAACTGGTAGCGTCACGGATGTCTGTCGCAATTGAAAATGCACGCCTATACACGCGTGTAGCCCGGCAGGCACAGACGCTGGCCGTACTCAGTGACATCAGCCGCGAACTGACCAGCATTCTTGATCTTGACGATCTGCTGCAGCGCATCGGCGTGTTGCTGAAACGTGTGGTCGATTTTCAGTTATTCACCATCCTGCTTTGGAGCGAAAGCCGCCAGCAGTTTGTGCACCGCTTCTCTACCCGCTTCGGCGAACGGGTTAAGCGCGACCAGGCGGCGGTGCTGGGTAAGGGCATCATCGGCACCGTAGCCAAGCTGCGCCACCCGATACTGGTGCCGGACGTGCGCAAGGACTCGCGCTACATCCCGTACAGCAACGATGTGCGGTCAGAACTCACAGTACCGCTCTTGTATAAGGACAAGGTCATCGGCGTCATCGACCTGGAACATACCCGCGTCAATTACTACAACGACGACCACCAGCGCACGCTGACAACGCTGGCTGGCCAGATCGCCATCGCCATTTCGAATGCGCGGCTGTACGAACGCATTTACGAGGAAGAGCAGCGCATGGAGCGCGACCTGCAAATGGCGCGCGAGGTACAAATCCGCCTGCTGCCGCCACTGCCTGCGCCTCTGCCAAACGCGGAGTTCGCCGCCCGCTTCCTGCCTGCACGATCCATCGGCGGAGACGTGTATGACTTCATCCCGTATGGCGATGGGCGCGTTGCGATTGCACTTGGCGATGTCAGCGGCAAGGCTGCCCCGGCTGCGCTGTACGCCGCTCTGGTCAGCGGCATCCTGCGCTCGCTTGCGGCACAGCATTTGCAGCCTGCCGCGATGCTGGCCGCTCTGAATCAGCAGTTGCAGGAACGCAAGCTGGATTCACAGTACGTCACCATGCTATTTGCCGTCTGGAACGACACTACGCGGACGCTGAGCGTTGCGAACGCCGGATCGGTGCAGCCTATGCTCGTCTCTCCCGGGCCAAACGGCGGCACAGCGCGCGTCATCAAGGCGGAAGGTTTTCCGCTCGGCCTCTTCCCAGACGTGGAGTACGAGGAGTTCACCCTGTCCACGCAGCCGGGCGACCTGCTGGTCTTCTTCTCCGATGGCATTGTAGACGCAGACAACGCAGCCGGAGAAATGTTTGGAGACGAGCGACTTTGCGCCACGCTGGAGCTGATGGATGCGCCAGATGCTGAAGATGCCGTGAGCGGTGTGTTGGATGCAGTGGCCAGGTTCCAGGCTGGCAAGGAGCATTTCGACGACGAAACGCTGGTGATTTTACGGGTTCGGTAACGCGTTTTGGACCGCTGCTGATAAAACCAGCGTCACACAAGCAAAGATGCAGGTCTGCATCAGGAGCGTGCTCCCGGCTTGACGGCGTAAACCTTTACACTGGCTGCGGCTTCGTTCACGTTGTACTGGGAAAGCAGTGTCGTCAGTTCATCGTGCAGGGACGGAGACGTGCTCGCCGCCGGAGTGCAGCAGGCCTCTTCGATGACCTGGAGCGGGTTCCCGGTATCCATACCGGGTGAACAGCAATCGGCCTGATTCTCGTTGGTTCCGGAAACTGCAAACGGGGACCTTTGAGGGCAGCCGGTAAGATAAATGAAATGTCTCTCGCATCTGCATCTACCACACAAACAGTGCGCCCGGCGCGAACGGTGCGCGGCAGCGTTCGGCTGCCCGGCGACAAGAGCATTTCGCACCGGTACGCGATGCTGGCCGGGCTGGCGCAGGGCACTTCAAAGCTTGCCAATTTTTCGACCGGTGCCGACCCGCACAGTTCCCTTGCCTGCATGCAAGCGCTCGGTGCCACTGTGGTCGAGAAAGATGGCGTTGTTGAGGTGACCGGCGTTGGCGGCACTTTCCGGCAGCCCACGGGCGACCTGGATTGCGGCAATTCCGGCTCGACCATGCGCATGCTGGCCGGGCTGGTAGCCCCGCACCCGGGAACCTATACCTTCGTTGGCGATGCTTCACTGACGAAGCGTCCGATGCAGCGCATCAGGGGACCACTGGAGCAGATGGGTGCGCGAGTCGATTTGACCGACGGACACGCGCCCATGATCGTCCATGGCCGGCTGCTGAACGCGATTGACTTTGCAACGCCTATCGCCAGCGCGCAGGTAAAGACCGCAGTGCTGTTTGCCGGGCTTGGCGCGAGCGGCACAACCACGTTGCAGGAAGCTGTGCGCACGCGCGACCACTCCGAACATGCCTTACGCGCCTTCGGTGCCGAACTGGAGCGTGGACGCAGCAGCATCTCCATCCGGGGCGGCCAGTCTCTGCATGCCATAGAAGCCGTGGTGCCCGGCGACTTGTCTTCT
>CAXUEW010000085.1:0-3369 GCA_964250115.1 uncultured Terriglobus sp.
GCCGATGACGAAAAGCGCGCGACGGAAGAGACACAGGGCATGACCGACGCGCAGATCAAGACACTGGAAGAGATGTTTAAGGTCAAGGAAAAGGAACTGATGACGGTTTGAGCGCGGGGTTTTACCGATCAGAGCACCACACCAAAGTCGTCATCCTGAGCGTAGCCGAAGGACCTGCTTTCAAGTCGGGCTGCATTGCTGCTCCGGGAAAACAGCAGGTCCTTCGACTACGCACTTCGTGCTTCGCTCAGGATGACGAACTTCTGAGACGGGTTAGGAAGATCGCCGCTCCGAAATTGCGCGGGTCGCCTTCGAGCGAAGTCAGGATATGCAAACCAGGATGAGGTTCTCTTGAGCGCACACGCAGAACACTTTGACGCAGTGATGATCGGTTCCGGGCAGGGCGGCAATCCGCTAGCGAAGGCCATGATGAAACATGGCTGGAAGACTGCTGTGATCGAACGCCGTTACCCAGGCGGCACCTGCGTCAACGATGGATGCACGCCCTCGAAGACGATCGACGCGAGTGCGCGTGTGGCGTACCTGGCGAAGCGCGGCGACGATTTTGGCGTGGAAACGGGAAACGTCACGATCAATCTGCGTAAGGTTTGGGAGCGCAAGCAGAACTTACTTCTGGCTTCGCGCAAGAACAATGGGAAAGCTCTCGAGGGCGAGAATGGCACGCTTATCATGGGCGAGGCCAGCTTCTTTGAGGATCAGCCCGGCAGCGGCACCTACAACATTTCAATTGCCTTACAGGATGGTGGAACGCGCGCACTTTCCGCTGAGCGTGTCTTTCTGAATACAGGCGAGCGACCGCACCCACCGGAAGTCGACGGCCTTGACTCAGTTCCTTATCTCGATAGCACCAGCATCATGGATCTGCAGGAAGTACCGGAACACCTGGTGATCCTTGGCGCGGGGTACATCGCGCTGGAGTTTGCACAGATGTTTCTGCGTTTCGGCGCAAAAGTGACCGTGCTGGAGCGCGGAGAACGCCTTGCAGCGCACGAAGACGATGATGTGGCCGCATGCCTGCGCGGCATCCTGGATGAGGACGGCATTCGCATCCTGACCTGCTCCGCCGTGTCTCGCGTGACGGACCGCGAAGGCGCGATCAAGCTCGATGTTGAGGTCGATGGTAAGCAGCAGGCGATTGAGGGCTCGCATCTGCTGGTCGCCACCGGGCGTACGCCCAACGTCGAACGGCTGCATCTTGATCGTGTTGGCGTCAGGCAGAAGGATCACGGCTACATCGAGGTGAATGACCGGCTTGAGACGTCCTCGCCGAACATCTGGGCGCTCGGCGATGTGAAGGGCGGACCTGCCTTTACACACATCTCTTATGACGACTTTCGCGTGTTGCGCACCAACCTGCTGGAAGGTGGCAACGCGAGTACCAAGGGTCGCATGACGAACTACGTCATGTTTACCGATCCGGAACTGGCGCGCGTGGGCCTGAGCGAGGCCGAAGCCGCAAAGCAGGGCAGGAACGTGCGCGTGGCAGAAGTGCCCATGAAAATGATGGCGCGTGCCAACCAGATGGCAGAGCCGCGCGGCATGATCAAGGCGCTGGTCGATCCGGAGACGCAGCAGATTCTGGGCGCAACCGTGCTGGGTGTGGACGGCGGCGAGGTCATGGCGCAGATCCAGATTGCCATGATGGGCAAGCTGCCCTACACCGCGTTGCGCGAAGGCGTCTTCGCCCACCCCACCAAGTCCGAGGTGCTGAACACGCTGTTCGGCAATTTTCGCGACGGCGAAGAGTAGCTTACATACGGCTCGGCGCGCGTAGGCTGTTGCCATGGCGCTCCCAACACTGCCTGCCGCATTTTGAGCAATCGACGGACCGTCGCGACGCTGTGGCTGATCCTGTACGGCTCGTTCGCGCTGCTGTCGCCGCCGCTGCTCGACGGTTCGGATGCGTTGCACGCGGAGATCGCACGCGAGATGGTCATGCGCGGCGACCCCGTGACGCTATATGCCAACGGCATTCGCATGCTGCACGACGCTCCCCTTTTGTACTGGTCCATGGCGGGCAGTATGCAGGCTTTTGGCGTGGGCGCGCCGCAGGCCCGTTTGCCTTTAGCTATTTTCGTCCTGCTGTTGGCAATGCTGGTCGAGACGTTCGCGCGCCGCGCCTTTCAGAGCGACCGTGCGGGCCTGTATGCCGCCGTCTCCCTCCTGCTCAGTCCCGTGCTGTTTCTCGCCACACGCATCCTGGTACCGGACGCGGTTAGCTGTCTTTGGATTACGCTGGCTGTCTTCTGCCTGTGGCGTGCCGAGTCGGCACCGCAGGAACGTACGGGCTACGCTCCGGTGCTGCCGTGCCTTGGCTTTGCCGCGGCATGTGCATGCAATGTGCTGACAGTAGGCCCAGGAGGTTTGCTGTTGCCGCTTCTTACCGCGCTGCTCTACCTGCTGGTGACGCGTGGTGCGCGAGGCGCGGTACGCCGGATCAGTGGTCTTCATCCCGTGGTTTCGTTGGTTGTTTTCCTGATGATTACCTTGCCCTGGTACTTGCTGGCAACGGGTGCCAGTGTCGGCAAAGGCGGGCCTGCAGCGCTCCTGCACACGGCCCGATGGGTATCCTGGGTGCTGCACGGGTGGCGGGTTACGACACCCTCTCCCTCGCCGTTCGTCCTGCTGGCAGCCCTGCTTCCGTGGTGCGCCTTTCTGCCTCTCGCGCTTGGGAGTGTGCCTTGGCGCAAGCCCCTGCGCACGCTGAACGAGGAGCAGCGACTGCTACTGCTGCTTGCGATCTCGGCCCTGTTGCCGATCCTTCTCATCCCCTTTGCAGCGTTGCGAACATCTTCAGCAGTCGCGGCGTCGCCCTTCCTGTGCATGCTGGTTGCGCGGTGGCTGGAACGTGAAACGACCGAAGCGGACGCCATGACGGTGCCGCCGCGACTTGGGCGAGCGGGACTGCGTGTCTCTGCGGGGCTGCTGGTCGCGGGCACAGCTGCGGCGTTGCTCTGCGTCGTGCTCTTCCTGCGGACGGAGCCGCCATCGCCCCATGCTGACCTGGCCGCGCTGCTGCACTACGCGCCGGGCACGTCGCTCCGGCATCTGCCAAGTGCAGCCGCATTGGGCGCCTTCCGAGGTCCGCTACTGATCGTGGGCACCGCGGTCTTCGTGGGTACGCTGCTCAACTGGCAACTGCGCCGAAGCTACCGTCCCCACCTCGGCAACATCGCGCTCGCTGCAGCTACGCTTGTGTGCCTCACGGAAGCCCATGTTGCGTTGAATACGCTGGCACCCGTGCTCTCATCGCAACCATTGGCGGCGGCGCTTGCGCCCATGCTGCGGCAGGGCAACCGCATCGTGATCAACGGGCGGTACGAGGAAGCAGCAACGCTGGGTTTTTAT
>CAXUEW010000085.1:3379-4667 GCA_964250115.1 uncultured Terriglobus sp.
GACAACCTTCGCCTTCTGCGGAGATCCGAAGAAAGCTCGCCGCTTACCGGCGATGCGCCCGCAGCCTTTGAGACAAACGAATCTCTACGACAACAGTGGACCGGGCCGGAGCGCATCTTCCTATGGACTGACCCGACGAAGTTACCGGCTCTTCCCTCAGAGGCCTACATCGTTGCCGAAGGCGGCGGCAAACAGATCGTCAGCAACAAGCCCGGGCCATACTGACCGCCAACCTTACGGTGTCACCTGTGACCTGTTTCGACATCCATACGACATATGCCAGTTGCAGGGGCACTCCGAAAGCATGGATAGTGGATGGGACATCCAAAGGGGATCACAACCAATGTCCTGCCAACCCACACGCCGCAGTTTCCTGAAGCATTCCGCGCTGGCGGTCTCCGCCGCGGGGCTGGCACGCCTTCCTCTCACCGGCCAGTCGTCACAGGTGGATGCGCACATCGACATCATGCCCACGGAGGTGATCGGAAACATCTCGCCTGAGATCTACTCGCACTTTATCGAGCATCTGGGCGGCGTGATCTATGACGGCGTGTGGGTCGGTCCTAAGTCGAAGATCCCGAACAAGAACGGCATCCGGACTGCTTTTGTGAACGCCATGCGCGCGGTCAAGGCGCCGGTGCTGCGCTGGCCGGGCGGATGTTTTGCCGACTCGTATGACTGGCACGACGGCATTGGACCGGCAGGCAAGCGGCGCGCGCGAGCCGCATTCTGGGGACAGCAGGACAGCAACGGCTACGGTCTCCACGAGTTCATGGAAACCTGCCGGCAGATTGGTTGCCGCCCTTACCTGGCGGCGAACCTGCGCACACAGCCCGCACGCGACTTCTACGAAGAGATTGAATACTGCAACGCGCCCGCTGGCTCAATCGAATCGAACTCTGCCGCGCCCGCGCAGCCCAACGGCCTGGCCCTGCAGCGCGCCGCTAACGGCGATGCTCAGCCCTTCAACGTGGACCTGTGGGGCGTGGGCAACGAGAGCTGGGGCTGCGGCGGCAACATGACACCCGAAGAATATGCCGCGGAGTTTCGCCGCTACACGGCGTGGACGCCCAGCTACAGCAAGGAGTCGCTGCGCTTTGTCGCCGTGGGACCGAATGGGGACGACGTGGACTGGACGACGCGGCTATTCAAGGCGCTGTACGCGAACCCCGAGAAGCGACACCTGTGGGGCCTGTCGGTCCACTACTACACATCCGGCAGCGCCAGCAAATTTGCCGCAGGTGACGCGCTGGACTTCAACAACGACGATTTTTACGACCTGCTGACG
>CAXUEW010000085.1:4677-11667 GCA_964250115.1 uncultured Terriglobus sp.
GCGCGGCACCCTGATGGAAAAAGTCATCACCGACCATTGGCGCGCCATGGGCAACACGCCCACGCAGCCCAGCGTAAAACTGGTGGTGGACGAGTGGGGCGCGTGGTACGGCAAGGGTACGCAGCTAAGCCCGCGCTACAACCTGTCGCAGCAATCCACCATGCGCGATGCCTTGCTGACCGGCATCACCTTCGACATTTTCCAGCGGCACGCGGACAAGGTGGCCGTGGCCGCGGTGGCGCAAAGCATCAACTGCATCCACTCGCTCATGCTGGCGCAGGAAGATAAGTTCGTGCTGACGCCTACGTTTCACGTGTTCAAGATGTATCTTCCGCACCAGGGCGCGACCGCCGTGCGAACGGAGTTTGTCGCCTCGTCCATCGACAATCCGCTGGGCAACACGCCCATCCAGGTGGGCGGTGCCAGTTACATCGGCCAGCTTGCGCCAGTGAAGACTCTCGCCGGGCTGAGCGGTTCCGCCTCACTGCCAGTCGACGGAGGCGGCAAACTGCTGACGCTGACGGTGGTCAACCCGCACATCGGCCGGCCCATGACCACGGAGATCGCAGTGCGCGGCACATCGATTACCTCGGCTACCGGTACGGTGCTTGCATCCCCTGACGTGCACGATCACAACACGTTTGCGCAGCCGGACGCGGTAAAATCTGCGCCTGCCACGGTGGCCGCAGCCAGCGGCGGCAAGCTGCTGCACACCTTTCCACCGGCAAGCGTGACCACGCTGCAACTGACGCTCGCGTAAGCCGCATAGACGATGCGGATGCGGCGGTATCATCGAATTAAATGCTGTGGTCTTAGGATCCGGGGTTCGCGGTTTTGGGGTGCCACGGTCTTCGGAAGGGCACAGCTTTAGCTGTGCCATACAAGCAGATGAACGAATCGGCTTTAGCCGCCGAGGGTCGCTTTTCCAAGCCGACCTCGGGGGCTGAAGCCCTGCTTACGTTTTTGAAGTCTTAGCGGCACAACTGAAGCTGTGCCCTTCCGCATAGCATGGAAGCAGCATGCGTTCCCTTCCCAAGAGCCACACATGGCCCGTCTCCGCTGAAATTTCTACCGAGAGCCTCCGAGGTAACTTCCTTGCGTTCCGCGAGGCTGCCGGTTCGCAGGTTGAAACGCTGGCTGTGATCAAGGCCGATGCCTACGGTCATGGCGCTGCGAAGTGCGCTCCCGTGCTGGTTGCCGCCGGCGCGAGCTGGCTTGGCGTGACATCCGTGGAGGAAGGCACCGCCGTGCGCGAATCCCTTGCTTCCGACATATTGAAGCCGACCCCCATTCTGGTGATGTGCGGCCTTTGGCGGGGTGAGGCTGGTGCCTGCATGGAGGACGGGCTTACCCCTGTTGTCTGGGAGAAGTACCACCTTGACCTGCTGGAAGAGGAGGCGCGACGTCGCGGACTCTCGCCGCAGTCGGTACCGGTGCATGTTGAGATCGATACCGGCATGGCGCGGCAGGGTGTGGCAACCGGCGTCCTGCTGGAGGAACTGCTGCTGCGCTTCACGCCAGATTCGCCGCTACTGCTGGAAGGCGTACTGACCCATCTTGCATCGACCGAGTGTGCCGCCGACTCGCAGAACACGCGGCAGATGAAGCTCTTTGCAGCGGCTCTGGCGCAGGTGGAGAAGGCGGGGCTGCGACCGGCGCTGATCCATGCAGGGAATACTTCCTCCACAGACAGCGGCTTTGTTCCCCGTGAGTTGCCCGCGCTGGCAGCTAGCTTTGCCGCACGCTGCATGACGCGGGCCGGTCTCGCGCTCTACGGCTACGCTCTGCCACTGGAAGACGGCAAGCCGAACGTGCAGCCGCGCCTGCGGCCGGTCATGACATGGAAGACGGTCGTGATCGGCCTGCGCGAAATTGCTGCCGGTGAAACGGTTGGTTACAACGCCACCTTTGTCGCATCACGCCCCATGCGGCTTGCGCTGCTGCCGATAGGCTACGCGGACGGCCTACGCCGCGAGCTTTCATCGTCCATCTCGCAAACGGGGGGAGACGTTTTGCTGCACGGTCTGCGTGCGCCCATCGTGGGGCGCGTGTCCATGGACCTGACGGTTGTGGACGTTTCAGCGATGCCGCAAATCGCAATCGGCGATGCGGCTGTCCTGCTGGGTTCGCAAGGCAACGAACACATCGGCGCGGAGGAGCACGCCCGGCTGGCCGGTACAAGTGCCTACGAAATCCTGTGCGGCATCAGCGACCGCGTGCCGCGCATCCTTGTGGCCTAGTCTGGGCTTGCGATATTCGCCGAAGGAGACGTGGCTACCGTGGCTGCACAGAGGCCACAGAGGAATGCACAGGATCTCCGTGCAACCTCCGTGTACTCCGTGTTTGAAGAGCGCAGGCGGTAAATTTGACGGACGCATCGTGATCGTCCGGTCTACTGATTCATCAGCAGGTAGTTGCCTCCGCTGGATGCAACCACGATAGGTTTGCCCGCAAGCAGTCGCGAAACCTGCTGCATGTCGCTGCCATAGACCAACAGGTACACGCGGTCACTTCCACGCCACAAGCTTTGCAACTCTGCATCGCCAATAAACACCGCAGGGCTGCCGGGCGCGTACGAGCCGTACTGCAGGTTCGCGCTGCGGCCGTTCCATAGCAGTGCCGTCCGGTTGGTGTAAAAGAAGGTCGCTGAAAAGGCGTAGTAGGCATCACCGACCACCAGCCGGCCCGGTGCGGCTTTTTTCAGTGCCTCTGCCAGTTGGAACGAACTCAGGTAGGGATCAAAGCGGACGAGCGCGACCCTCGCAGCCTGCAGGAAAAGGAGCATCGTGACCACCAACGTCGCGAAGACCTGCAGAGGACGCCGTAGCAGCAGCAGGCCTGCAAGTCCGGCTGCGAAGGCAGCAGCCGCCAGCACCAGAGGCAGTCGAAGGTAGGCAAATGCAGGCACGCGCAGATCCGTCAGGTGACCCAGCGAAAAGGTGTACATCTCAGGATTCGAAGCCAGCGCCTGCGAGATGTCGCCGGGCGTGGGCGCATTCCAGTTCGTGGCGGCAAGAAAAAGCAGCGCGGCCAGGGCGAGTCCGAACACCGTGGCGAGGGCTGTTCGTGCCCACGTTGGGTACCGCTCGCGCGAGGCAAGGTCAGCACCCAGCAGCATGGCCAGTGCCGGGTAGATCGGCAGCGAGTAGTACTCCTGTGTGGTCGACAACGAGAAGAAGACGAGCACGAAAACGATCCAGACGATCGCCAGCAGCCGCACCTGGCCGGCGCGTGTGCCGCTGCTGAAGCGCTGCCGGAAGCATGTAACCAGCGCCGCGCTCCACGGAAAGAACCAGGCAAAGTGCAGCAGCCAGAACGCAGGCCGGGGCACGGTGTTGTAGTCGCGCGGATAGCGCATGTTCAGGAAGCGGAACAGGTGCTCATTCAGGAAGTAGAACCAGAAAAAGCCGTAGTACTCCCCCGGCGCGCTGTGCATGGTGAAGTCGAAGTACGGCGGATTGCGCAGCGTGGCAAGCACATGCCAGGGTGCCGCGATCAGCAGCACCAGAGCTAAACCCGGTATCAGGTACAGCCTGCGCCATGTCTCCCGCGTGAACAGCCTGCGCGTGAGCAGCAGGTAAATGAGCAGGATGGCCACGGGGAACAGCGCCGCAACCAAACCCTTCAGCAGCAGGCCGCATGCCAGGCTGAGATACAGCACGGCTGCCCAGCGCTTGGGCTTTGCCTCTGTCGCATCGAGCAAACGAAAAAATGACCACAAAGCCAGTGTGATGCACAGTGTCAACGCCGCATCCGGTATCAGGATGCGCGTAAACAGAAACATGCCCACGCACGTGGCAAAGATGCCCCCGGCGAACAGGCCTGCGCGGCGGCCAAACGCCCACATCGCAAACCGCGCGATGACCCAGCACAGGGCGATGTCGATCAAGGCCAGCGGCAACCGCGCGGCCCAGTCGTGCACGCCAAAGACGCGGAACGACACCGCCATGACCCAGTAGATCAGCGGCGACTTCTCCAGGTAGGCGACGCCATCCAGCCGGGCGGTGACCCAGTCGCCGCTTTGCAGCATGTTGCGGGCAATCTGCGCCTGCACCGCGTCCACGTCATCCATCAGGTGCGGCGGACTTAGAACAAACGGCAGAAACGCGCAGCAGGCGATCAAGAGGATCGCGAGATCTACTCCGTGGCGGCAAATTCCGGCGCGTAGACCTGCGAATCGGCCTGGCTCTCGACGTTCCACTGCCTGATCCACAGGAACAGCATCAGCATGCCCCATAAGTGATAGCCAAGGTTGGCCTCCCGTCTCATGTGTGTTTCCAGCATGCGCGCGACGGCGTGCCAGTGGAACAGGCCCGATGCCTCCACCGCGCGACGGCTCAGCGTGTCGAGCAGCAGCGGCTTCAGGTGGCCGCGCAGCCACTCGTGCACGGGGATGTCCAAGCCCTGCTTTTCTTTGGAGAGAATGCGGGCCGGCAGCTTGTCCTGCATCAGGTGGCGGAGAACGCGCTTGGTGGTGCCGCCGCCAATGCAGTGCTGCATGGGCAGCGCGGCCGCAAACGCGACGATGCGCGGGTCCAGAAAGGCCGGACGCACTTCCAGCGAGTGCGCCATGCTCATCCGGTCCACCTTGGTCAGGATGTCATCCGTGAGGTAATACCGCTGATCGAATTGTAGGAAGCGGCGCAGGTCGCCACGCTTCGGCAGGTTGCTAAGGATGTGCCGCGTGTATTCGCCCTGCGGGGCCAGCAGCAATTCCTGCCGCTGCTCTGTCGAGTGTGTGCCGTTCCAGAAGACGTGCGCTTCTGCCGGGGGCAGCAGCGAACCTGCAAGGAAGCGCTGCAGCTTGTACTCCAGGCCGATCTTCTCGTCGGAGGCCTGCAGCCGCCCGGCCAACGCCAGAGCCATGCGACGAGCCGGTGCGGGTACTATCCGTGCCCACCGCGCATAGCGGTCGGCCGCGTAGGTCAGATAGCCGCCAAACAACTCGTCGCTGCCTTCGCCGCTAAGCGCCACCGTGACCTCGCGCGCGGACATGCGCGACAGGTGCCATGCGGGTACGGCACCGGCGTCGGCTATGGGGTCATCCGCGTAGTACACCAGATCGAGGATCGAGTCGGGCGTGACCTGCTCCGGCCCCAGGTCGAACTCGTGGTGATCGGTACCGTATGCGGACGCAATAGCGCGCGAGTCCGACGACTCGTCAAAGCTGCGGCCCTGAAAGGTGATGGAGAACGTCTTCAGACGTTGCGTGGTGTGCTGGCTGGCGTAGTGCACCAGCGTGGACGAGTCCAGGCCGCCGCTGAGCCACACGCCAATCGGCACATCCGCAACCATCTGCTCACGGATAGAGGCATGCAGCAGGCCGTCGAGCTCTTCCGCGGAAGATTCAAGATCTCTTCTCCGCACCTGTACTGGCTGCACGGGTTCGCCGTAGGACTGTATGAATGTTTTACCGCTCTTCCACGTAAGCGCATGACCGGGTTGAAGCTTGCAGACGCCCGCCGCCATGGTCCGGCGGCCCGGCACATAGTTCATGCTCAGGTAGGTGTCCAGGCTTTGCCGGTCGATGGAGCGCTTGACCTCCGGGTGCACGAAGATGGCCTTCATCTCCGATCCGAAGTAAAGGCGCGGCCCCTCCTCAAGGTAGAAGAGCGGCTTAATGCCAGAAGGGTCGCGCGCCAGGGTCAGTTCACGCTCCTCTGCCGACCAGACCGCGACGGCAAACATACCGCGCAGGCGCGCGAAACTGGCCGTTCCCCACTGCGCAAAGGCGTGCAGAACAACTTCCGTGTCGCAGGTCGTGCCAAAAACGTGGCCGGACGCGGTCAACTCCGCGCGCAAGTCCCGGTGGTTGTAGATTTCGCCGTTGAAGACCAGCGTCAGCCCACCCAGGTGCATGGGCTGCGATCCGGCGTTGGGATCGATCACCTTCAGGCGAGTCGCGCCAAGCGCTACGTCACCGCTCTGCCAGACTCCCGATTGATCCGGACCGCGGTGATTGAGTGTTGCTGCCGCCCGCGCGATCAAATCGTTTGGCACTGGTATGCCCGGGCGAACCAGCCCAACGATTCCGCACATGTAACCTGCCCTGACTGCCCACCAAGGTGAACCACCCCAGACGTGATCGGGATGCGAAAGTTGCAATTGGAAATTGACTTTATTTTGCCATTCCGCTCGTCTTCTGTCATCCGCCAATGGCGAACATAGCCTTGGACTCGCGGAGTGGCAAGGAAGGAATCAAACTCCCAGTTCGGCCCGGATAGCATCCGCAATGCTGCCCGCGTGGTGCCGCATGGCGGCTTCGTCCTCCGCTTCGATCATCACGCGCGCCAATGCCTCAGTGCCGCTGTAACGGATGACGACTCGCCCGGAGTCGGCAAGTTCCTGCTCTGCCGCACTGATCTTTTCAGCGACGGATGGGATTGACTGCAGCGGCTTTTTCTCGCGAACCTTGACGTTCACAATCACCTGCGGAAAGGTCTTCAGATCACTGGTCAATTCGCCCAGCGAACGCCCACTGCGATGCACAATGTCGAGCAGCAGAAGCGCAGTCAGCAGGCCGTCGCCTGTCGTGCTTCTGCCGGTGAACAGGATGTGGCCGCTCTGCTCACCGCCCAGCGATGCGTTTGTTTCCTGCATCTGCTGCAGAACGTATTTGTCGCCCACAGGTGCGCGCAGCATTCGGATGCCGCTGCGCTTGAGCGCGGCCTCGAGCCCCATGTTGGACATCGTGGTTGCGACGACCGTATTGTCATGCAGCAGGCCGCGTGCCTGCAGGTCGCGCGCGGCCAGCAGCAGGACGGCATCGCCATTGACTACCTTGCCGTTCTCGTCGGCGAACAGGGCGCGGTCGGCATCGCCATCAAAGGTGATGCCCAGGTCGGCCTTCTCCTCTACGACCATGCGCGCGACAATCTCCGGGTGCAGAGCACCGCAGCCCTCGTTGATGTTGCGGCCGTCCGGGCTGCTGTTGTGGATGCGCACCTCGCCCTGCAAACCGGCGAAGAGTTGCGGCTCGACCGCCGATGC
>CAXUEW010000086.1:0-11355 GCA_964250115.1 uncultured Terriglobus sp.
GCCTCATCCGTCAGCACACCACCACGCCGCTTGCCGTGGGCGAGGTCTTCAACTCAATCCATGATGCGCACACGCTCATCCGTAACCAGTGGATCGACTACCTGCGCATGACCGTGGTGCATGGCGGAGGCTTGACACCTCTGAAGAAAGCGGCTGAGTTTGCAGCCGTCTACCACGTTAGAACCGGCTTTCACGGCGCGACGGATCTATCTCCTGTGACCCTGGCCGCAGCGCTGCACCTGGGCCTGGCCGTGCACAACTTCGGCATTCAGGAACACATGCCGCATACAGCACTGACGGACGAGGTTTTTCCGCATGCTTACCGCTTTGAGGCGGGCTACATGCATCCCGGCGACGCACCCGGACTGGGTGTTGAGATCGATGAGGCACTGGCGGCGAAGCACCCGTATCAGCGGGCTTACCTGCCTGTGGCGCGGCTGCTGGATGGCACGCTCACGGACTGGTAGAGGGCTTGTCGCAGCGATCTCGCCGCGTCAGCCTTGGGCAGCTGCGCCGTCGTTTTTCAACTGCGGGTATTGCGCGTGAAGGGCGGCGTTGTAGGCGTCCCGTGCGGCACGGTAGGCCGCTGCTTTTGCGGCGTTCGGCAGCGCAGTCTTGTCTTCATCCACGCGCACCAGTCGTGCAGCAAGGTCCTGAAAGCTTAACGGATTGCCGGTGCTGTGACCGTATGCATAGATGGCCTGGATGATCGCGCCCAGACAGCCGGCCTCTTCTTCGAGGGGAACCTGGATGGTGGCTCCGGTCGCATCAGCGACCATCTGCCGCCAGGCGGTGGAGCGCGATCCGCCGCCGATGATCAGGATGGTCTTCGGTGGTTCGCCCGCAAGGATGAGGTCGAGCCCGTTCAGGATGCCGAAGGTCACGCCTTCGATAACTGCCCGCACAAGGTTGTCCGGCATAAAGTTGGTCGAGGCAAGTCCAAGGATGGAACCACGTGCGCCCGGTAAATCCGGTGTGCGTTCGCCGTTGAGGAAGGGCAGAAAGATTAGCCCATCTGCACCGGGTTCAGTCGCTGTCAATGCCGCTTCGATATCCGTCACGCCACGGCCCAGAACTTGCAATGTCTGGGTCACGACGTTGGTGGCGTTCATCGTGCAGACCAGCGGCAACCATCCACCGGACGACGAGCAAAACGGAGCCACGTTGCCGGTCCGGTCGTGTGAGGGCGCATCGCGGTACGAGTAGACCGTGGACGATGTGCCAAGGCTCAGGGTCACGACGCCCTCGCGCACATTGCCGGTGCCGATAGCACCCATCATGTTGTCGCCACCGCCGCTTGCGACCAGGCATGAAGAAGCTATGCCTAGTTCAAGTGCCCGTTCGGGCAGCAGGGTTCCCACCGTCTCCTCGGGTTTGAGCAGCGGCGGCAGAGCGGCAAAAAGCTGCCCGGAGCCGCCGTCTATTTCATCAAGGATTTCGCGTATCCAAATGCGCTTTTTTGCATCGAAAAACGCTGTTCCGGATGCATCCCCGTACTCTGCGCACAACCTGCCCGTCAGCCAGAAATTCAGGTATTCGTGTGGCAGCAGAATGTGCTTAATACGGGCAAAACTGGCAGGTTCCTGCTCTTTAAGCCATAGTAATTTCGATACGGTATAGCCCGTGAGCGGAACCGTGCCAAACCGCTCTAAAACGGCCTGTTTGCCTCCCAAACGTGCAATTAACGATGCATTTTGCGGCGCTGTTTCCGTGTCGTTCCAAAGCTTGGCCGGACGGATTACTGCCAGGTTTTCATCGAGCACCACCAGGCCATGTTGCTGACCTGAGACCGAAAGGGCAAGCACATCGACTCCGCCTGCCATCCCAAGTGCTTCCCTTACAGAGGTCTTCAGCGCATCGACCCACCATTGCGGCTCCTGCTCGCGCGCCCCGTTGCTGCGCTCGATGATGGAGTGCTTTGCGTAACCCCGGCCAAGTACTTTGCCTAGGCCATCTGTTAGAAGTGCCTTGGTTCCCTGCGTGCCGCAATCAATCCCTAAGAACATCGTCTAAGTCATCCTTGGTCGCAGGAAGTGTATCTATAAGTGGTTTTAATGACCTGCGGCACTTATAAAGACACTTCCGGAATGGCGCGCGCAGTCTCTGTGTGGACTGAGAGTGGCGTGGTGGCGGATGCGTCACCATCCGCTTCCGTGTCCTTGAAGAAGATAAGGAATAGCACCAGAACGACTGCCGCGCATGCCGCACTGACGATCCAGATGCCGTGCCAATCGTGGAGCACTGAGCCGTCAGCAAGCACCTCGGTCCTGAAGCGATCCACGGTCACACCGGAGAGCCAGGTGCCCAGCAGCATGCCGGCACCATAAGTGATGAGTGTGATCAAACCCTGGGCGGCAGAGCGGTAGGCAAGGGGTGCCTTGCGGTCAGTATAGATCTGGCCCGTGACGAAGAAGAAGTCATAGCAGATGCCGTGCAGCAAAATGCCGAACCACAGCATCCACACCGGTGCCCCAGGGTTGCTACCATACGCGAAACTAACGTACCGCAGCACCCAGGCACCCATGCCTGCCACCAGCATCCACTTGACCCCAAGGCGGCGGAAGAAGAAGGGAATCAGCAGCATGCAGCCCAGTTCCGACATCTGGCCACCCGTCATTTTGCCGGCCGCATCCGCCACGTGCAGTTGATTCAGAAAAGGATTGGTAAACGCGTAATAGAACTGCAGTGGCACGCAGATGAGGAATGATGCAACAGCGAAGACGGCAAAGCCGGTATCGCGAAACATGCGTCGAACTTCTACTGGAAACAGGTTGCCCACGGCAAAAGGTTCGCTGGCCTGCGGCGGTGTATGCGGTAGAACCAGAGCATAAAGGGCCAGTATGATGGACGCCCCAGCCGCGATGCGCAGCGGCAACGGCGTGGCGTCCGCGTGGAAATGACTGACCAGCAGCCCTGCACAGATCCAGCCAATGGTGCCAAGCACGCGGATGGGTGCGAAGTCCGTTTTGGAATTGGCAATGTGCCGGAACGCGACTGTGTTCGCCAGCCCAAGTGTGGGCATGTACAGCAGGGCATAGGCAAGCATGATGGCGAAAAGCGGGCCGTACGCATGCTGCCCCGAGGCCACAAACAGCAACACGGCACCCAGCAGGTGCAGCAGCGCCAACATGTACTGCGCAGCCATGAGGTTATCCGCAATCCACCCAGCGATGAAAGGCGACAAGACCGCGCCAAAGGCCGTGGTTCCGGAGATCAGGCTGGTTTGCAGGCCGGTGAAGTGCAGCGTTTGGCTCACCCATGTCGTGATCGTGACGTACCACGCGCCCCAGATAAAGAACTCCAGAAACATCATCAGTGCGAGTTTTGCCTTTGTCATTGTTCGCGATCCCTCGTGGCAGCGTTCTGCCGATCCAATCTGTTCCGGCCCTTCAGCATACCCATTCTGCTGCAAATCCGGTGCGACCCAGAGTACCGGGAATCAGCGACTCTGCGCCAGTGCGCTTGATTGAGAGGGTTCCGGGCCGGGCAGGGTAGGGAATCCCACAAAGCGTTCGCATGCGGCTGAGCATCCTGTCCGGGATGTCCATCTCGCAGGGCCGCTGTTGCATCCATCTGTGAAAGTTCAACATTGCAAGGAAGCGCCAACCACGATGAGCCGTACAGTTCTGCCTGGAAGACCCTACCCGCTTGGAGCCACGCCCCGCAGCAAAGGCACCAACTTCGCCCTGTTCTCAGAGAATGCAACCGCGGTAAAAGTCTGCTTTTTCGACGCGAAAGGCAATGAGACGGACTGCGCCGATCTGACCGAACGCACCGCTTTTGTGTGGCATGGCCTGGTGCGCGACATCAAGCCTGGGCAGCGTTACGGCTACCGTGTAGACGGACCGTGGGAGCCGGAACAGGGCCATCGCTTCAACCAGCACAAGTTGCTGGTCGATCCCTACGCAAAGGCCATCACCGGTGATGTGGACTACAAGCAGCCCATCTTTCCCTACGACGTCACCAGCGGCGATGACACGAAATTCGACGAACAGGATTCTGCCCCGGGCGTTCCGAAAAGTATTGTGGTCGATGGCAGGTTTGACTGGGAGGACGACTGTCCGCCGGACAAGCCGCTGTCAGATTCAGTCATCTACGAGATCAGCGTTCGCGGCTTTTCTCAGCAGAACTCGTCCATCGCGGAGGAATTGCGCGGCACTTATGCCGGTGTGGCTTCCGAGCCAAGCATCCAGTACCTGAAGATGCTGGGCGTCACGGCGGTGGAATTGCTGCCGGTACACCATTTCATTGACGAAGGACACCTGGTGGATCGTGGCCTGCACGATTACTGGGGTTACAACACGCTCAGTTACTTCGCGCCCATGGCCCGCTTCAGCTCTTCCGGCACCGCGGGCGAGCAGGTGCGCGAATTCAAGGAGATGGTGAAGGCGCTGCACAAGGCCGGCATTGAGGTCATTCTTGACGTGGTGTACAACCACACCTGCGAAGGCAATGAAAAGGGTCCAGTGTTGTCAATGAAGGGCGTCGACAACGTCACGTATTACCGGCAGGTGCCGGACAAACCGCGCTTTTACATGGATTACACCGGCACCGGGAACACGCTGAACGTGATGCATCCGCAGGTATTGAAGCTGGTCATGGACTCGCTGCGCTACTGGGTCACTGAGATGCATGTGGACGGTTTTCGCTTCGACCTGGCGAGCACGTTGGCACGCGACGAAGAAGGTGTCCAGAAGCTGTCCAGCTTCTTCAATGTCATCCACCAGGATCCAATTCTGCAAGACGTAAAGCTGATCGCGGAGCCCTGGGACGTTGGCGAGGGCGGCTACCAGGTGGGCAATTTCCCGGTGCTGTGGGCGGAGTGGAACGGCAAGTACCGCGACACGGTGCGTCGTTTCTGGAAAGGTGAAGAGGGTCTGCTGTCAGACTTTGCCTACCGCATCACCGGCTCCAGCGACCTGTACCAGTCCGATGGTCGAAAGCCCAACGCATCGATCAATTTCATCACCGCGCACGATGGGTTCACGCTGTGCGATTTGGTCAGCTACAACGAAAAGCACAATGAGAACAACGGCGATAACAATACTGACGGCGCGGATAACAACGACAGTTGGAACATGGGCGCTGAAGGTCCGACCGATGACCCTGACATCAACGAACTGCGTGAGCGGCAGACACGTAATTTCCTCGCCACATTAATTCTTTCGCAGGGTGTCCCCATGATCTGCGGCGGTGACGAGGTGGCTCGTTCGCAGCGCGGCAATAACAATGGCTACTGCCAGGACAACGAAATCACCTGGTACGACTGGAAACTGGACCCGCCGCGCCAGCGGTTGATGGAGTTCACCAGCAAGCTGATCAGTCTGCGCTGTAAGCACCCCAACCTGCGCCGCCGCAAGTTCTTCCAGGACCGCACCATCCGCGGCTCGGTTGTGCGCGATATCGCCTGGTACGGAACCGACGGGAACGAGTTTCCCGAGGCGGACTGGAATGCAGGATGGAAGAACTCCCTGGCGTTTCTGCTGAATGGCAATACACTGGGCGTCTCGGACGACGACGGCAAACCCATCACCGACGACAGCTTCCTGTTGATGGTGAACGCCGCACCGGAAGGCGTCGAGTTCACCCTGCCACCCTCACCCGTCAAGGCACAGTGGCGCCAGGTGCTGGACACGCAGAATATCGACGACCCCTTTGCGGAGCAGGAGATTGGCGACAAGGTGATTGTCGGCGGACGGTCGATGCGGGTGTTTCGGGATGGGCATGCATAAGCACCGGACCTCGAACGCAAATGCCCAAAGTGGCGCCCCGCAGCGCCCAGCACACACAAGGTTCGGAAGAGGTCAGCGAGAAAAGAAGATGACCTCGTAGCTGCTGGCTTGTGGAACCTGCATCAGAATCGACTGATGCAGAGTGCCACGAAGCCGTGAACATGATTCTTGCTTCGCCATGGCTCCATGCGAAGTAACAACAGAAGGCCCTCAAACCTTCAGAAAGTAATTCAGTCAACATGGCAGATCAGGCAGCTTTGGAACAGAAGTACGCTCCGGTGGGCAAGGCGATCACCGATCTAAGCGAGTACGGCACCAAGATGGACGGCATCTTCATGCAGGGAGAGAAGCTGGTGCTCAAGTGCGAAGTACCTTCCAAGGTGGTGTCCAACCACGTGTGGGACGTAATCAAACAGTGTGACCCAAGCTATCCGGACTTCGAGATTCAAATGACTGTCACGGGTGGTGATGCGCAGCCTTACACCATCAAGCCGGGCGACACGCTAAGCGCGATCTGCCTGAAATTCTACGGTCATGCGAACAAGTACCCGCAGGTGGCCGAAGCGAATCACATCGACGCAAACAAGATCTCAGTCGGATCTACGATTCAACTGCCTGTGCTTTCGTAGTTGAAACGCGAGGCCCGGGCAACAAGCATCGGGCAGGTTTGTATCAAAGGGCCGGCATCTTATGGATGCCGGCCTCTTGTTGTTCCAAGGCGCTTTTCAAGTTCGTTTGTGGGCGTCAGGCACTCTCCAGATATGCTGTTGCCATGCACGAGACAGACATAGTGGCGATCCGCCGCCAGGAAGACGAATTGCATCTGCCTGCATTCTCCAGGAAGATCGCGTGGGAGATCGGATTGCTGGCACGCAATCTTGCGGCGGAACGCGGGCATGCCATCGGTATTGAGATCTGTGCGGCAGGTGTGCCTGTGTTCACCACTGCGTTCGACGGCACGTCGTCCAGCACGATGCGATGGCTGCGGCGTAAGGCGGCTACGGTCGCCCACTTCGATCGCAGCAGTTATGGCTTTTGGCTGCAGTTGCAGGCGAAAGGGCAGACGCTTGCCCGGCATGCCCTGCCTGATGAGGAGTATGCGGCGGATGGCGGCGGCTTTCCCCTGCGCGTAGCTGCTGCGGGATTGGTTGGCTGCCTGACCATCTCCGGCCTGGACCAGCGCGCGGACCATGAGTTTGCTGTGGAGGTGCTTTGCCGGTACCTTGGCAAGGATTACGCGAGTTTTGCTCTATCTCCCCCTGTCGCGCCATCCTGAGCGTCAGCGAAGGATCCCGAGACAGCTGGGCCTGCCACGGTCGCTTCTGCTTTCTTGCGAGAAAGCTTTTGTCAGCTGTGCCTAGGTACACCGCGCAGGGATCCTTCACTCTGCTCAGGATGACGGTCTTAGGCGGCGTGCATTCAGTTCCTGCCCCCGCGCTGACAAGCAGATCCATACGCTGCGCTGCGGGATGACAAACTTCGTAGTAGGCGCAGGCAAGATGACAACGTGAGAACGTCGCACCTATCCTCTGAAGATGAGTTCCACGCTGTATGCCATTGCTCCGCTGCCGCCTTCGTCCCACGCGCACCCGGTCGACAACTTCGCTGAAGCAGATGCGCTGGAGCAGGAGCTGCGCCGCGTTGTCGCGGGCGAGGTGCGGTTTGACCGTGGCACGCGCGCCATTTACTCGACGGATTCCTCGAACTACCGTCATATTCCCATTGGCGTGGTGCTGCCGCAAACGCGCGAGGATGTGATCCGGGCTGTCTCCGTCTGCCGGCAGTTTGGTGCGCCGCTGCTGTCCCGTGGTGCGGGTACATCGCTGGCAGGGCAGTGCTGCAACGTGGCGGTGATCCTCGACTTTTCCATGTACCTGAACCGCGTGTTGGAGATCAACCCGGCGGAGCGTTGGGTGTGTGTCGAGCCGGGCATTGTGCTGGACACGCTGCAGGCGCAGGTGAAGCCGCACGGGCTTTTCTTTGCGCCGGATCCGGCGACGCATTCGCACTGCACGCTGGGTGGCATGCTGGGCAACAACTCGTGCGGATCGCACGCGCTGATCGGCGGCAAGACCGACGACAACACGCTGGAGCTTGAGGTGCTGCTGTACGACGGCACCATCCTGACCGTGGGGCCGACGAGTGATGAGGAACTGCACCGGATCATCGCCGAAGGTGGTCGTCGCGGCGAGATCTACGCGGGTCTGCTGCAACTTCGCGAGGAGTACGCCACGCTGGTGCGCGAGCGCTTCCCAGACATCCCGAGGCGCGTCTCCGGCTATAACCTGGACGACCTGCTGCCAGAGGGCGGCTTCCACGTGGCGCGAGCGCTTGTCGGATCGGAGGCGACGTGCGTCGTTATCCTGTCGGCGAAGCTGCGGCTGATTGAAAACCCAAGCTGCCGAACGCTGGTGGTGGCCGGTTACCGCGACATGTTCGAGGCGGCGGACGCTGTGCCCTCGATCCTTCTGCACAAGCCCATTGCGCTGGAAGGCGTGGACCGCGCCCTCATCCGGCAAATGGAGAAGAAGGCGATGCTGGCGGACAACATCGCCCTGTTGCCCGAGGGCGATGGCTGGCTGTACGTCGAGTTTGGGGCGCACACCGCGGAGGACTCGCATGAGCAGGCGCGGACCTTTGTCGCCTCGTTGCCTGAGGGTGTTTACACGAAGGTGCTGGAGAAGCCCGCCGACCAGAAAAAGCTGTGGGAGGTGCGCGAGGCGGGCCTGGGCGCAACGGCCATCACGCCCGGCGAGATGAACCGGTCAGAAGGGTGGGAGGACCACGCCGTTGCGCCGGAGCAGTTGGGCGCGTACCTGCGCAACTTTCAGAAGCTGCTGGATGAGTTCGGCTACTCCACCGCTTACTACGGGCATTTTGGGCAGGCCTGCGTTCATGTGCGCATCAACTTCGACCTGCGCAGCGAACCCGGCATTAGGCACTTCAGAGCCTTTCTGGATCGTGCCGCGGACCTTGTGGTGGTGCACGGCGGCTCGCTTTCCGGCGAACACGGCGACGGGCAGGCGCGCGGCGCGCTGCTGGAACGCATGTTCGGACCGGAGTTGATCCACGCCTTTGAGCGCTTCAAGGACCTTTGGGACCCCACGGGCATGATGAATCCGAACAAGCTGGTGCGCGCCGGGCAGCCGCATGCGGACCTACGATTTGGTGCAGACTACGCTCCAGCGCAGCCGGCGACGCACTTTGCATTGGGGAAGGATGATGGTTCGTTTGCGCGCGCGGTGGAGCGCTGCGTGGGCGTGGGCAAGTGCCGCAAGGAAGACGCAGGCACCATGTGCCCCAGCTACATGGCCACGCGCGACGAGCGGCACAGCACCCGTGGCCGGGCGCACGCGCTGTGGGAGATGCTGCAGGGCGAGGCTGTCGGACATTGCCCCACGGGGTCAGACGAAGCCGAAATGTGGAACGATCACGACGTCAAAGAGACGCTGGACCTGTGCCTGTCATGCAAGGCCTGTAAGTCAGAATGTCCGGTTTCGGTGGACATGGCGACGTACAAGTCAGAGTTCATGTCGCACTTTTACGAGCGCAATCGCCGCCCTCTAAATGCCTATGCGTTTGGCTACATCGATAAGCTTGCTCGTTTAGCCGCAACAGCTTCGCCCGAACTCCTTAACCTTTGCTTGAAGGTTCCGGGAGTGGCGGCGCTTGGAAAATTGTTGCTCGGTGTGGCGTCATCGCGCACCATTCCGGAGTTTGCTCCAGCCTCGTTCACGAGCGGCTTTCGAGATGGAGCCAGGTTGAAGGAAGATGCCAGGGCAGAGGTTTTGCTGTGGCCGGACACCTTCAACAACTACTTCGATCCGCAGGCTGCGTCCGCTGCCGCGCGGGTGCTGACGGCTGCAGGTTTCCGCGTTCGCATACCGGATGGGCATGTGTGCTGCGGACGTCCGCTCTACGACTTTGGATTTCTGGACGAGGCGAAGCGCTACATGCTGCGCAACGTGGAGCGCATCGGTCCGGCGATTGACGCCGGTCTTCCTGTCGTAGTGCTGGAGCCGAGCTGCGCGTCTGTCTTTCGCGACGATGCACCGGATCTGTTGCCGAACAATGAGCGGGTGCAGCGGCTGGCGAAGCAGACCTACCTGCTATCGGAGTTCCTGGAGCAGTTTGCGCCAGACTGGATCCCGCCGCAGTGGCCGGTCGAGGTGGTGGTGCAGGGGCATTGCCACCACAAGGCGCTGATGAAGATGAAGAGCGAAGAGGCGGTGCTGAAGCGCATGGGTGCCAGGGTCTCCATACTGGACTCAGGCTGCTGCGGCATGGCCGGGCCTTTCGGGTTCGAGGCGGACAAGTTTGAGGTGTCGCAGACGCTGGCGAACCGCGTTCTGGTGCCTGCGGTGAAGGCTGCGCCTCAGCAAGCTGCCATCCTGGCAGATGGCTTCTCCTGCCGCGAGGCCATCAAGCAGAACACGGCACGGCAGGGAATCCACCTGGCGGAGTTGCTCGACCTTGCCAGCCGTCCAGACCGCGACAGCGCCGCGCCGGAAGTGCTTGCTCGCGCGCCTTTAGGTATGGCGCGGAAAAAGGCCCAGAGGCGAATCGCATTTGTAGGTTTGGTTCTGACTGTGGGCGCACTGAGTGCGGCGTTCCGTCGCAGTAAGCAGTAGCGTCTCTGCCCTGTTCAGAGGTGGGGAAATCTCATATCTCCGAGACATGGTGCACCCTGTTGCGAAGATCTGAGATGGGTGCCCCCACGTCTCGCTTTTTGGGACGTGGGCCTGCGACTCGACGGACCTAAGTGCGTGCTGGTACCTTTGCGTGAACGATTTTCTTATGTCAGGAATCCCACTGTGATCTCTCGAGCAGCACGTACTCTGGTTCCCATGCTGGCAGCCGCAACGCTTACCTTCGCCTGTGCCGCACAGCAGACGTCCCCTTCCAGTATGTCGATCGGCGACATTAAGGCGTTAACCGTGCCTGGGCCGCCGCGTCCGCAAAGCATCAAGGACGGCGTGCAGATCCAGAAGCCGCAACTGGATGATTACGTCGCCATGCTGGATGCGCTGCCGCAGACTGCTCCCGCAAAGCCTAAAAAAGCGCGTCGCATTCTCGTGCTGGCGCATGCGGCTGGTTTCTACCACTCTTCTATTCCGTTGGCGGCAGAGACAGTAAAGGCGATGGGCGACAAGACCGGCGCTTACAAGGCAGACGTTACTTACGATGCGGCGGACATCAACACAGCGAATCTTGAAAAGTACGACGCCATCTTTCTTGACAGCACGACGCTTGGATTTCTGGATGACGCCAAGGACAGCGCAGCTACAGAGGCTCGCAAGAAGGCACTGCTGGACTTTGTGCGCGGCGGCAAAGGCCTGGCCGGCATCCATGCAGCGGGTGATGCTTACCACACGGTTCCGGCGCGTGGATCGAGCGACAAACCGATCGGCACCTGGCCGGAGTTCGACGTGATGATCGGCGGCTTCTTCAAATATCACTGGGTGTACCCGCAGCCCGTCACCGTGAAGATAGACGACCCGAAGAGTCCGCTGACGGCGATGTTTCACGGCCGCGAATTCACCATTCACGATGAGATTTACACGTATGAACAGGATTCATTTTCACGCAAGCGCGTGCACGTGTTGACCAGTCTGAACTACGC
>CAXUEW010000087.1:0-9135 GCA_964250115.1 uncultured Terriglobus sp.
GCCATGGCAGGCGGCTCGACCGGCGAACCGACAGACTCCGGCTGCGTCTCGACCTCGATTTTGCCTGGAGGCGCATCGTGCCCCGTACCGTCATCGCCTGCAAAATTAGCTGCTGCCTGCAGGTCGTCGACCGGCTCCGGTTCGTTCCGGGGTTTGGGTGCCGGCCGCTTGGGAGCATCCGGATAGTTGGGCTGCAGTGCGGCAGGCTGATCCTGTGGGATCTCCTGCCCAATCTTTCCAGTGGCCTCGCTGTTGTTTGGGCCACGCTTACCGCGTCTTCTCATCTTGTTGCGCATCCCTTCGCGCATGACACGCTTGTACCATAGCGCCGGGGTGCCCGCAAAGTGGTGCAAACGTCGGTCGCACCTGTTGTCACCGCACAACTCGAAGCCGGTACACTTGAAATGACGTTCGAAGCGCGTATTGCGTTCACTTGAGAGGATCAGACACAGCATGGCAGTCAAGGTAGGCATCAACGGATTTGGCCGCATCGGCCGCAATGTTTTTCGCACGGCGCTCGGCAATCCCGAGATTGAATTTGTCGCCGTCAATGATCTGACCAGCCCCGCGACACTGGCCCACCTGCTCAAGTACGACTCGATCCTTGGCAATCTGCACCATCATCAGATTGAAGCAGGCGACGACTTCATCTCCGTCGACGGTAAAAAGATCAAGGTCTTCGCGGAGCGCGACCCGGCCAAGCTGCCCTGGGCTGAAGTTGGCGCGCAGGTTGTTGTCGAATCGACCGGCCACTTCACCGACGCGGCCAAGGCCAAGGCGCATCTCGGCGAGACCGTGAAGAAGGTCATCATCTCCGCGCCGGCTACGAACGAAGACATCACCATGGTCCTGGGCGTCAATCAGGACAGGTACGACCCGGCGAAGCACAACATTATCTCCAACGCCAGTTGCACGACCAACTGCCTTGCGCCCGTGGTCAAGGTGCTGCACGACACCTTCGGCATCACCAGCGGCATCATGACCACGATCCACAGTTACACCAATGACCAGGTCATCCTCGACTTCCCGCACAAGGACCTGCGCCGCGCGCGTGCTGCCGCCATCAACATGATCCCGTCGACCACCGGCGCGGCCAAGGCGCTGAAGCTGGTCATCCCGGAGATGGCGGGCAAGCTGGACGGCTTCGCCATCCGCGTCCCGACACCGAACGTCTCCGTGGTCGACCTGACCTTCAACACGGAGAAGCCGATCACGGCCGAAAGTATCAATGCGGCCATGAAGGCAGCCAGCGAAGGCCCGCTGCACGGCATCCTGGGCTATACGGACAAGGAACTGGTCTCCAGCGACTTCAAGGGCGACGACCGCTCGTCCACCTTCGATTCGCTGCTGACTAAGACCATGGGCACCAACATGGGCAAAGTCATCTCCTGGTACGACAACGAGTGGGGCTATAGTTCGCGCGTGAAGGATTTGATCCTGTTCCTGGTGGAAAAAGGACTGTAGGTGTTTGAGGATCATGAGCTAAGTCGGCCAGTAGCAAGCACCGTTCTTCTGCTGGCTGACTTTCTCATCTTCCTGCTTACGGCGGTACTCCTAGTCAGGTCGATACGAGTCGATCGACCATCTAACATCGTTTATGCCGCACTCTTTGGCGCTTGCCTCTGCGGCTTCGAAGAGGCAAAAAACTGGAAACATAGCTGGAAGTTGCACCTCGTCTTTTTCTGCTCGCCAGTTGTGTTGCTAGTGGGCTGGGTAGCCTTCGAGTGGCGCGCTATTGCGAACGATGGCGAGAGTATCGCGGCGATGATCCTTATTTCTATTCCGACTACCCTGTTCTCCGGTGTTCTGGCAGGACTCGCGTTTTGGCGCGGGCGTAGCAAGTAGTTGTCTAGCAGAAGTTCAGCGCGCACAGGATGACGTGTGGCATGCCGGTTGTTCCGAATCGCACCTGACAGCGGATGTGAACCACTGGCAACCCGGCAATGAACGCGCGGTTGGCGTTATGATTTTCCCATGGCTGCGCATCCAATCACCCTCGATCCCGACCTGCAGGAACGGCTTGAGCGAGCGGCTCAGCGTGAGGTGCGTTCCCCGGAGTTCGTCCTGCGCGACGCCATCGAAATGTACCTGAACGCGCGAGGCGAAACGGCCAAAGACGCCGCGATCATCGCCGAGCATGACGCGGTCTGGGCCGTTTATGACGGTCTTACGGTGACTCGTGAGCAGATGCTTGCCGATGTGAAAGCTGCGTCCGAAGAGTACGACCGCACAGGCTTGCACGTGACCTGGGAAGAAGCCGACGCCTGGCTTGCAAAATTGCAGGCCGGCGAAGAAGCCTCGCCGCCTGAATGCCACGCCTAACGCTCACGCCCTCAGCAATACGCGACCTGAACCGGCACGACAGCTTCCTTCGGGTGCGTAGCAAGACAGCCGCGAGTGATGCCATTCGCACAATCCGCGCAGGATTCGCTCTTCTAAGGTCGCAACACGGCATCGGTCGCGTCATTACGACTGATCCTGAAGCTCGTGAGTGGACCGTCTGGTTTGGCCGTGCAGCGTATCGCATTCAATACGAGGTTCGCGCGGGCGATGTCGTCATCATGCGTGTTCGCCACAGTCGTGAGGACGCGCCCAACTGACTGCCGTAGTCCAGCTATCATCAAGTCATGGCAATACTCTCAATCCGCGACCTCGATCTCCACGGCAAGCGCGTCTTTATTCGTGTCGACTTCAACGTTCCCTTGTCCAAGGACGGCGGTGAGATCCTCGATGACACCCGCATTCGCGAGACGCTGCCGACCATCGAGTTTGCCCTGCGTGCGAAGGCAAAGGTGATCCTGGCGGCTCACCTGGGCCGTCCCAAGGGCGAACGCGTCGAAAGCATGAGCCTGCGGCCCGTCGTCGATCGCCTGCGCATGCTGCTGGATGCTGACCTGGGTGCCTCGCGCAACGTGGCTTTTTCGCCGGACTGCGTGGGAGAGATCGCGGAAGAGCTGGTCACGAATCTTGAGCATGGGCAGGCCCTGCTGCTGGAAAATCTTCGCTTCCACAAGGAAGAGGAGGCCAATGACCCAGCATTTGCAAAGCAACTTGCCGCGCTGGCCGATGTGTACGTGAATGACGCCTTTGGCGCGGCGCACCGCGCGCACGCCTCCACCGAAGGCATTACCCACTTCGTCAAGCAAGCCGCGGCAGGCTTGCTGATGGAGAAGGAACTTAACTATCTCGGCAAGGCTCTGGAAACGCCGGACAAGCCCTTCGTCGCCATCATTGGCGGTGCCAAAGTGTCGGACAAGATCAAAGTGATCGACAACCTGCTGAACAAGGTGGACGCCATCATCGTGGGCGGCGGCATGGCCTATACCTTCCTGAATGCGCAGGGCCAGAAGACCGGCAAGAGTCTCCTGGAAGCCGACAAGATCGACGTCGCCGCAGCCGCGCTGAAGAAGGCCGAGGCGAAGGGCGTGCGCTTCCTGTTACCGATCGACCATGTGCTCGCAGATAAATTTGCCGCAGACGCCGGGACGGAGTTGTTCGATGGCACAGGTGACTTCCCCGCCGACCTGATGGCACTCGACATTGGGCCGAAGTCGGTCGAGCTTTTCGTCAACGAGATCAAGGACGCGAGCACCATCATCTGGAACGGTCCCATGGGCGTCTTCGAAATGCCCGCCTTTGCCAAGGGCACCATGGCTGTCGCGCATGCGGTAGCCGATAACGTGGATGCCACCAGCATCATCGGCGGCGGCGACAGTGTCAGCGCGGCGCATATGGCTGGCGTTGCAGACCGCATCACGCACATCTCCACCGGTGGCGGTGCATCGCTTGAATTCCTGGAAGGCAAGACGTTGCCCGGCGTTGCGGCTCTTTCGCAAAAGTAAGTACTTGACCTTAGGGCGGTACTCACCTTAGCGTCGCTCAGGTGGATTGCCGGGCCAGGTGGACGGCAACAGGGAGAGTACAAAGCAGATGCGTAAGCCGATCATTGCCGGCAACTGGAAGATGTACAAAAACCCAAAGGATTCGCTCGCCTTTCTGGACGAGTTTCTGCCCATGGTGGAGAATCACCACCGCGACGAAATTCTGCTGTTCCCAACGGCAACCTCGCTCCCGACCGTGATCGACCGCATCCGGGATACGGACGTCCGAGCCGGTGCGCAGACCATGCACTGGCGGAACGAGGGGCCGTACACCGGCCAGACCTCGCCCACCATGCTCACCAGCATCGGCACAACCCACGTGCTGCTGGGCCATTCTGAGCGCCGGTTGTATGCCAATGAAACCTATGAGCACGTTAATCTAAAGCTCAAAGCCGCGATTGCGCACAAACTGGTTCCAGTGCTTTGCCTGGGCGAAATGCTCGCCGACCGGCAGGATGGCTACACCAAGGACACATTGCTCGCCCAAATGGGAGCTGCCCTGTCGAACCTGACCGCAAGCGCCGTTCGGACACTGGTAATCGCCTATGAGCCTGTATGGGCGATTGGGACAGGATCGAGCGCGACGCCGGAGATCGCAAACGAGGCGCATGCGATCATCCGCGATGAGGTACGCGCGCTCTTCGGCAACGACATGGCGGATAGCGTCCGCATCCTGTACGGAGGCTCAGTCAAAGCAGAAAACAGTGCAGCGTTGCTCGCGCAGCAGGAAATCGACGGCTTGTTGATCGGTGGTGCCAGCCTCGACCCGCGCTCCTTTGCCCAGATCATCCAAACGAAGTACTAGAACAGCCTGCAGACAAAAAAGCCCCGCCGGATGGCGGGGCTTTCTTCACGTGAGCCGAAATCTACCGGCGATGACGGGGATGGTGTGGATGATGGCGATGGTGGCGGCGATGCTGCGCACTCGCGGTCAGCGGTGCAACGGCGCTGCCGACGATGAACAGCGTGATCATAAAAAGCAGGCTGCGGGTGATCTTTGTCACAGAAAGCTCCTTCGGGGGATCCTATTTGCAGTGTGATGCCGCGCGCACTGCGAGGTATGTGGAAATTCGGCGAAAGGTATCTCACATGGTGCAGGGCGGGAAAGTACACCCTCAGTGCACAACTCCGGCTTGATCGAACGGCCAGTAGACAAAGCTCGCCTTACCGTAGATCAACTGACGCTGCACCGGGCCGAAGTCGCGGCTGTCGCTTGAGATGGACCGGTGGTCGCCCATGACGAAATACTCGCCCGCCGGCACCGTCATCTCCGGCTGCGACCGCTCGTCGGTATAACGAGCTGGAACGTACGGTTCGGCCAGGCGCGTGCTGTTGACGTACACCCTGCCGTGATCGATCCGGATGCGGTCCCCAGGCAGTGCAATCACCCGCTTGATATAGCTTTTGGCAGGATCGCGCGGGTAGTGAAATACGACCACATCCTGGTGCCGAACTTCGCCTACACGGTACGCAAGCTTGTTGATAAACAATCTGTCCTGATCCTGCAGCATGGGTACCATGCTGGTTCCCTCCACACGCACCGGTTGGTAGAGGAAGAGAATAATGAATACGGAAACGGTGATGGACGCAAGCACGTCGCGCAGCCAGGCAAGCGAGCCGCTTTGCCCGTCCTTTCCACCGCTATTCTGTGAATCGCGCACTGCTTCCATCCTCAGTGAGACGCAATCAGCCCTGCGAAGATACAGCACCATCTAACGTGTCTGCTTACGAAACGTCTTACACCACGGTACTTTCGATCCGGCGGCATTGGCTATCCGAATGCGCATTCCCCGCATCGTAGTCCGTTGGATTAGAATGACATACGGCGAAGGACGGAGATCCCATGCCTGCAGTAATGACAGAAGAACAAACCCAAAATCCGGCTCCGCACACAACGCAGAGCATCCGCTCCCTGGCCACGGAGCGGCCGAACGAGGCCTCAGAGGGCCTCGACACCAAATCGTCCCTGGATATTGCGCGCATCATCAACGCGGAAGACGCGAAGGTGGCGGCGGCTGTCAAGAAGTCGTTGCCTGAGATTGCACAAGCCATCGACGCCGTGGCGCGATGCCTTCGCGATGGCGGACGCCTCATCTACGTGGGTGCGGGATCGTCCGGACGCATTGCGGCCCTCGACTCCGCGGAGTGCCCAGCCACCTTCTCCACCCAGCCGGCTCAAGTTCAGTACATCATGTGTGGCGGTCCGAAGGCATTGGCTTCCGCAGCAGACGTGAACGAGGACTCGCCGGAGATGGGTCAGCGCGACATTGCCAAACGGCGGCCCACGCGCAAGGACATCGTCATTGGCATCTCCGCATCAGGCCGCACTCCCTACGTGGTGGGCGCAGTGGAATACGCGCGATTGCGAGGGGCCCACACCGCCGCCATCACCTGCAACCGCGACACTCGCCTTGCCGACGCGGCCGACATCTGCGTTGTGGCAGAGGTCGGTCCTGAGGTCATCAGCGGATCCACGCGGCTGAAGGCATCCAGCGCCCAGAAAATGATCACCAACATGATCACCACGGGAGCCATGACCAGGCTGGGCTACGTCTATGACAATCTAATGGTCAACGTGCACATGAAGAACGAAAAACTGGTGGAGCGAGGCATCAATGTTCTCCAGCGGGTCACCGGCGTGGAACGTGACCAAGCCATTCGCACCATCAAGTCCGCAGGCAAATCGATCCCGATTGCAGTTGTCATGCTGAAGGCGAATGTCGACAAGATGGAAGCCGTTCGACGGCTCCAGAAGTCGGACGGCAATGTGCGCAGAGCTATAGAAAACACTGCACTCGAGTTGTAAGTGCACTAAAGGTTTTGCTCCTTACTCGGTCACTGTCTAAGGATCTCCTCAGTGGCTATATTCCCTGTGCCTTCCGGCACAAGCGGCAGGAAGATGCGAAAGCATGTGCCGCTCCGTTCACCCTCGCGGCTGCGCACGTTGACCGATCCTCCATGCTTTCGAACGATTTCTTCGCTCACCCATAGTCCAAGGCCGGTACCGGTCGCCTGCTTTGTGGTGAAGAATGCTTCCCATATCCTGAATTGTGTCTCCGCCGACATACCTGTACCGCTGTCTGCAATGGTTACGTGGACGCCGTCGCACCAGACCTTGCTTCCATTCAGGCCCGGCCCTCCGCGCACCCGCAGATAGAGTGATCCGCCACCCGGCATGGCATCGACGGCATTCACAATCAGATTGGCAAACAGTTGCCGCAGCTCACCGCTGTAACACAGCAGATGGGGCGTGCCGCGAAACTTCTCCCGGACCTGAATGCAGGCGGCAGTGATCCGCATCTGGTAGAGCTGAATAATCGACTGCAAAACTTCGGGGACATTGGTGTGGCTGCGCGATGCCGTCTGCCGATAAAATCGCAGGGTCTGCTGCGTAATGTGCGCAACTCGCGCAAGTTCCGCTTGAGCCACGGTCACGTATTCCAGCGCCGCCGGTTCCATGGGTTCATACGTTTGCAGCAGATAAAGCAGGTTGGTCACGGACTCCAGCGGGTTGTTGATCTCATGTGCGACGCTCGCCGCCAGGCGGCCTGCCGCTGCAAGTTTTTCCGTCTTGCGCAGCGTCTCCTCCGCTCGGAGACGATCGGTGATGTCCACCACAATTACGCCAACCCAGCGGACCGTGTCGTGGTGTGGCTGCACCGGATAAAACTGCATTGACCACGTGCGCTGTTCGCCATTTGTCGGCGGCACGTTGCCTGATATCTCCACGTCGTGCACGGGCTGGCCGGTTTCAAAAACATGTGTGGCATGCGCTTCCAGTTGGTCTGCAAGGCTACCGGGGTAAAGCTCGGCAACACGCATGCCGATCGGTTCACCCACGGGCAATCGGTACATATCGGCAAGTGTCTGGTTCAGTCGGACATGCCGCAAATCACGGTCGAAAAATCCAAGACCGATGGGCGCATTGCCAAGCATGGAGTCAAGCAGGGCAAGCGTCTCAAGCAGGCCGCTCCGCTGCTGCTCCAGTTCATGCACCATGGTGTTGAAGCGCACCGTTAGCGTTCCAGCCTCATTGCTTGAGGTGACCGGCAGCGGAAAAACGTCGCCGGCACCATCGCTTCGGCTGACACGGTGTGTTGCCTCCGTCAATCGGCGAAGGGGCCGCGTCATGGTTTGCACAATCAGAAAGATCGGCAGCAGATTGGCAAGCAGCGCAAATCCGCCATAGGTCAGCGCGATGCGCGAGATCGTGTTTGCCGTGTTGAGCGATACCGCCGGATTCGGCTCAAGCCATAGCAGCGCGACAGGTTTGCCGTCCTGCCACACGGCGGTTACGCCTTCGAGTTGCCCATTCTTGATGGGAACCATCTGCCGCTCCCGCACCGCCGCCGGCAACACCGCACGTTCGAATGGGTCGAGGCCTCCGCCGCGGCCGTTCTGGCTTATAGCCAAGGTGTTGCCTGCAAGGTCTGTCAGCCGCGCACCCTGGATGGTGGGCGCGATCTCTGAGATATCCAGAACATCGTGCACGGACGCGATTTCTCCACGCGCCATCGGCTTGGCCAGCGCCTTGGAAAGCTTGTCCATTTGTTGCAGCATGCGCACGCGGGTTCGCTGCGTTGCCTGGCCACGTTGCGAGATGACGATGTAGGTAATGAACAGGCCGAGAAACAGAGTCTGCACGACAATTGTGCTGAGAACCAGTTGCGCGAAAAACGTTCTTGGCAAGAGCCGCTTCATCATCAGTTGTTGGTTCCTTCAGCAGACGTCGAAAGCCGCATGGCAACAGTCTGCCGTAGCATACCGTGCTCGCGCGCGGCGACAGCGCCGGCATGCACGCAAAAAGTTGCGAACAATGTAGTTTCGGGCAGATGTGGGCAGCATGTGGATGTCCGTGCATCACTTTGGGACGCCTGTATCCCTGCTCAAACTGCTCAGAGCGCGATTGTCCACCTGCTGCCATCCTGTGGTATCTGCATGGTTAGGGTTTCTCCACCGCAGTCTTCCGTAGACTGTAGCGATGGACAAGTTCGTCGTTCGCGGGGGCAATCCTCTGCTTGGCACCATCAAGGTTTCCGGCGCAAAAAACTCGGCTTTGCCCTGCATGGCCGCCGCCATTCTCACCGCTGATGAAGTCGTACTGGAGAACATCCCCCAGGTCCGCGACATTGAGACGGAACGCAAGCTGCTGGAATCCATGGGTGCCACGGTCGAGCTGGGCTACGGTCGCGCACAACACCGGACAACCATCCAGTGCGCAGTCCTCAGCGATCCTGAAGCAAAGTACGAAATT
>CAXUEW010000087.1:9145-11309 GCA_964250115.1 uncultured Terriglobus sp.
GCTGATTGCGCGCACCGGCATGGCTCGCGTTGCTGTCCCGGGCGGCTGCGCTATCGGCGGTAGGCCCATCGATCTGCATCTAAAGGGCCTCGAACTAATGGGCGCCACCATCACGCAGGAGCATGGCTACATCGAGGCACGCACGGAGCGTCTGCACGGCGCGCACATCCTGTTCGACAAGATCACCGTGACCGGCACGGAAGATCTGCTGATGGCCGCCGTGCTGGCCGAAGGCGAAACCCTGATGGAGAACTGCGCGCAGGAGCCGGAGGTAACTGACCTGGCAGCGATGCTGGTCGGCATGGGCGCGAAGATTGAGGGCGCGGGTACATCGACCATTCGCGTGCAGGGCGTCGACAAGTTGCACGGCGTCCGTCACCGCATCAACCCGGACCGCATCGAGGCCGGTACGTTTCTTATCGCGGGAGCCATTAGCGGGGGCGACCTGAATGTGGACTCCTGCAATCCCGCGCACCTGGCGGCTGTGATTTCAAAACTGCAGCAGAGTGGCGTTCGCCTGGATGTGGGCAAGGACAACATCCGCGTGCGCAGCGAGGGCAGCGGCAGCCTGCGTGCGACAGACATCTCCACCGTGGAATACCCAGGCTTTCCCACTGACATGCAGGCGCAGTTTATGGCACTTGCGACACAGGCCGAGGGCACTTCAAACATCACGGAAAACATCTTTGAAAACCGCTTCATGCATGTGAGCGAGCTTGTCCGCATGGGCGCGAACATCCGCGTAGAGGGCCGCACGGCAACGGTGCGCGGTCGCACCCCGCTGCAAAGCGCCGCTGTGATGTGCAGCGATCTCCGCGCGTCAGCGTCGCTGGTGCTGGCTGCGTTGATCGCCGAGGGTGAGACGATCCTGGACCGCGTGTACCACATTGATCGTGGGTACGAGAACATTGAAGAGAAGCTTCGCGGCGTGGGTGCTCAGATCCGGCGTATGGGCGAAGTGTTCGGCAAACGGTAGTTGGTCTGCGCAGGTGTTTATCATGGTGGCATCCGCTACAAGGAGCTCTCCATGCGCCGCCTGCGCCTTTCTTCTGCCGCTTTGCTGCTTTCGCTGACCTTCGCTTCCGCTGCGCTTCACGCGCAGATCACGCCTGTCCCGGAGCGTACGAGCTGGGATGCTCCGGCAGCCGCATGGTGGTCGCACGTTCAGTTCCTTGCCGACGATAAATTGGAAGGCCGTAAGACCGGCACGCCTGGCTATGAGAAGGCCGTGGCTTACGTCGAGCAGCAGTTCAAGGTTATGGGGTTGAAGCCCGCAGGAACGCAGGGCTTTCAGCAGCCGATTGCGTTTGTGCCAACGACGCTGGATGCGGTGCACTCCAGCATCGCTCTGAAGAACGCCTCCGGCGTGGTGAAGTTCGACCTCGGCCGCGAGATGAACCTGTCGCCGCATGTGGATGGCAACGCTCCTGTCAGCGCGCCTTTGGTGTTTATCGGCTACGGCCTGCGCATCCCGCGCAAGCACATGGACGACCTGGCTGGAACGGACCTGAAGGGAAAGATCGCCGTCTTCTACAACGCCGCGCCCGAGCATCTCCAGGGTCCGCAGCGGGCCTATGCGCGTGGTCAGGATCAGCGATGGAAGCAGTTGCGAGATGCAGGCGCTGTCGGAGTGATCTCGTTTGCAACGCCGCGAACTATTCCCGGCACAGCCAACCAGACACCGGCGCAGCAACAAGCCGCCCAGCCGCAACGTGCGTTGGGACCGTCACTGCTGTTCGCCGATCCTGACTTGGACACGCTGAAGGGCATGCGCGTCGGTGCGACCGCAACCGCAGCCGGTTTTGAGAAGCTGCTGGCCGGCACGGGCCACAGCTTTCAGGAACTAAAGGCGCTGGCCGATGCCGGCAAGCCGCTGCCGCACTTCGACATTCCCGGCACACTCGAGGCCCAGACCGTTGTTGAGAAAGGCGCGGAGATCCACGCGTCCAACGTCGTCGGCATGCTGGAAGGCTCTGACCCGAAACTGAAGAAGGAATACGTCGTGGTGAGCGCGCACCTGGACCATCTGGGCATTGGCCGCGAGATCAATGGCGACAAGCTTTACAACGGTGCCATGGACAACGCCAGCGGCGTCGCTTCCGTGATCGAAGCCGCGAAGATTCTCGTCGCGCAGCCCCGGCCAAAGCGGTCGCTCATCTTCATC
>CAXUEW010000088.1:0-4635 GCA_964250115.1 uncultured Terriglobus sp.
TACGTTTGAAGGCGTTTTTGCCCGCCGCCAGTACACTCAGATTATAGTTTCCCGCACCGGCCACACCTGTTCGCCGTTCGTCTTACCTGTTGGAGCCCTTACCGCCTTGAAGCCTTCTCGCCGTTTCTCCCTGTTCGCGGGTGCCGTTTTCCTTGCCGCGATTTCGCCGCACGCGCAGGTGCCTAAGCCGACCGTTCCCGTGCCGGATCCGCCGCCGCAGACCGTGCCGTCCAAGCCCATGGCTTCGCCCGGCGGCGACACCCACATCACCAAGGATCAGGCCGCCACGCTGTTCCGCTCTGTCGACGAGATCCTCGCGTTTGCAAGCAAAGATTCGCACCTGAAGGCCACCCGCCCAGTCAAGCGCAAGCTGCTGACCCGCGACGAGGTGAAGCGCGAACTGTCGCAGAAGATGAACGACGATGAAGGCACTAAGCGGCTGGAGCGGTCGGAACTGGTCCTGAAGAAGTTCGGCCTGCTGGATCGCGACTTTCAACTGCGGCCATTCCTTCTAAGCCTGCTGACAGAGCAGGTTGCAGCCTTCTACGAGCCCAAAACACGCACCGTGAACCTGATCGACTGGGTCGGTGTGGACGAGCAGAAGCCGGTACTTGCGCACGAATTGACCCATGCCCTGCAGGACGACCTGGTGCACCTCGACAAGTGGGGCAGCCCCGCTCCAACCGCCATCAGCAAGACTGCGGATGAGGATAATCGCCACATCGTGCTCGACGAGGCCTCCACCGCGCGTGAGTGTGTCACGGAGGGCCAGGCCATGGTGACCTTCATCGATTACGAGCTAAAAGACGCGGGCAAGACGCTGTCGACTGCGCCTGAGTTTGGCGACAAGCTGCGCGACCTTGCCACCGATACCTCGGGATCTCCGATCCTGGCGCGTGCCCCTTTGCTGTTGCAGCAATCCCTGCTATTCCCTTACAGCGCGGGTCTTGGTTTCGAGCAGGCGCTGCTGATGAAGAACGGTGTAGATGGGGCGTTCAGTGGGGCGCTGCAGCGGCCTCCGACGTCGTCGCACGAGATCCTGCACCCGGAAGATTACCTGACACACGCACCCGTTTCCGTGCTGACCATGCCGGACATCCATGGCCTGCTGGACAAGGATTGGGAGCCATATGACGTGGGTGTGATGGGCGAACTGGACGTGCGGATCATCACTGAGCTGTTCGGCGGCCGTGCGATGGCTGGGCCGCTGGCCGTGGCATGGGACGGCGGCGTGTACTACGCAGCGCAGCACCGCCCGGATACACCGGCAAAGAAGGCAATGAAGAGCTCTATCGGCGTTCTGTACTTCTCGCAATGGAAGAACCGCGACTCTGCACGCAGCTTCCTCAAGGTGTACGCCGGCGCACTGGCGCGCAAGTACGACAGCATCAAGCAGGTACAGTTTCAGGACGGCGACCCGGACCACCTGCTGTTCAGCACCGAAGAGGGCGACGTGTGGCTGTCGCTGGAAGACAACAGTGTCTTCCTGTCAGAAGGGTATGACCGCGTGACGGCGAAGAAGCTGGACACGATGTTCCGCGATGCACAGGGGCACGGACCGTTACGCACTGCTGAGAACAAAGTGCCGTCGGGCGAGTTGACGCTGGGTCTTACGCGGTTATTGCCGGGCATAGGCATCCCGCGTGCGGTGGTCTTCGCCGCCTCACATCTGGCGCACTAACTCCTTTGAAGGTTTGTCATCCCGTAGCGAAGCGAAGGGATCTGCATTTTTGTCTGGGTTTTGGAAGGGCACAGCTTTAGCTGTGCCGCTCAGCGCCTAAACAAAGCGGGCTTCAGCCCCCAAGGCCCGCTTCTGAAAAGCTAATCTCGGCGGCTGAAGCCGTTCGTTCTTTCAGGCGTCTTCGGCATGGCTGAAGCCATGCTCTTCCTAAAACAGATCAGCCTAATTCTTTATACTCAGGACTGTTCACGCAGGAGACAGGGTTTGGCACAGGCAGAGATCGGCATCATCGGCGGCAGCGGTTTGTACAACATGCCCGGACTTACGGACACAGAAGAGATCAAGGTGGAGACACCCTTTGGCGATCCGTCCGAGGCCATCGTTCTGGGCACCCTGGAAGGCCGCAAAGTTGCCTTCCTGGCACGTCACGGACGCGGTCATCGCATCCTGCCCAGTGAGTTGAACTTCCGCGCAAACATCTACGCCTTGAAAAAGCTGGGTGTCAGCTTTATCCTGTCCATCTCTGCCGTGGGCTCGCTCAAGGCCGAACACAAGCCAACCGACTTCGTCATCCCCGACCAGTTCATTGACCGCACCTTTGCACGCAACGCGACGTTCTTTGGCGACGGCATCGTGGGCCACGTTGCGTTCGGCGACCCCATCTGCGCGGTTGCTGCAAAAGCCTTCGAGCAGGGCTGCAAGGACGCGGGTGTCGTTGGCAAGCTGGGCGGCACGTATATCAACATGGAAGGCCCGCAGTTCTCCACCCGCGCCGAGTCGAACCTGTATCGCTCGTGGGGTGCAGACGTCATCGGCATGACCAACCTGCAGGAGGCCAAACTGGCCCGCGAAGCCGAGATCAGCTACGCCACGCTGGCTATGGTCACCGACTACGACTGCTGGTACGAAGGCCACGATGATGTCACCGTGGAGCAGGTACTGAAAGTTATCCATGGAAACACAACGAATGCGCAAGAGGTTTTGCGCGGTGCGGTAAAGGCTCTTCCCTTGGATAACAGCACAACACCGATTGCTTCAGCCTTGCAATTCGCCATTATGACTGACAAGAAACTGATCCCCGCAGCAACTCGTGAAAAGCTTGCTATCTTCCTCGATAAATACGAGAAGTAATTGCGCTTGTCATCCTGAGCGCAGCGAAGGATCCCGATGAACTCTAATCGCAGTAAGCATCTTTCTGCTTTCTGCCACAAACGAAAGGCAGCATGTCGATTCTGGTTGTTGGTTCCGTTGCGTTTGATACTTTGACAACGCCAAGTGGCTCGCGCGCAAAGGTCCTCGGTGGAGCGGCGACGCACTTCTCTCTGGCAGCGAGCTTCTTCACAAACGTCCGCGTAGTCGGCGTAGTAGGCACAGACTTCCTGCCAGAGCACGAAGCAGTCATGACCGCGAAGGGCGTGGACACGTCCGGCATCGAACATGCCGACGGCCTGTCGTTCCACTGGACCGGCAGTTACGAAGGCACCATGGGCGAGGCGAAGACGCTGGGCACGGACCTCAACGTCTTCGGCAGCTTCGACCCGAAGATTCCGGAAAGCTACAACGACTCCGAGTACCTGTTCCTCGCGAACATCGACCCGGTGCTGCAACTTCGCGTGCGTCAGGCATTGCCGAACGTGAAGATGGTGGCGGGCGACACCATGAATTACTGGATCGCCGACCACCGCGAAAACCTGCTGAAGGTGCTGCGCGAGGAAGACATCCTGATCATCAACGACGGTGAAGCGCGCCTGCTGACCGGCGAACATAACCTTGTCACCGCAGCGAAGAAGGTCATGGCCGGGGGACCGAAGTCGCTCGTCATCAAGCACGGCGAGTACGGCGCAACCGCCTTCTTCAGTGACCGCTCGTTCACCGATAAAGCTGCAAGCCTGACACCGTTCCGCACGCCGGCCCTACCCATCGAAACCGTGGTCGATCCCACCGGTGCGGGCGACTCGTTCGCCGGCGGCTTCTACGGCTACATCGCATCACAGCCTGAACTGACGCCAAATGTTTTCCGCACGGCATTGTTCTACGGCGGTGTGATGGGCTCGTTCGCGGTCGAGCGCTTCGGTACCGAGCGGCTGCAGGAGACCACGCGCGAAGAGATCGAAGCACGCTTCCAACTGTTCCGCGAAATCTCGCACCTTGATTTGGACAACAATGCTTAAGCCTTACACCTTTCCACTTACACTCAGCCGTGGCTAAGTTCCGCACCATTCACGCTCCAAGCCGCGGCCGCCTGCAAAGGCCCGTTCCGCTGCAGACCGCTGCCCGGCAGCAGCTTGCCAACCGTGATCCGAACGGTGTCTACCCTGCTACCCGACCTGAGATCATGCCGATTGCGATTGCGTCGGTCATCCTGGCGTTTCTTGCGCTGCTGGTGTCCGCGTCGCGCGGATGGATGCTGCTGTACGGTGATGCCGTGGCGCACCTGGGCATCGCGCGCCGCATCCTGGATGCTCGCTACCCGGGCCTGGGGCAGTTGGGCGGTGTGTGGCTGCCGCTGCCGCACCTGCTGATGCTGCCGTTTGTGCAGCGGATGGACTGGTGGCAGAACGGCATTGCGGGCGCATGGCCTTCGCTGGCCGCGTATGTGTTCGGCGTCACCGGCTGCTATGCGTTGGTTCGCAAGCTGGTGCCGTCTGCATGGGCTTTTGCGGCGACGGCGTTCTTCGCGCTGAATCCGAACCTGGTGTATCTATCCACCACGGCGATGACGGAGCCACTGTTCCTGGCGCTGCTGCTGTGGTCGACTGTAGTCGCGTGGGAGGCAGTAGACGCGCTGAACGCTGGCAAGCTGGCGACAGCAAGAGCGCGCATGATCGTCAGCGGCCTGCTAACCATGGCGATGGTCTTCACGCGCTATGACGGGTGGATCATCGGCGCGGTGGTGTGGCTGCTGCTGGCGCTGGCATGGTGGAGGTCGCCGCCAGAGACAAAGCGCGGCACGC
>CAXUEW010000088.1:4645-11247 GCA_964250115.1 uncultured Terriglobus sp.
CCATGACCTTGCTCGCTGTTGCGGGGCCGCTGCTTTGGTTCGCCTACAACGCGAAGTACCAGGGCGACTGGCTCGACTTTATGCGTGGGCCATATTCCGCAAAGGCGATTGAGCAAAAAACCACGCCGCCGGCCTCGCTGCCAAGGCGCGGCATGTACAACCCTGGATGGGCGTTCCTGTATTTCACGCGTGCGGCACAGGTAGACGCTGCGGCTTATGAGCTTGGGTTTGCCGTGTTGTTCACATCGATTGCAGGTGCCTGGGCCATGGCGAAGCATCGGCTGCCACGGCTGGTTGCACTGCTGCTTTGGCTGCCGCTGCCGTTCTACATCTACTCCATCGCGTGGGGGCACATCCCCATGTTCATCCCGCAGATGTACCCCGGTTCGTACTACAACTCGCGTTACGGCATGGAACTGTTGCCGGCGTTCGCTATTTGCACAGCGGTTGCGCTTGCCGCAGTCGAGCGCAGGCTGCATGCCACGAAGCCGAAGCTCGCGGACGGCTTTTTCTTTGCCGTGCTGGTGTGCATCATCTTCAACGTGTTCGCCATGATGGGCACGTTCGGCACGCTGTTGCAGAAGGTGCGGGGCGATGACAATCCGCGCACAACGCATGTACCGAAGTGGCTGTCCGCGCCGCCGCTGGTCTATGACGAGGCGGTGGTGAACTCGCGCACACGCATCCCGTTTGAGACTGCGCTGTCGAAGGAAATCCTTCGCCTCCGTGACACGAGTGGGGGTGGAGGCACAATCATGTTCGACACCACCGACCACATCGGCGCCATACAGGATGCGGGCCTGCCGCTGAAGACGCTGATCAGCCCGATGGATTCCGAAAGCTTTTACCGTGCGGCGCTGCAGCCCGCGAAGTATGCAAACCTGGTAGTTGCGCTGGAAGGTGATCCCGTCGCGAAGGCCGTGGCTGCGCACCCGGAAGGCCTTACTGAAATTGAAGTGCTGTGCCACACCGGCCAGCCCTGTGCCAAGCTGTACAGCAGCAACCTAATGGGCGGTGGCACGCGATGATTCCCTTTGTAAAGGCGCACGCCTGCGGCAATGATTTTCTTGTGGTCGACGAGTCGCTGGCGCAGGGCAAACATGCGGAGCTTGCGCGGTTGCTGTGCTCACGCAACTTCAGCGTTGGAGCGGACGGCGTGGAGTTCCTAGACCGCCGCGCAGATGGTTCATTGTTCCTGCGGCTGTTCAACGCAGATGGTTCAGAAGCTGAACTATCGGGCAACGGCACCCGCTGTGTCGCGGCGTGGCTTGCCTACAGCGAAGGCCTGCGCGAGGTGAAACTCGGTACGCATGGCGGACCTCGCGTGTGCCGCGTTCTCCAAAGAAACGACGAGCAGTTCACGATTCAGACATCGATGGGTACGCCGCACGTTGAGCAAAGGACGGTGCGCTTAGACGGCGTCGGTGATGTGGCGGGTGCCGTTGTGGACGTCGGCAATCCGCACTTCGTGATCTTTACGGACGATGCGGAGTTCAGCGCACACGGCCTTGCGTGGGAAGACCTTGGTGCACGCATCTGCACGCATCCTGATTTTCCGCGTGGTACCAACGTCGAGTTTGTTCACGTGCTGTCGCCGTGCGAAATCGCCTTCCGCATCTACGAGCGCGGCGTGGGTCCGACCCAGAGTTCCGGCACGGGAACTTCCGCATCTGCCGCTGCCAGCATTGTGCTGCGTGGATGCGACCGCACGTTGACGGCGAGTTCGCTTGGCGGCTCGCAGCAGGTGGTGTGGCCGCAGGGTGAAGCGCTGCTTTTGACCGGTCCGGCATCAATCGTCTGCTCTGGGCAGGTGAGCGTGCAGGGGCTGGGAGGCGGGCAGTGATCAAGCCGAAGCGGCTCAAGCCCGGCGCTCGCCTTGCCGTGATCTCGCCCGCCAGCACCCCGAAGGAACCGCTGGTGCGGCTGGGGCTTGAGCGGCTACAGTCGCTTGGCTATGACCCGGTGCTGATGCCGTCCGCGCTTGCAGCAGGGCCGCTGTACTACGCAGGAGATGCCGCCGCACGTGCCGCCGATCTTCACGCCGCGTTTGAAGACACGAGCTTCGACGGCGTCCTATGTACGCGCGGCGGATGGGGCACGGCTGAACTGCTGCCGCTGCTGAACGCGGACCTGATCCGCAACAACCCGAAGCCGTTCATGGGCTTCAGCGACCCCACTACGCTGCACCTGTGGTTCGCGCAGGTGTGCGGCCTGCACACGTTTTATGCGCCCATGGTTTCGCCTGACTTCGCACGCGGAGACGTGCTGGCTGACGGTGTCGATCTCCATTCATGGCGGCACGCGCTCGAATCCACAGACCTGTGGCACCTTGACGGGCAGCAGGGCATGCGCGTGCTGAAGCCCGGCCACGCCGTGGAAGGCACGCTGTATGGCGGATGCCTTGCGCTGCTGGTGGAATCGCTGGGGACGCCGTACGCCTTGCAGCCGCCGCTAGGTGACATCGTGCTGTTCCTCGAAGAGGTCGGCACGAAGCCCTACCAGTGGGACCGTATGCTGCTGCACCTTAGCTATGCCGGAGCCATGGAGCGAGTCAAAGGCATCGTGTTCGGTGACATGGAGCAGTGCGCTGAGACTCCCGAAGAGGCGGAACTGATCGAGCAGGCGCTGCTATACAACCTGCGCGACTTTGCCGGACCCGTCGCGATTGGCCTGCAGTCAGGCCACGTGAACACGCCGAACGTCACGCTGCCGCTGGGCGTGCATGTGCGGCTCGACTGTACCTCCGGCGCGTCTCTGCAGTTCCTGGAATCGGCGGTAGAGTAGAAGCCGTGGCAGCCCCTGTAACGCAATCGAAACACATTCATCTCATCGGCATCTGCGGTACGGCAATGGCCTCCCTGGCTGGCATGCTACAGGGCCAGGGGCACCGCATCACCGGTTCCGACGCGGCAGCGTACCCGCCCATGAGCGACCAGTTGCGCGCCATGGGTATTGAGCCGATGCAGCCGTACAACGAGCAGCATCTCGATCCCGCTCCAGACCTGGTCGTGATCGGCAACGCCATCTCGCGCGGCAACCCGGAACTGGAAGCCGTGCTGGATCGCAGGCTGCCGTTCACCAGCATGGCGGCGCTCATCCACGACGAGTTTCTGCGCGGACGCCAGCCGCTGGTGGTCTCCGGAACGCACGGCAAAACCACGACCACAAGCATGCTGGCCTGGATCTATGAAGTCGCGTCACGCACGCGGCCGGAGCTTGCACCATCGTTCCTGATCGGTGGCGTGGCAGAGAACTTCGGGAACAGTTTTGCCGTGCGCGAGACGCAGCCGTTTCTGCTGGAAGGTGATGAGTACGATACGGCCTTTTTCGACAAGGGACCGAAATTTCTTCATTACTTCCCGCAGACCGCCATTCTGACGCATGTGGAGTTCGACCACGCCGACATCTACCCCGATCTTGCGGCAGTGAAGACAGCGTTCAAACGCCTCGTGAACCTGATCCCGCGCGGCGGCAGGCTGGTGGCCTACGATGGCAGCGAGAACGTCACCGAATGTGCTGCAAAGGCCTTCTGCCCAGTGGAACGCTATGGCTTTCAGCCGGGTTCGCACTGGCGACTGACCAACTTCAAGCCCGGTGCCATTTCACGCTGGACCCTGCTGCGCCAGGGTGAGCACTTTGCCGACATGGAACTGCCGATGGCGGGCGAGCACAACGCTCTGAACGCCACGGCAGCAGCCGCGTTGGCAGCAGGGCAGGGCCTTGATGCGGCGTCCATTGCGGAAGCGCTGCGCACCTTCCGCAGCGTCAAGCGACGGCTTGAAGTGCGCGCTCAGGTCGACGGCATCACCATCATTGACGATTTCGCTCACCACCCAACGGCCATTCGCGAGACGCTGCGCGCACTGCGTGGATCATACGTGGGTCGCCGCCTGATTGCGGTGCTGGAGCCTCGCTCCAACACGCTGCGCCGCAATGTCTTCGAGCAGGAGTTGATTGAAAGCCTGCGCGTCGCCGACGAGGTCGTTTTGGCCGACGTGTACCTGGGCGCAAGCATCCCGGAAGGGGAGCGGCTTGAACCGCAACATGTAGTCGCAGCGCTGAACAGTGCCGGTGTCCCTGCGCAACTGCTGCCGGATGCGGACAGCATTACGGCGGCACTCGCCGCCACGCTGCGTAGTGGCGATGTAGTCGCGATTCTTTCGAATGGTGGCTTTGGCGATATCTACAGCAAATTGCCAGCGGCGCTGCGGGCCCGCTGATGTGGGCCACGTTCAAGCTGGTCGCGGTCATCGCGGGTCTGGGCGGCCCAGCGGGCATCGTGCTGATCCCGTGGACGCTGCTCACCGGCAAGATTCAGCCCATGTACCGTGTAGGCAAGTGGATTGCGAGAACCGCGTTGCGTGCTGCGGGTATCCGCGTGGAAGAAACCGGACGCGAGAACATTCCTGCGGATCGGGCGTGCCTGTTCCTGTCGAATCACGTCTCGAACCTCGATCCGCCGATCATTGCACCACTGTTGCCTGGCACGCCCAGCATCATGCTCAAGGCGGAGTTGATGCGGATCCCGGTGCTGGGGCGCGCCTGGCGTTTGGCGCGCTGCGTTCCCGTGGAGCGGAACGGCGGTCGCGAAGCCGCGGTGCGATCCGCGCGCATGGCCGCAGAGGTGGTCAACAGTGGCTTGTCGATGTTGATCTTCGCGGAGGGCACGCGGTCGCCGGATGGCCGGCTGCAGGCGTTCAAGGCGGGGCCATTTCACCTGGCGCAATCGACCGGTGCGCCCATCGTTCCCATTGCCATCTCGGGTACCGAAGGCATGATGCGGAAGGGTAGCGCTAAGGTGGTGCCGGGTATCGCGCGTGTGCGATTTCTGCCGCCGATTGATCCTGCGAACTACCGCGTAAGAGGCGAGTTAATGCAGGCAGTCCGATCTGCCTTGATGGAGGCGCTACCTGAGTCCATGCGACCCACAGACGGTCCGCACGTCAGCGCTACTTGATGAACGCGTTGTAGCCGTCGCCAGCCAGCTTCTGGCGCATGGCGTCCGCTTCTTTCCGGCTGCTGAATGGACCCACCTGTACGTGGATCAGCTTGTCGGCAGGCTCGCTGCGGGTTAGCACGGCATAGCCGCGACGGCGCAGTGCGCTGAGCAAGACATCTGCATCTTCCTGATGGCTGACCGCGGCAATCTGAACATAGCTCGTGCCTGTACCTGGTGCAGCGGACGCGCTGGCAATTGGCACGGACGGTGCCGGTGGTACTGCGGCAATCGTAGCGGCGGTGCGAGCAACCGGTGCAGGACGCGCCGCCGAAGGCTCCGCTGAAGTACCACCGGCAACATTGGCACGGCTCTCACCAGGCGAAGCCGGTGCCGCCGCAGCCTTGGGTGTGGATCGATCCGTTCCGGGCGCGGGAACATACTCGGGCACAGGTTGGCTCGCGGGGGAACCAGGTGAGGGCTTCGCGTTGACAGGCGTGGCCGCCGTGGTGTCGGTGGGTGTGGTGTCGGCCTCAGCGACTACCGGCGTTGGTGCCGGCTTGTGGCCGATGGAGTAGCCGAAACCGAAAAACACGGCGCATAACAGCGCCAGCGCAAAAAACAGGCCCAGAACAATGCCGGTGTTCAGCGTCACCTCGCGTTCAGCGTGCCGCGGCTCAGCAATTTCGTTCGCGCGGCTGTCGCTCACCGCGTAATCTTCGGTGTTCGCCCTGCGGGTGTAGAGCGGTGTGTCGTCTTCCGAGTCGTTGAACTGAGAGCTCATCAGGGGCTTTCGGCGTGCGCGTAGACCTGGCGGAAGGCCAGGATGAGTTTAGAAGTGCAGGTAAAGTCCGATCTGCGGCTCTAACGTAAAGGTCAGTTTCCGGATGGTCAGATAGTTCTGGCCAAAATCCGGCGCACGGTAAAAAACTTGACGCACGCCGACCCGAGCGCCGAGAGTATTGCCGACCAGCAGAGTTTCGCCGCCGACGCTGTAGTAATAAGCCGCACGTGCCTGTGATTTCAAGCCCTGTCCCCCGTTGCGCGTCGGCTTGAACTCGATGCTGCCGGCACCTCCGCTGACGTATGGCTTGAAGCCGAAGATGGTGCGTTCCGGCCGAACCAGGTATCCCACCGTGAACTCGTTGACTGTGGCTTGGGCAACCAATGGTCCCAACAGAGCGCCCGTCGTGGGGCTGTTATTACAGCAGGTCCAGGTCTGCGCGGTACGCCCGTAGCCGTAGTTGAACTCTAAGCCTTTGTAAGCTGACTTCTGCCCGCGTATGGTCACCAGCACACCCGCAGAGGTGCTGGCGCTCTGGGTCACGTTGTAGGGTGCACCCAGCACACTCTGGTTAACTGTGCCCGTGGCACTCTTCGTGAACAGAGCGGTACCGGCGATACCCAGATCAAAGTGAGCCAGGAAACGGCCGGTGCGTGTCACGGCCGGCTGAGCATCCTGTGCGGACAGAACAGCGGTGAAAGGCATGGCAAACAGCAGGACAGAAAGGGTTAGGAACCGCTTTAGCATGAAACGAACGAACCTCAAGCCGGGTCGGAGTCACCGGACGATCTCCAGTTTACTTGAGCGTGCCGCATTTTACGCGCCATCTCCCAGGGGTACAGCCGCAACTTCCAGCAGGAAGCCGTCCGCCCGCAGCACCTT
>CAXUEW010000089.1:0-1549 GCA_964250115.1 uncultured Terriglobus sp.
AGCTGGTTCCACTCGTGAAGCAGATGCAAACCTCCAAAGCATTTGCAGGTCAAACTGGTACTACGCCTTGGTTTGATGTCACAGCCTTTCCCGCGACACGTACCAACGCCTTTTTGCTGGCGAATTACGCTGGACGGTTCGCTGGGCGTGGAACGCGTAACCAGATTCAGGGACCAGGCTTCCAGAGCTACAGTGCTGCTCTGAACAAGGCCTGGACACTTGTTCCCGGGCACGAGAGCACCCAGCTCAACTTCCGTGCTGAGTCCTTCAACTTCCTCAATAAGCCCTCAGCGGACAATCCAGACACCGGCTACACCTCCGGCACGTTTGGCCAAAGCAAGACCAAGGGTGGAACCTATGATCTGGCTCGTCAGTTCCAGTTCAGCCTCCGTCTGTCCTTCTAACTAGCTACTACTGCTGTAAGTACAAAGGGCTCCCAAATCGGGAGCCCTTGTATTTGGCTTGACTTACGATAAGAACGTTACTGTCCGCCCGCCTTTGCTGAATCCGGTTTCTCCTGCTGTGATGGTACTACCGGCATGCTGATGTAGCTGGCGGTCGTTCCGCTATGAAAGACTCTCTGAGTCGCCTTGATGTAATCCGTCGGCTTCGCGTTGAAGATGTTGGGGACGTACTTCTGGGGATTACGGTCATAGAGCGGGAACCACGAACTCTGCACCTGCACCATGATGCGGTGGCCGGGCTGGAATACGTGGTTCACATTCGGCAAGTCCCACTTGTACAGCAATGGCTCATTCGCCTTGATCGCTTCGGGCTTCTCAAAACTGGTGCGGTAGCGCCCGCGGAAGATGTCCATGGCGATGGAAAGCTGGTAGCCGTTCATCGGCTCCGGCCGCGCGGTGCCATCCGGAAACACGTCGATCAGCTTCACCACCCAGTCGCTGTCGGTTCCGCTGGTGGCTGCCACCAGGTTCACCTGGGGCACGCCGCTTACGCGTAGAGGCGCGGTAAGCGGCTCGGTGGTGTACGTCAGAACGTCAGGGCGACCGTCGACAAAGCGCTGATCCTGCACCAGCCATGTGACCCATCCCTGCCGGTCATCGGCGGCAACAGGCCGCGGCCGATAAGGTACCGGCTTTGCAGGATCAGACACGTACTCGTCGAACTTCGCACCACCGCTTTTTGGAGCGTCGAAGGACAGCTTTCCTTCGGCCTGGAGGTAGATTGGTTTGCTCTTAGCCGCGCAGTTTGCTTCACACGCAAGCGGCCACTTATCGAAGCGGTTCCAGTGATCCTCGCCCGTGTTGTAGATGTATACCGGCGGCGTGTGCGCGTCCGCGCCATTCTCCCGCAGGTGCTGATTGAAGAATGGCAACTGCACGTTCTGCCGGAAGTCCTGCGTGGTGTCGTCATCCCATACCAGCGGCCCCAGCGAGTGGCCTTCGCGGTTGATCTGGCTGTGCGACCAGGGTCCCATGGCAAGGAAGTTCATATTGTTGTTCGAGTCCTTCGCTTCCCACGCCTGGTAGCTGTGGTTCGCTCCCCACATGTCTTCCTGGTCCCAGAGGCCCTGCAGCCACATGGTCGG
>CAXUEW010000089.1:1559-2080 GCA_964250115.1 uncultured Terriglobus sp.
ATCTAGTGACTGCGACTGCCAAAAGCCATCGTACGCCGGGTGCGACTCAACCAGCTTCCAGTAGGGCAACTGCTCTTCGCCCATGGCACGTGCCATGTCGCCTGCGGAACCCACGCGCAGAAAGTTTGAGTAGTCGTCCCGTCCGCCGTGCGAGCCGCGTGTGCCCGCCCCTCGAGCGCTGGTCTGCGACAGGAAATAGTCAAGATTCGGCTGGCGAAAGGCACCGTAGTGAAACCAGTCATCACCCATCCAGCCATCGACCATGGGGCTTTCGGGGATGGCAGCCTTCAGTGCCGGGTGCGGGTGCAGCAGCGCCATCACAACAGTAAAGCCCTCATACGAGGAGCCAATCATGCCCACCCGGCCATTACTTTCCGGCACGTTCTTCACTAGCCAATCGATGGTGTCGTAAGCGTCCGTGGTGTCGTCCGCACCTGAGGCGTTGTACGGGCCGACGGGTGGTGGCGTCATCAGGTACACGCCTTCAGAGCCATACTTGCCGCGCACGTCCTGGTAGATCC
>CAXUEW010000089.1:2090-2891 GCA_964250115.1 uncultured Terriglobus sp.
TCAACTCGTCCAGCATGTGCGGTGCGTCCGGCTTTACCGCGCCGCGGCCTGCGGCAGCGGGTGCCACAGCTGGCGCGCCCGGGACCGAGGGCGTGCGCGCCGCGTGCGCACGGGCAGCGGCGTTGTAGCAGGTGCGTGTCATCAGCATGGGCGCGTTCTTTGCACCCTTCGGCACCACGATCACGGTGTAAAGTTTTGTGCCGTCACGCATGGGAACCATCACCACGCGCTTGTCGTAGTCGAACTGCGCCTTGGGCGCTTCAAATGGCGCCGTCTTCGGCGCATTGAACACGCTGGGGATCTGGTTGATATCGGCAGGCCGCGTGCTGTTACTTGTCTTATCCTGCGCGAACATTGAAGACGAAACGGCGACGAGTGCCAAGGAAAGAACTGCACTGCTGCTGCGAGGGTTCATATACCTGCCTTGGAGTGAAGTAATGCCGTTCACTATAGCAGTGCCCATCGCAGGACATTTACTGTGGAAGCACCAGCTCGTCCATCGACATGAAGTCGCGCAGGATCTCATCATCGCAGTTCTCAAGTTCGTCGAGCGTGCCGAAGAAGCGGGCTTTGCCTTCGTGCAGGAACAACACGCGATCGGCGAGTTTACGTGCAAAGCGCATGTCATGCGTGACGACGATGCTGGTCAGGTGCAGTTGCCGTTTCAGACGTTCAATCAAGTCACCCAGCAGGTGTGCCATCAGTGGATCGACCATAGTGGTCGGCTCGTCATACAACACGGCTTCGGGCTGTGCGGCAAGCGCGCGCGCAATGGCGATCGACCGCTTCATGCCTGTCGAG
>CAXUEW010000089.1:2916-11219 GCA_964250115.1 uncultured Terriglobus sp.
TATCCATACCGGCGACGCCCACCATCTCGAGCAACCCCTTGACTACCTGGCGGATTTGCTCCTCTTCCAACTCGCCTTTTTCGCGCAACGGGAAGGCCACGTTCTCGCCCACGGTGATCGAGTCGAAAAGCGCGCCATTTTGAAAGACCATCGTTACCTTGCGGCGAATGGGCTGCATCTGCTGCTCGGAGAATCTGCCAATGTCCTCATTTGCGACACGCACCGAACCCTTGTCAGGCTTCAGGAAACCCATCAGCATTTGTAATGAGACCGACTTGCCCACGCCGGAACGTCCGAGGATGCAGAGCGTCTCACCCGGCTTGACGAAGAAGCTAACATCTTCCAGCACCTTGAACTCGCCAAAAGTTTTAAACACGTTTTCGAACGAGATAAAGGGACAGTCGCTCTCCCCTACAACGGTTTCGTTCTGTTCAGCGGACTGCTCGAAAAACTCGCCGACTTCCTCCGCCACATCTTCCGAGACTTCCTCGTTCGAGGCAGCCTGATCTGAGGCGATCTGTTCCGCGTCATTCACTGCGGCCTGGTGATCCGGCAGTTCTGAACTGCCGGCACTTTCGCCCTGGCGCTCTGCACCGGAACGGCCGTCAGTGCCGCGCTCTGCCGCAGTGGAATCAGTGCCCGTCGCGCTGCCTGCTGACCCGGTCGCATCGTGTGCCGGGCCGGTAGTCGCGTCCTTCGCGGCGACCTGGCTGTTGCTCTCGCTACCCTGCTGGTTATCCGCCATGCTTACTCTGATGCGCAGCGCTCCCAAGCGTTTCGTTCTGTTGGGCCGCTGCGTAGTCCTCAGGCGTGTTAACGTTTCGAAACCAGTTGGTACGTTCTTCGGCTTCGATACTGAAATTCTCTACATCCACCGCACACAAGCCGGGTAACTTACCGGCCCGATTGGATACGTCTCGCAGGGCACGAAGCAGCTTGCGCTCTCCTGACTGCAAAGCCAAAGCCACCAGGCTTTCAGCGTCCACGTGGACGAGCAGGGGCAAGGGCTGCACAAGACCTTCGGCACGCATGCACGACGCGGCGGCGCCACACGCCACCGCAGCGTCAACGAAGGCGGCAAGAGCAGCGCTGGACATCCAAGGCAGATCGACCGGCGTCAACAGCACCCAGGCTGCTCCCTGGCTGCGCGCATCGATCAGCGCCGCGTGCAGCCCACCCAGCGGACCCGAATGGTGCACTCTATCAAGCACAGTAGGTCCCAAGTGCTGAAGGCGTCCGCAACGCTGCTGCGTGCCGCAAAGGATTCGAGGGTTGGGGCAAACCTCAGCGAGAGTGCCCAGCGCACGCTCCAGCAGGGTCTTGCCGCCTAGCACCAGCATCGCTTTATCCGCAGGCAGATCACTACGCTGCATGCGCGAGCTTTCGCCGCCAGCCAGAACATACCCCATCACGTCCGCGAAGATCATTCGCCGCAAATTGACAGGAACCGGATGATCGATTCCGTTCCTCGGTAGAAGTTCGAGATCGAGAACTTTTCGTTCGGTGCATGCAGATTGTCATCAGGCAAACCGAAGCCCATCAGCACGGTGGGCACATGCAACTGCCGCGTAAAGTCACCCACCACTGGAATGGAGCCGCCTCCACGCACAAACACCGTGTCGCGGCTGAAAACGGCTCGCATGGCTTCGGTTGCCGCACGCACAAAGCGGTTGTCCGTATCCACTACGACCGGCTCGCCGGAGTGGATCAGGCGTACCTCTGCCGTGACACCCTTCGGAACAATGCTCGACACATAGTCCCGCAACTGCCCGAAGGCCTTCTGCGGCTCCATGCCAGGCACCAGCCGCAGCGATACTTTTGCTGTCGCGCGGCCGGGTATGACTGTCTTCGCGCCCGCGCCGGTGAAACCGCCCGGCATGCCATGCACGTCCAACGTGGGCCGTGCCCACGTACGCTCAAGCACGGAGTAGCCGGGCTCGCCTACCAGCGATGTACTGCCGACCTCGGTCTCGCGGTAGTGCTCTTCATCGAAGGGCAACGACTGCCACGCGGCCAGTTCTGCTGCGGTGGGCGGCTGGATGCCGTCAAGCAAGCCTGGAATCAGGATGCGGCCATCTTCATCTTTCAGCTTTGAGATGATCTGCGCCAGCGCGACAAATGGATTCGGAGCGGCTCCGCCGTACATGCCGCTGTGCAGATCGGTACGCGCGCCGCGCACTTCGATCTCCGTGTAGATCATGCCGCGCAGGCCCACGCAGAGCGTAGGCAGGTCAGGTGCGAACAGGTCGGTATCGCAGACCAGCGCGGCATCACATGGGATCTCGCCGGCATGGTCGCGCAGGTAGGTGGCGATGCCCTCGCCTCCTACTTCTTCTTCGCCTTCTGCAAGCACGCGGACGTTCACCGGCAGTGAACCTTCCCGCAGCAGCGCCTCGAGCGCTTTGACCTGCATCCAGAGCTGGCCCTTGTCATCGACCGCGCCGCGCGCGTAGATGTTGCCGTTGCGCTCGGCTGGTTCGAAGGGCGGCGAAATCCACTCGTCCAGGGGATCCGGCGGCTGCACATCGTAGTGGCCATAGCACAGCACGGTGTCCTTACCGGCGGCGTGCAGGTGGCCGGCGTAGACCAGCGGATGGCCCGCTGTCTCAATCAGCCGGACGTTCTCCATGCCGATGCGGCGAAGTTCCGTCGCAAGGAACTCGGCGGCGCGGCGCACGTCTACCGCGTGCTCCGGTAAAGTGGAGATCGACGGAATGCGCAGAAAACTCTTCAGCTCGTCCAATGCGTTTTCGCGATTCTCGCGGGCAAATGCAAGCGCGGTATCCAGCATGCTTTTGACTCCTTAGAAATTCTTATGACGCTTGCCGCTGACGGACACAGGCAGAAGAATCAGAACCATGAGCAGCACACCACACCTGCACGAACGAAAGCAAACCTGGGATGCCGAAGCGTACGCAGCAAATGGCCGCTTTGTCGCCGACCTAGCTGAGGACGTACTCGCCATGTTGAAGGCAAAGCCGGGCGAGCGCATCCTGGACCTGGGTTGCGGCGATGGCGCACTGACAGCCCGCATCGCGGCTAGCGGCGCTAAGGTGACTGGCTGCGACGCTGACGATTCCATGTTGGCCGCAGCGACCGAGCGCGGTCTGAAGCTCGTGAAGGCAGATATGTGTTCCCTGCCCTTCAATGGTGAGTTCGACGCGGTATTCTCAAACGCCGCGCTGCACTGGGTCAGGGATCAGGCATCAGTTCTGCACGGTGTGCACGCGGCTCTGCGATCCGGCGGACGCTTCGTCGCAGAGATGGGCGGCCTGGGCAACATCGCCGCCATCCGCACGGCACTGTCGGCGACACTGCATCTTTACGGAATCGATGCGGAAAAAGAGGCCGCCTCTCTGTATCCCTCGGTCGACGTCTACCGCGACCTGCTGCAGGCCAGCGGATTCCGCGTGGAGCAGATCCTGCTGGTTCCGCGGCCGACTCCGCTAAAAAGTGGCATGGAGCAGTGGCTGCTGACCTTTCGAAGCGGAGTCCTCCAGAAGCTTTCGGAGGAGAACCGCGTAGCAGCAGTTGCATCTACAGTTGCTCTGCTGGAACCAATCCTGCGCGATGCAGGCTGCAACTGGTGGGCAGATTATGTTCGTCTGCGTTTTCGCGCCATACGGCGATGAGCGCAGATCAATACATCGGTACGGCGGGATCCACTTCGCGCGACCACTGGTCGATACCACCGGCCATGGACTGCACGGACGGGAAACCTTCGCGTCGGAGCCATTCCGTAACGGAGAGCGACCGGGCACCATGGTGGCAAAGCGCCACAATCTGCGCGTCCGGGTCCAACTCATTGTGCGCGCGCGCCGGCAGCTCACCCATGGGGATGTTCAAACTGCCTGAAATCGCAGCGGTTGCAATCTCCCACGGTTCCCGCACGTCCAACAACGTGAACGGCACACCGGCAGTCCGCAACTGTGCTACTTCCGCGACGGTAATCTCGTATGGTGGATCTGTTTGGTTCATGTGGTCAGCATACGCAAACCGCGTGCACTTCGCAGCATCTGAACCTGTAACAACGAAGAGGAATTGAACTGTGGCACAGACCAAGGTACTGGTCGTCGAAGACGAGCCGAACGCACGCGCGGGGCTGGCGGAACTGATCGCTTCATGGGGATATCGGACGGAAACGGCTGCGGACGGCGTCGCGGGCCTGGACGCAGCCATCCGCTGGTCGCCCGACATCGTTGTGTCGGACCTGATGATGCCACGCATGGACGGCCTGCAGTTGCTGGACCGCATCAGCGAGCTGCCGCAAAAGATGGCCGTCGTGATGCTTACGGCGCAGGGTTCCATCGATAGCGCCGTGGATGCGATGCGGCTAGGTGCCTTCGACTACCTGCAGAAACCAGTCGATCCGGCTCGCCTGAGGGTCATTCTGCAGAATGCCCGGCAGCGCGAGGACGTTGAAGATGAGACCGGCTCGGAGACACCGGCGGGCGACAACGCAGGACACCTGGGCCCGCTGATCGGATCATCACAGCGTATGCGCGATATTTTCTACGTCATCGAGCGCATTGCACCGAACAATGTCTCGGTGCTGATTACCGGCGAGAGCGGCACTGGTAAGGAATTGGCGGCGCGTGCGCTGCACATGCTCAGCGGCCGGCGCAACAAGCCGTTTGTCGCGGTGAACTGCGCCGCCATTCCGGAGACGCTGATTGAAAGCGAGATCTTTGGTCACGAACGCGGAGCCTTCACCGGCGCGCAGGACCGCCGGGCGGGCTGCTTTGAACTGGCGGAAGAAGGTACACTTTTGCTTGATGAAATCGGCGAAATGCCCGCTGGAACGCAAAGTAAGCTACTCCGTGTTTTGGAGGACCGCAGGTTGCGCAGGCTGGGCTCGCGCGATGAGATTCCCGTGAACGTCCGAGTCATCGCTGCAACCAATAAGGACCCTCAACAGGCTGTGGCATCGGGCGAACTGCGCGGCGACCTGTTCTACCGGCTGAACGTCTTCAACATTGAAATGCCACCGCTGCGCGAGCACCCGGAGGACATCCCGGCGATTGCCAATGCCATGGTGCAGGAGATGAACGCGCGGCATGGTACTTCGGTGCCCGGTATCTCGCGCAATCTGCTGGTTCGTTTTCAAGCCCACCGCTGGCCCGGCAATGCCCGCGAACTGCGCAACACCATTGAACGCGCCGTGATCCTGTCGGGTACGCGCATGCTCGACAGCTCCCACCTGCCCGCAGGATTCGGGGAGGAGCCTGCTAGCGTACGCCCCTACCCTCCAGCCACTGCCGCGCCGCAGGGACCGATGACTGCGGCGGCTCCCACAGCTAGCGAGAACATGGTGCACCTATCCGTCGGCACCACGGTAGACGAGGCGGAAAAGCAGCTGATTCTGAAGACTCTTCTCTCGACCCGGCACAACAAGACTCGTGCTGCGGAAATACTCGGCATCAGTTCTAAAACGCTGCAGAATAAGCTGAAGGAGTATGCCCTGGATGAACGGGCAGCGGTCTAAGCATGGGACTGCGTACCAAACTGGTAGCAGGCACGCTGCTGTTCACGTTTGTTCTTGTCGTCTCGCTTTCGTTGGTCTTCTTGTCTGAGGTGCTGCGTGAACGCATCGCTCAGACAAAATCCACCAATGGTGTTTTGCTGCACGCGGGTTTGTCGTCAACACGCACGGCTCTGCAACAGGGCATGGTGCAACATCCGCCAACAGACACAAGCGAAGCCAGCCTTGAACAGGCGGTGCAAAGCATCCTGCAAAGTGATAGCGATGTCACGGACACACTGAATGGCTATGTTCGCTACTCCCCTGACATTGAAGACGCGTTTGTCAGCAGCGCGAACGGGGTTGTTCTTGTCAGCAGTAATCCAGCGCTGGCAAACCGGCCGATACCGAAGCGACGAAGCTTTACCGAAGGCAGCAGTTCATCCCTCGGAAATCTGCGCCGGCTGTTGTTTGGAGCGCCGGAAACGCTCGACATCAATCTGCCGCTGGATCGCAACGGTAGTCCGTTCCTTGTTGTGCACCTTGGCATCCGATCGACGTTTTTGCGGAATGCATACTCTCCATGGCTAAGGACTGCCACTATGGTTTCGCTGCTGGCGCTGGGTGGTTCCCTGTTGGTGGCTGGCGCGCTCTCTGCCGTAGCCCTGCGGCCAATCGAAAGAATTGGCTGGGAGTTAGACGTACTGTCAGGACAAAACGCGGCGGAAGCCGTTCCCCGCGGCGACGCGGTGGAGCGTGTCTCGTCCACGATCAGTCGTCTTGACGCGCAGATGCGGAGTTCGGAACAGACCCGGTCCGAGATGGCTTCCAGCCTAAACAGCATGCTCCACGCCCTGAAGGATGGTGTCATGGTCATCACCTCAGACCTGCGGGTCGCGACCGCGAGCGATGCCGTTGCCAACTTCCTACCGGAAAACAGGCGGGCAGTACCCGGAACGCAGCTACTTGATGTCTTCCCTGCGGGCAGTGCTATCGGCGATCTACTGTCGTCTTTGATACCGCACCAGCGCGATGTCCATGACCTGCCGCTGAAGCTGGAAGATGGGCGCACAATAGAACTCTCGCTTAATTGCAGCGCAGGGACCGGTGCACTGGTCACGCTGCACGATGTTGCAGCGGAGGAAGAGCTGGAGCAAGAGGTGCAGGTTGCCCGCCGCCTCGCCAGCATCGGCAGGCTTATGGCAGGCGTTGGTCATGAGGTCAAAAATCCGATCAACGCAATGGTTGTGCACCTGGAATTGCTGCGTGGCAAGCTGGAAGAACCCGTAAATGTCTCCGGCGCACAACGTCACGTGGAGGTGCTGGCCAGCGAGATGAGCCGGCTCGACCGCGTGGTCCAAACGCTGGCCGACTTCTCCCGGCCTATCGAGCCCGTTCTGCGAGAACAGGAGCTGATGCCCATCGTTCGATCCGTCGTGCAGTTGATCTCCGCCGATGCCGTCAGCCGCGATGTGCAGATTACCGTGGAGGAAGACACGCCGAAAACGCCCATCTATATCCAATGCGATGCGGAACTGCTGCGGCAGGCGCTGCTGAATATCGCTCTCAACGCGATGCAGGCCATGCCGGAAGGTGGTTCGCTACAAATCCGCCTTGGCCGCGACCGGCAGTTCGCATGCCTTTCCCTGCGCGACACGGGTACAGGCATTGCGCCCGAGGCGCTAGAGCATATCTTTGACCTGTACTTCACCACCAAGACGACCGGCAGCGGTATCGGCTTGGCCATGACTTACCGCATCGTGCAGCTGCATGGTGGCGTCATTCAGGTTTGGTCGCAGGCAGCACCGGGTAGTACCAATCACGGCAGCACCTTTACCATTCGGCTGCCGCTTGCAAAGCGAACGGGCACGTCCACGCCAGCGGTGTTAAACGCATGAGTCTACGCAGCCGCTCTGCCGCTTCGGCGCTGGTGTGCCTGCTGGCGGCAGCGGGCTGCCATCGGACGCGCGTTACCGCCGCACCGCCGCCGCCCCCGGCGGTGCACGTCGCCATGATCAGCGTTCCACCGCCAATGCACCGGACAGAGCCCCAGCCCGAGATACCGCTGGCCGACGTTTCAAACATCGAACCACAGCTCCCGCGCCGGCCAGTCGCGCGCTACAGGCCTCCTCCTGCAAGTCAATCGCAGATGGCAGCCTTGAAGCCGCCCGTACCTGTCGACCTTGGACAGTTGACAGCCGGCGGCGAAGCCGACAACGGTACCCTGCGGCAAGAAACTGAAGCACTGCTGCGCGGCCAGCAACGGCGTCTGGCTGCGCTGCCGCGCAAACTTGCTAACACGCACATCCAGCAAGTGCAGCAGGCCAGGCTGTTTCTACGACAGGCCGATGAAGCGTGGAAAAAACTGGATGTGGAAGGCGCGCGAACCCTCGCCACCAAGGCAAAAGTACTGCTGGACGAGATCCAAACTTAAAAACTTAGTGCAAGGTTCGCCATGGACGCAAACCCTTGCACTTCCGAATGAATATGTTCTAACGCCGCCGTTTTGGCTTCTGCCCGCTTGACGCCTTGGCCGGAGCGTACTGTTGCCGCTGCGGCCCCTTCGATACCGGCAGGGTAGACTCCTGTGCGGATGGGAGAGCTTGTGACGTCTCCTGCTGCGTACCGCCACCACTCATGCGCAACGCCGGTGGAGTACTGGGCAGTTGCGGGGGCGGCGGTGCCACAGGCGCTGCTGCTGCGGCCTGCAACTCTGCAAGCTGTTCCAGTGATTCGATCGGTGTGCCGTCCGGTCCTAGGATCTGCATGCGGAACAGGTTGCGTAGTGTGTCTTCCTGGAAGCGCTGCATCATCGCCTCGAACATGTCGAACGATTCTTTCT